>CAYSLH010000309.1:0-4263 GCA_964431605.1 uncultured Myxococcales bacterium
AAAAAGCTCAACTCACTGTAATCAAAGCATATATTCAGATAATCGAAGAAAATGAAAATTCAAGACTGTGTACAGATTTCGGTCACTCGTGTACGAATTTCGGACACCTGTCCTGCCTCCGTCCCTAATATCCTGAAATACAAGTTTTGCTCGGCGACAGCCAGGAGTTGAAAACATGCCACGGGATTACATGCGATCATCATTTTTCCACCGTCTATGGTCAGAAAAAAACTCCTGTGGCCAAAGCGATACTCCTCGTTTGGCGTTATGGTCAGGGCTGGGCTTGCCATTTTGCCAGGGTCTATGTAATGCTTGATTATTCATGCTGAATTGTGCAGAGAGGTTAGCTCATGATCAAGTTTATATGTTTTGTAGCTGTCTGTGTGATGCTGTTGTTGCAAGCTTGTGGGGACAACTTAGCCAAGCTACCTGCTGACTCGGGTCAGGACGGGCTGACCGACTCCGGCATGGATGACGGCAACAACGATACGGACAAGGTCGATGCAAACGGCGGGGATGAGCTTGCGGATTCAGGTGACCTCGACCGAGAAGAGGATGCTGGTGGCAAGGAAGATGGAGATGATCTCAACACAGATGCCAATACTAAGGATGCTGGTACCGATGCTGGTGATGTGCCTGCAGATGAGATGGATGCAGGCTCTGATCCCGATGGCGCAGATGGTGACGACGAGACTCCGGACGCCGGAGGTGACAGTGGCCCGTCATCCTTTTTGGCTGTCACTTTCAACACAGGCATACACCCCAAGGTGGGAAGCGACGGCTTCACCTCAGAGCAAAAACAATACCTGGATCAATACTATGGCAACGGCCTGAGTTGGGGCCCTGCAATTGACGAGGCCAGGGCATTTTTGGCCAGCGTTCAGCCCGATGTGGTGGTCTTCCAGGAGATCTTCGACGTGGACGAGTGTGCAGACATTCCCACAGAAGCCAGGCAAGGATTCGTATGTGAGGACTGGTCCCCAGGTTCACCAACCGTACCTCAGTTGATCCTTGGTTCGGATTACCAGATCGCCTGCAACTGGCACAAGCACGACAAATGTGCTGCGGTAAAGAGGCAGTTCGCAACATTCCTCGGATGCTCTGATGACTATTGCCCAGATGGGCTGTTCGGATCGACTATAGACGATTGCGGAAACGGCGCAAGAATAGGAAGGGGCATTCTCGATCTTGTCAACGGGCAAAACATCACCCTGGTAAATGTCCATGGCTCTTCCGGGATATCATCGGATGACAAGAATTGTAGAGTAAAGCAGGTTGAGCAAGTTTTTATCGATCTGGGAGATGGAGCTCCGGCGGCCAATGGCGACCGCAACCTGGTGCTTGGTGATTTCAACACCGATCCGCGTAGCGCTGCAGCTGTCGCCATCGATGCCAGCGCCAGGCGTTGGAAAGACTTTGTCGGTCCCGATCAGTCGTTCTATTTCATCAACGAATACGTAAAGACCTACAAGAATCTCTTCTGCATAGACAACATGGTCAGCGACGAACTCTCAGGCACCTGCTGGTATCCGGGATACACCGATGGGCACCCTGCGCTAAGCCCTGAGGGCTATTTCGACCACACCCCCACCGTGTGTATCATTGAGCTTCCCTAACTCGAGCTGTTTATCTTAGGGACTAGAACAAAGTTAAAACGCTCATTTTACCTTCCTGGCATTGTGGGATGATCACGGTTTCACATCAGGTCCACAGTACGACTGGTTGCAGGCAGACTTGGCTGCAGCAAGTTCAGATCCGTTGTGCGACTGGCGATTTGCGACCATGCACTTTACACCATGGTCCCTTGGCGGCCACATAGAGTCTCAAGCGCAAAACGAGCGAGCTTATCTCCATCCACTTTTTCGAGACAATCAGGTGCCTTGCGCTTTTGGAGGACACAACCACGTCTACTGCCGCTACGAACCAGTGGAAGGAGTGAGCTATATAACGACAGGAGGGGCTGGCGCCGGTTTAGAGGATGTAAGCAAATACAGGCAGCATTGAAAAAGCCAATCTTTTCTCTGGCGTTCCGGCGCCCGGGGGTATATATATGCCCAGCGTTGTAGGGCTCCTCGACCCATGGTGGGTTGTGTATCGCCCCACCAGAAGAGAGGATGTAGTATGTTCGAAAGTACTCGAGGTAGTACCCTGAATTATTCAGATTTCACAGATTTTTCCATGGATTCAAGGTTATTGGGACCGATCGGAAAACTTGGTTTCCAAACTCCGACTCCAATTCAATCAAAGGCAATCCCCATATTACTCCAGGGTCTTGACCTCATCGGCCAGGCACAGACTGGAACAGGCAAGACCGCTGCATTTGGCTTACCGCTTTTGGGGAACATGAATCCCAAGGTCAAAGACACTCAGGCGCTGGTACTGGCACCAACCCGCGAGCTGGCTATACAGGTCGCGCAAGCCCTAAAGGAGTTTGCCGCGGATATTAACGGTCTCAGGGTTGTTCCCATATATGGAGGGCAAGAGTATGGTTCACAGCTTCGGGCCCTGCGCAAAGGTGCACACATCATCGTGGGAACACCAGGCCGGATTATGGATCATCTGCGCCGTGGCAGTATGAAGCTGGATGCTCTCAAGACAGTCGTAATCGACGAGGCTGACGAGATGCTCAATATGGGCTTTATTGAAGACATCGAATGGATCCTTTCAAAATGCCCTAACGAACGCCAGACAGCCTTATTTTCAGCAACCATCCCACCCCGCATTCGCTCCATCGCCGCAAAGTACATGCGATCACCTGAGTACATTCACATCACTAAGACCACCAGCGCAGCAAGCACAATCAATCAGCGCCACTGGGTCGTAAGGGGTATTTCCAAGCTGGATGCCCTCGCCAGAATCGTTGAAGCTGAGTTGGAGGATGCAGTGCTGATCTTTGTTCGAACCAGAGCCTTGACTGTGGATCTGGCAGAACAACTCAGTGACAGGGGATTCAAGGCGAGAGCATTGCATGGAGAAATGCCGCAGAGCATGCGTGAGCACACGGTCCGCCGCCTGACAAATGGGCAGATAGACCTCCTGGTTGCCACCGATGTAGCCGCCCGCGGACTCGACATGGAGCGATTCAGTCACGTGATAAATTACAATATGCCTGACGGTGTGGATGCCTATGTGCATCGTATCGGTCGCACCGGCCGTGCCGGACGGACGGGCAAGGCCATCTCCTTTGTGGAACCTCGGGAGCGCAACCTCCTGAGAGCCATAGAGCACATGACAAAACAAAAGATTCACATCATGGACTTGCCCAGCGCAGATGTACTGAACGCAAAGCGAGTGGACACCTTCAAGCAAAGTATCGCTGAGATTGTGGCTAAAGACGATTTGGAACCATTTGTGAGCATTCTTGGGGACTTGGTCACCGAACAGGATTTAGACCCTCTGAAAATGGCGGCGGCCTTGGCAAAAAAGGCCCAAGGTAACAAGTCATTGCTAATCAAGGATGTGGTCTTACCAAAGCAAAAAAAACGCTCATCCAAGCCAAAACCTTCAGGCCGAAAAGATAGAGACCCACAAACCGACAGCCCAGAGGAAGGAATGGATCGTTATAGACTCGCTGTGGGCCAAGAGCACGGAGTTAATCCAAACCACATCGTAGGAGCCATAGCAAACACCATAGGCCTGCAAAGCAAATATATAGGACGTATTACCATCAAGGAAAATCACAGCCTGGTGGAGTTGCCAGAGGACATGCCACAGGAAATATTCCATGAGCTGAAAAGAACAAGGGTTTGCCAGGTACCCATGGATCTGCGCCTTGTGTCAAAATCAACGAAGTCAAGACGCAAGGCTTTCAAATCCAAGTCGCGCAACACCCAAAAAGCCTCCAATCACAAACGTCGCGCCGCCAGAAGAAGATAAAGCCAAAGAGTGTTCAAAAACCGCAGACTCCCTACAGTATCCATCAGGTAAAGGTCGGCAATTAAAAAAATCCGAACTGTGCGCCGATGCACTAGCAGTGCGTACAGGAAAGATCGACCAAGGGTGCAATACCCCGCAGAATCAGCCTCTGACGGCCCCAAGGGACCGATTTTGGGGCAATAGCTCCGCTCATCATGATGTTCCCTCTAAGCACAATAGCTGATATGATTGACTTCGATAAAAAGAGAGGAATGCCTAATCATGCTCACAGACACAAAGAGTGTATTCTGGTACTTTGCCGTCGTCTTCATAGCAAGTATGCTCATGGCTTGCCAACATGGGACTGTTCAACAGCCTGATTCAGAGATGATACCGGATGCACAGGAT
>CAYSLH010000309.1:4363-5855 GCA_964431605.1 uncultured Myxococcales bacterium
CCAACATGGGACTGTTCAACAGCCTGATTCAGAGATGATACCGGATGCACAGGATTCAGGCGATCCTGGCTCTGATCCTGGCTCTGATCCCGGCTCTGATCCCGGTGCTGATCCGGGTTCTGATCCCGGTGCTGATCCGGGTGGTGATCAGGGTGGCGGAGGAGAGATCCTTTTTGAAGAGCCCTTTGAAAACACAGACTTTTCATCTCGTGGCTGGTATGACGCCCCCTCTGCCAATCTCTCTTCTTCTGAGCACATCGATGGGTCCACTCACTCCTTCGAGTGCAGATTCACCCAGGGGGCTAGAGGATGCGAAGGGGGAACACCTGGCAGGCACCAGTTCGACGAGACAGACTCTGTGTACTTGAGCTACTGGGTAAAATACAGCGCCAACTATGTGGGCTCAGGTCATCCGTACCATCCCCACGAGTTCCATTTTGTCACAAACAAGGACGACAAGTGGGTGGGGCCTGCAAACAGCCACCTTACCACATACACCGAGCAGGTGGGTGGAGTGGTCAGGATAGCACTTCAGGACAGCAAAAACCTGGACCCCAACTGCATTCTTCTGAACAACGATAGCTTCGTTGGCTGCAACGGGTCATTTGAAAACTACACCTTCACCGAGCAGCGTTCGGTGTGTTCCTGCAATGGAATCATGGGAGACCTGGACGGCAGAGACTGTTTCAGCACCGGTGGTGGCGGGTATTACAGCGCCAGGTTCTGGGACTCAGCACAGAAGATGTTCAAGGACGAGCAAGGTCCTTACTACAAAAATGATTGGCACTTTATCGAGTCTTACTTCCAGATGAACAGCATACAGAACGGGCTTGGCGTACCAGATGGTGTCATTCAGTACTGGTACGACGGAGAACTGATCATTGACTACCACCATATTCTCATGAGAACCGGAGACAACGCTGACATGCATTTCAACCAGTTCCTGGTGGCTCCTTATATTGGAGATGGTTCTCCTGTGGACCAGACCATGTGGGTAGATGATTTGACCGTCGCCACTGGCAGACCATGAACCCGGGCTTTACCTGAAAATACTCCATCTCGCGAAGCAGCTTCTCGATGTCATCGGAGGTCAGATTCTCAGCACCTTTTTTCATCTCGGCACGGAGCTTTGTTTCGTCGATTTTCGGGTCTTTGTTATCTCCTGACATACTCAGCTCCTAGCATCATGAGCTGGAATACCTCTTGGCACCAAAGAACAACAAGGCGGCAAGCCAAAAAAACATCCACCGGCTGGAGTTGCGCTGTATTTTCTACAACAACTTCAGCCGGTTATTACTGCCGGGAGCGGGAATCGAACCCGCACGGTACGAAGTACCAAGGGATTTTAAGTCCCTTGTGTCTACCAATTCCACCATCCCGGCGTGTGAGTTTCTCATGTAGATCTAACCCTACGTTGTGTCAATAGTTCTTTTTGAGAGGGACGGAGGCAATTTTTCATCGTTTTCACCCCATTGCGCTTTTCCCGACTGCT
>CAYSLH010000310.1:126-5843 GCA_964431605.1 uncultured Myxococcales bacterium
TCCGGCTGGGCTTGCTCCGGCTGGGCTTGCTCCGGCTGGGCTTGCTCCGGCTGGGCTTGCTCCGGCTGGGAGCCCCAAACTGGAGACTGTCCCCAATTACTCTCTGAATCAGTTGAAGCAGAATCAGTCGTTGGCTCTGCAGTATCCTGTTTTCCACTCCAAAGCAAATCCCCTGCATCCCATGACTTGATGGGAGATTCTGGTTCGGTAATCAACTCGGCCTGTTTCCCTACTTGCTCGGCGCCCTCCCTTGGCTCTTTTGTCTGCTCTGGTTGAGTTTGTGTGAGTTGTGCTTGCTCAGACGATGTTTGTTCAGACTGGTCCTGCTCTAAGGGAATATCTGTTCCTGGCTGAACAAAGACCAAAGACACCTGGCACTTGGGACACAAAACGGAACCACCCTGCTGGAGCAACTCTTCACTGACTTCGTAATGAACTTGACAGGTTGGGCAAACAGCTTCCATAGAGAGACCTTCCTGTGCAACAGCACTGCAAAACTCGAACGCAACCAAGTCGTTGATATATCATGTTCCAGGCTTTCAGAATATGTTCCATCTCGTTTTCAAAGCAAGAAAAAACAGCCCCATGAATTTAACACCTCGATTACGCCTTTTCATTTGGTTTTCTTTCATTCGATTGTACATCATGTACATGTATGACAAAAACCGTGACTTTTGACACAGGAACTAACTAAATTATAATCAAGTCTTTTGCTCACTCGACTCTGGTATGACCTTGCGGGATTGGAGCGTATAGCCATATGAAATTCTCTCTCGCAACAAAAATATTTCTTGGGTTCAGCTTGGTGCTCACCGTGTTCGGAACGGTTCCCATGTTCGGCTTGGCCCGCTTGAATAGTGTCAGAGACCAACTGAACGTTGTAAATCGAACATATCTTCCCATTAAGAGCCTGGTGGCGGAAATCGATTCCAAACAAAATGCGATCAGGACAGCCATGGATTCAGTTCTGAAATTCAGTGAACTGGACGTTCAACGAACACAATTGATGTCCATCGGAGCTTCGTTCCGCAGAAGCATGAAAAGCCGTTTGGCTCAGGTCAACAATCTGCTGAGGCGTATCGAACCCCAATCTCTTTCCGTGCGGGATTCGATTTTCATTCCAGAACTCAAAAATCGTCTAAAAAAAATCAAGCAACGATCCGATGAATACTCATCCTCCATCGAGTGGATGGTTCAAAGTCTGGAGTTACATCCTTTGTCCAAAGATGAAATCTCCGGACTCAGAAGGATTGGAAGAAAACTTTCCAGAGAAGTAAGGGTTCTCAAACTCAACTTGAAAAATATGATTGCATCCAAGATGCTTTCTCTCGAGCAAGATGAGAGTTCAGCCATAGGAGTCCTGATCTGGCTCACCATCCTGTCCATCGTTGTTGGAATCATCGTCACAACGTTTTCCCTGTTATCCCTTCGCCCCATCAAAAGATTGGCATCGGCAGCAAGGTCCATCTCGAAAGGAGACTTTTCACCAGTCATAGAGGCAGAAAGTAACGACGAGTTCGGACTTCTAGCAACCGAGTTCAACAACATGGCACGCTCACTAGGTCAAAGACAGGAGCAACTTGTCAGGCAGCAGGAACAACTCGAGGAGGTAAACAGGCAACTCCGCCAATCCAGCATCGACCTGGCTTTGATGAAGCTTTACAACGAACATATTATTCGATCCCTTCACAATGGAATCCTGGTTGCAGACGCCAGCGGAGAGGTAACTACCATAAACCCTGCTGCGCAAAAGCTATGGGGGCTTTTACCGCAAGATACCATTGGCCGTCGCCTCAAGGAATTACCTATCGCTCAGTTCATGAAAGAGTTGATTGAGTCCTGGGAAAAAGTCCTCAGGAGACAACAACACATGCTATTCGAAGCTCTCGAATTCAAGACCGGAGACGCCAGGCAGGTGCTCGTGGATCTCTATGTCTCACCCTTGCTGGGCACAGGCGGAGACACCCAGGGAGTTTTACTGGTAGGTCAGGACGTGACAGAAGAGGTTCGTACCAAACAGGCACTCATCCACTCAGAACGTCTTGCAGCGATCGGTCGCATGTCCGCCGTGGTTGCCCACGAAATTCGCAATCCCCTCAGTTCCATAGGACTCAACACCGAGCTTCTCCAGGAGGAGGTAGACGAAGCAGGAATGGGGAAAGACTCCGAAGCCCAGTCTATTCTCTCCAGCATCTCTCGCGAAGTTGAACGCTTGACCGAGGTCACCGATGCCTACCTGCACCTTGCACGTCTACCTAAGCCAAACCTTCAACCTCACGAGATCAACACTATTCTTGGAGATCTGCTTAGATTCATGTCAGGTGAATTCGAATCCAACCACATCGAGTTGCGACTTGAACTAGACCCAGATGCAGGCTTCGTGGATGCCGATGAAGCTCAAATAAGGCAAGCGCTGTTGAACCTTTTGAAAAACTCTGCTGAATCCATATCTGACGGCGGCGTCTTGCGTGTCAGGACCGAACGCTCGGACAGTGTGGTGCTAATCACCATCTCGGATACCGGTCGTGGAATTGCAGAAGACAACCTAAGCAGGATTTTTGAACCGTTCTTCTCCACTCGGGAAGGAGGCACTGGGTTGGGCCTGGCACTCACTCAACAAATAATCTCCGAACACGGTGGCTCCATCGACTGCAAATCGAAGCCTGGTAAAGGAACCACCTTTTCGGTACAGCTGAACGCAAGTAACATGGGAGCATGTGAGGATTGATCTTGCACAAGCTCTTATCTCCTGCAAAATGTCCCCTGCATATACGAATATTGCTGGGTTCGGCAGTACTAATGCTATTTTTTTCAGCCAGGTCCGAAGCCTATGATCCTGACTTGAGATGGTGGACTATTACTACCGAGCACTTTATCATCCACTACCACGATGGCGAAAATGACCTGGCACAGAGAGTAGCTAAAGACGCCGAACAGGCTCTTGAAAAGATATCCCGACGACTGGGCCACATGCCCCAAGGTCGAATCGTCATAGTGGTGACGGATTTCACCGACTCTGCCAATGGCTCGTCTACTGTGCTCCCATATAACCTTGTAAATGTAATTGCCGCGCTTCCAGATGATATGAGTGTCCTGAACGATATGGACGATCACATAAGAATTCTAATCACCCATGAACTGACGCACACGGTACACATGGATACTGTAGCGGGCCTGCCCCACTGGATAAACCTTGTACTTGGACGAACTATCTACCCCAACGGAGCGCAACCTGGTTGGTTCACCGAAGGTTTGGCAGTACAGACCGAGTCAGCGCTGTCATCGGCCGGCAGGATTCGCTCATCCCTTTTTCGCATGTACTTACGCACCGCTGCCCTTGCTGACCGGTTCAGCACCCTTGACGAGATGGGAGGTGTACCGCGCAAATGGCCTCAAGCTACGACCTGGTACCTATATGGAGGATTCTTCGTCCAACACATATCAGAAAGCTTTGGGTACAAAAGCCTGAGTCGACTCAGCGCAAAGATGGGTTCCATGCTCATACCCTGGTCACTAAACCTTGTGGCAAAAGACGTCCTTGGTGAAAACTACCCACAGTTATTCAAACAGTGGCGTAAGAAGGTATATAGCCAGGCACAGGAAAGTCTCTCCAAGATAAGAAGAGCAGGCATCACCGCGTTTACTCCCATTACATCTAAAGGTCAGATTCAGTGGGCGCCGAAGGTCAGTCCAGGCTCCTCGCAGATACTGTATTTCAGTGCCCCTGCTGATGGCTGGCCATGCCTGAGGCTGGTTGGTACCGATGGAAAAGATGACAGGTGTTTGCTTGAAGTCAACTCGGATGGAGGGGCCTGCTTTTTGCCGGACGGTAACAAGATCATCTATAGCCAGGTAGAAATCGAAAAACAGTTTTACGCATACTCTGACTTGTTCTCACTGGACCTGGAATCCGGGGACACGAGGAGGCTGACTTTGGGTCTTCGCGCCCATGAACCGGACGTGGCGCCGGACGGACGGCATGTGGTTTTCGTTGCCAACCAGTTGGCTAAAAATAGATTGATGATCCTGGATCTGCAAACATTGAAATCGACCACAATACTGGAAAGCGACGCAAGACATCAGTACTACACTCCTAAGTTTTCACCAGATGGTTCGAGTGTGGTTTTCAGCAGGACCAGGCATGACGGAGGTCGAGAGATATTTCTAATGGATTTACAAAGCCAACGACTCAAGCAGCTGACCTCTGGCAGGTTCATGGACATACAGCCGTCATTCCTGCCAGGAGGAAAAACGGTGATCTTCAGTTCCGACCGCACTGGGATCTACAATCTGTATTCCGTAGAAATCCGTTCGGGACAAATGCGTAGATTGACGAACGTGGTCACAGGTGCTTTTCAACCCTGCCCTTCTCCTGACGGTCATGGGATAGCCTTTACAATTTACGGTCCTGACGGTTTTGATATCGCCTGGGTGGCTCTCCCATTGGAATCGAAGGATCCAATAGATGGCCGTGAACCTCGCCCTGCTCCAGTCGTCGAAAAGAAAAGCGGAGCATACCCGGTCCGCCCATACAACCCCCTTTTCAGCCTGTCACCGCGTGCTTGGTTTCCAACCTACGGGCAGGACCCATGGGGTTCGACATTTGGTTTGATGTTCGCAGGACAAGACGCCTTGTCACAACTGTCATACATGGTAAACCTTACCATGAATCCTGAACCGTTCCAGGTCTACTTCGATGCCAGTCTGTGGGCTCAAGTGCTCTACCCTTCCATTTCCCTTTTTGCATCTAGGCACATCTACCGTACCAGTAACCAAGCCATGGTAAACGATCGCCCCTGGAGTGTAGACACGAGAGAGTTGACTTTCTATGGCGAAATGTCTTTTCCCTTTTCGTCAGTTCGCCAATACAATTCGTTATTCATAAACTACGACCTGCACTTATACGACAGCACCACCAGGCTGCCACGAGACCCCCTGGACCAGGAGCCGGTGTTACCGGACGATAGGACTATGGCATGGATAGGTTTGGGTTGGTATGGAACATGGGCACAGAGATACATCGACTCCATCAGTACGGAAAAAGGACTGGCTGCTTCAGTTAGCCTTCGATACAGTCATCCAGCCATTGGTTCCGGGTTCAACATGGCTGAATTATGGTTGTGGTCCAGGGCGTACATTCCCGTAATCCCAAGGTTGCACCATGTGGTGGCTATAGGACTGCAAGGCGCAGTAGCCATAGGAGATGAAAGGAGAAAGAGCATCTTTTCACTGGGAGGACTGCCCATTACGGATCCCGTACGTGATGCGTATTTCGGGTATAGATACACCGGAGTTTTTTTGAGGGGATACGAACCTGGCGCTTTTGCCGGGTACGCATTTATGCTGGCTTCGGTAGAGTATCGCATGCCGATCTTGGATATACACAGGGGACTATGGACCCTTCCGGTTTTTCTGCGCTATATACATGGTGCCGTATTCGTTGATGCTGGTGGTGCTAGTGCGGACCCTTCGATTGAGACAATGGTGTCTAACTTTTTTAAAGTCGGACTGGGTGCAGAAATCCGTCTCGACATGCTGCTCGCATATTACCTGCCGTTCGGCCTGCGCTTTGGTTATGCAAGGGGACTCATGAGTGGAGGTACTAATAACTTCTATCTCACCCTTGGCACAGGATTCTAAGGCAGGGACGGAGGTCTAACCCAAGATATTTTTCCCCAAGTTTCCCGTGCTCACATTTTGCGTACTTCAAGATTGTT
>CAYSLH010000311.1:0-5755 GCA_964431605.1 uncultured Myxococcales bacterium
CGTTATGTCCGGATGTGGTCACGCTGGATATAGAGATGCCCAAGATGGATGGATACCAAGCGACCGCCAGGATACGAATGATCGAAAACGAAGGCAAGAGGGTCCCCATTATCGCGCTTACAGCCCACGCCATGCCTGAGGACAGAGACATATGCCTGGCTAACAACATGGATGATTACCTATCCAAACCTTTTTCCGAAGAGTCACTCATGAACGTGCTCAATCGTCATCTTACTCATCGAGAACACAGCTCTGCCGATCAAGCAGGTTGACTTCATGAACCAGACACGGAAAGCAGTCTAGATGGATTCCTAAGGAATCAGATAACCTGCATAGATAAGTACCGTGATGGCTATACCAAGGATAATTCTGTATCCGATGAACACAGCAGTGGAGTGACGTTGAAGGAACTTGATCAGAAATGCTATGGCGAAATAGCCTGACACAGCAGCTACCACGGTACCAAGTCCCACCGATACCCAGGGAACTCCGTGGGGGCTTGTCTTAGCCAAGGACCAAAGTTCGTACAACCCGCTGGCCGCGATAGCCGGAACCCCCAACAGGAATGAAAACCTTGCTGCGTCTTCTCTCGTCAAACCCACGAAAAGGCCTGCCGTTATTGTGACACCAGACCTGGAAGCCCCTGGTATCAAGGCCAGGGCCTGGGCCATGCCGATTAGTAAACCACCCTTCCACCCCATCTGAGTCATCTTGAGGTAGCGTTTGCCCGCTTTTTCCGCAACCCACAACACAAGGGCCAAAACCACCAAGGCCCCTGCCACCACCCAGAGAGACCGCATCTTGGTCTCGATGGCATCTTTGAAAGCCAGGCCGATGACACCCACAGGTATGGTTCCGAACAATATGATCCAAGCCATGCGGGACTTGGCGTCATCAAAAGGTTTGCCCCTTGCCAATCCCATCACGAACGCTGTTGCCAACTGCCAAAGGTCACCAAAAAAATAAACGAGCACTGCGAGTAGGGTACCTAGTTGGACCACCGCAGAGAAAGCAGCCCCGGGATCTTGCCACCCCACCAGGGCCGGAACCACTCTCAGGTGGGCGGTGGAAGAAATGGGCAGGTACTCGGTCAAGCCCTGCACAAGTCCCAGGACGATGCTCTCGAGGGGATCCATGGCTCAGGGTTCTCAGGTTCCTACTTTCCAGGAGGACAGATACTCTTTCTGCTCTGGTGTCAAAGAATCGATACTGATGCCCTCACCCCTGAGTTTAAGCCTGGCGATCTGCTCATCGAGCTTTTCGGGCAGAGAGTATACTTTCTTTTCCAGCTTTGGTCCTTTTTTCACAAGAAACTCCGCGGCCAGGGACTGGCCGGCAAAGCTCATATCCATGACACCCGAAGGATGACCTTCCGCAGCAGCCAGGTTCACCAAGCGACCCGATGCCAGGACGTATACCTTGCGTCCATTTTTCATGTGGTACTCTTCAACGAAGGGCTTGATCTGCTTTTTACTTTTGCTTATCTTGCGCAAGCCAATCAGGTCCAGTTCCACGTCGAAATGACCGGAATTTGCAACGATGGCCCCATCCTTCATCTTGGAAAAATGCTCCGGCCTAATTACGTGCATGTCCCCCGTCAGGGTACAGAAAAAATCACCGATCTTCGATGCCTGAGCCATGGGCATGACCCTGAACCCGTCCATGTGGGCTTCCAACGCTCGCACCGGATCCACTTCGCAAACCACAACCTTTGCTCCCAGACCCTTGGCCCTCATGGCCAGGCCACGACCACACCATCCGTAGCCACCTACCACGAACACACTTCCTGCGATGAGTCGATTAGTGGCCCGTATGATCCCGTCTATGGTCGATTGACCAGTACCGTACCGGTTGTCGAACAGATGCTTTGTAAGGGCGTCATTTACAGCCACCACGGGAAAAAGCAAAACTCCATCAGAAGCCATGGCCTTGAGTCGGATGACACCCGTGGTCGTCTCCTCGGTGGACCCCAGCATGGTCTCGGCCAAATCCCTGCGCTTCTTGTGTACAGTCGACACCAGGTCTGCGCCATCGTCCATGGTGATATTAGGTTTGGTATCGAGTACAGCGTTGATATGTTTGTAATACGTTGTGTTGTTTTCGCCGTTGATTGCGAACACGGGTATCCCCAACTTCACGAGCGCAGCTGCGATATCGTCCTGGGTTGATAAAGGATTTGAAGCGCAAAGGCTGACTTTTGCACCACCGGCCTTCAGGGCCACCATCAGGTTTGCCGTCTCTGAAGTAACATGCAAGCAGGCCGCTATGGTAGAGCCCTTCAGGGGCTTGCTCTTGGAGAATCTCTTCTTGATGAGATCCAGTACCGGCATCTCACGCCCGGCCCATTCCATTCTTTTCATGCCTTCGGCAGCCAGTTTCATGTCTTTTACATCGTATTTCATATTTTCTTTTCTCCTCCCGCCAAGCGGGTAAGTTGAATTTTGCTTAGATGGATAATACCCGAAAAATTCACACGCCGGCGGCTTGCTTTAGAGCATCTGTGCGATCCAGCTTCTCCCAGGTGAAATCGGGATCGGTCCTGCCGAAATGTCCGCCAACCGCTGTTTTCCTGTATATGGGTCGCAGCAGATCGAGCTGTTTGATGATATCCGCGGGCTTCAGGGGGAAAATCTCCCTGACGAGCTCGGCAAGCCGCGCATCAGGAAGTTTTCCCGTTCCAAAAGTCGTTACCATCAACGATACAGGTTCAGCAACTCCAATGGCATAAGCGATCTGCACCTCCGCCTGGTATGCCAAGCCTGCTCCTACTATGTTCTTCGCGATGTACCTTGCGAGGTAAGCTCCGGAGCGATCGACCTTTGAAGGGTCCTTACCCGAAAACGCACCACCACCGTGTCGTGACCATCCTCCATAAGTGTCCACGATGAGCTTTCTACCTGTCAAACCACAATCGCCAAACGGACCACCTATGACGAACCTGCCGGTGGGGTTGATGTGCATGACCGTGTTGGACGTCAACAGGTTGGAAGGAATCACCGGTTTTATGACCTGCTCGATTATGCCTTCACTGATCTGAGAATAGGCTACATCCGGGGTGTGTTGGGACGATACGACTATGGCCGTAACCTCAGCCGGCTTTCCGTCTGCGTACCTGATACTGACCTGTGTCTTCCCATCAGGCCTCAGAAAATCCAACGAGCCATTTCTACGCACCTCGCTCAAACGACGCGAAAGGCGCTGGGCGTAATATATGGGAGACGGCATTAGGGTGTCTGTTTCAGCGGTGGCGTAACCGAACATCATGCCCTGATCGCCTGCCCCCTGCTCTTCGTGCATGCCTTCACCAGTGGTGACACCCTGCGCGATATCCGGTGACTGTGGTTCGATGGCGCTGAGCACAGAACACGTCTCCCAGTCAAAACCCATGGAAGAGCTTATGTATCCTATATCCTTTATCACCGACCTGACCACATCTGGCAGGTGGGCATATGCCTTGGTGGTGATCTCCCCGGCGATGATGACCATACCGGTCTTGACCAGGGTCTCACATGCCACACGACTCGTGGGATCTTGCTCCAACAAGGTGTCCAGAACGCTATCTGAAATCTGATCTGCAATTTTATCAGGGTGGCCTTCTGTAACAGATTCAGAAGTAAAAATAAAATCCTTTGAATTCATGAATTCCTCCTATGCTTCCAGCAAAGAAATCAAACGTCAGGACTATGGCAAATGGATACTAATTGTCAAGTAGCACCTGTGTTATAATGAAAAAAGTCAGAAAATAAGCTCCCTGGCCTTCGGCAAACCAGCACGCCTTGCCCGTCAGCCGGGCTTATCTCTGTATCAAAGGAAGTGGGCCGAGAATTTTTTCGGTCATGGTATCCGGCTGCAGACTGAACATGTTCGAACCAGGTCCCATCAGGTCGAGCCTGGCCAGGTCCATCACCCAGGTATGTCCCAACCTGAATCCATAGAGCCTGTCCCCTCTCCAGAACATGGGACTCAAATTGAATTCCAATCGCACTTGTTCGTCCTCGTAGCTGCCCAAAAGCTTCAGCGCCCCGCGGAAGTGACCTGTTTGCGCATCGAGCACCAGCAGGCTTTCTTGGGATTGCTTGTCTTCGATGTACCTGAAGTCTATCAGGTACAATCCATTGTGATAAAAAATGTCATCTTGTACAAACAAACCCCATGGCTGCCGGAAGACCTTGCTTTTCCAGGCATAGGCCCCTTTATCCAGGTCCACTACCACCAACATGGTATCCACATGGTGATCATCGATTTTCTTTGTCAGGATCAAGGGCAGGTAAGGATCCCGTATGACATCAAAGCTTGAAAACCCAGGCCAAAAATGTCTCAATTCACTATACATCGTCTCTTGAACATATCCATCGTCAAAGGCCAATGAAAACCCTTTTTTGTCAGGCAGATATGGAAACGCGTGGAGTTTTTTCACCTTTGTATTTTCATTCTCATTTGTCCAGAGAATCATTCCCTTGTAAAAAGCGACTGAGTTATATGGATAAACACCGTCCGGAAGCACCACAGTCTTTCCATTCAGCAGCACGGGTCTTGGCTTGTCGTCACCCAAAACCAGCTTAAACAATATCCGGGAACCATCGCCTGTTTTCTCTGTTGGGCTGAAAAACATAATTCCATCATCTGTATCGAACGCTTTACCGTAGAGTTCACTCCTGGAGCTTTTTCCAGTCTCGATATCGATTAGCAAGGCCTGATCTTCTGAAGGACAAGGGAGAAACATTCGACCTTCAGTGAAAATCGGAGTATATCGACAATACCGGGCTGGCAAGCGCCATTTTTCAAGGCCGCTGTCCGCCGAAAAAGCATGTACAACATTTTCTCCAAGCTGCTTGTCAACGAAAGAGACTAAAATGGTGTTGGACTCGGCAGAAAACATTTTTGGGATAACATCATGGGGCAATGAGTAGCTCCAGCGGAGTTTGCCGGTGGAACTATCTATTGCCGTGATCTTATGAAAATTTTCCGGCACGTCTTGCGTTTGTGCAAAAGGAAACAAGCAAAGCTATCCTTTTTTTACCTTTGAACATTGAACTGGACATCGCTATCGCTCCAAAATTGATTATCTTTTGAATGATTGACGGAATAAAAGTGTTTTGTCCATCGAGCAGACTACGGAGCCGGCCATCGGTCTAATGGGTCTTGTTCTCCAGCATCTCGGCGATCCAGATCTTAATGATCGATTGCCTCGTAACACCAAGCCGCTTCGCTTCTCGGTCCAATGACTCAATCATCCAAGTTGGAAAATCAACATTGACCCTCCTTGGCTCCAGGTTTTGCCTGCGAGCCTTCGAAAGGTCCAGCTCCGAGGTGATATCATCTCCCCGATCAAATTTCTCATCAAACTCATGGGCCTTCATAGATTTCGATCTCCTCTCTACGTGACCCCCGAACTGAAATAATACGGACTCGCTCATGCCGGTATGTAATCACAGCAGACCAATGTTTTCCCACAATCCTGCCGATCACCATAAACCGCGGTTCATCGGTTGTTCGAGCCGGAATCTCGATCAACATGTTGTCAAGCCACAGGAGTTGCGCCTCGACAAAATCTATCCCATGCTTTTCTTTGTTGGCCTTGCTCTTAGTCTCATCATATTCAAACTCCATTTCGATACCTTTTTTATTCTTTATATGTATAAAACATATACCTTATCGGAAATATTTGTCAATGAGTTTTCCATGGGGCACCTGTTGAGTGGCAGGAGGATCATTCCTTACTTGATTAATGTTTTTAATGTACCAACGTCCCCTT
>CAYSLH010000312.1:0-5752 GCA_964431605.1 uncultured Myxococcales bacterium
TTGGCAGGGAGTACCCTTTCTGCTCGTGTCAGGCAAACGCCTGGCCGAGAAACGCACCGAGATTCGGATCGTCTTCCGTCGGGCACCCAAGGAAAGGTTTAGAGGACAACCGTCCGCTAACCAGCTTGTCTTCAACATCAATCCCCACAAGTTGATGGAGCTGCATTTCCAGGCCAAGCAGACAGGCCCGCGCCTGGACACCCGTCAGGTGGTGATGAGTTTCGATTACGACAAGGACCATCCTTGTACTGAACTCGATGACTATGCCCGTGTATTGTTAGACGCCCTGCACGGGGAGCAGATGTTGTTCTGGCGACAGGATGGCGTCGAGCTTTGCTGGGAGTACCTGGAACCACTGCTGGCCGAGTGCGAGGATGGTAGCGACCGCCAGCAGCGCATACAAGTATACACAGCCGGTTCGGGTGGGCCGGACCTGTCTGCCCTGAGGTCATGAAATCCACTCTGCTTACATTTGCAGGCATTGACGGGATGACGTTGCAGGCATCCGAGTTGCTGCAAACAGAGGCGGCCGATGCTTGCACTCAGCGGGGCGTGTTCAACTTGGCCATCTCTGGCGGAAGCACTCCGGTCAAACTTTTCAGCAGGCTTGGAGGCGAACTTGCCGACTGTTTTCCTGCTTTCCAAACTCAGGTCTTTTGGTGTGACGAGCGTTGTGTGTCGCCTGACCATAGATGGTCCAACTTCGGACTGGCCAATCGTCTATGGTTCCAGCCAGCGGCTTTTCCGTCGGACAACTTGTACCCTGTATCCACGAAATTCTCACGAAATCTGGCTGCAAGAAAATACGAAGAACTTCTGCGTAGGTATTTTCCAGTCCTGGAAAGGACAGGATCTGGGAGCATTGAGGGGCAGAGCACTTTCGACTTGTGTATACTTGGCATGGGTGTTGATGGTCACGTAGCCTCGCTTTTCCCCCAAAGCCCTGCTCTTGCGCAAAGCGAGCGTTGGGTGATGGGAGTCCGGGCTCCGATGCATGTAAGCCCCCAGGTGGATAGGGTCACGTTGACGCTTGAGATACTATGCCGTTCCAGAGTGGTGATGGTTATGGTGGCAGGTAAACAGAAGGCTGCAATAGTCGCACGGATACTTGCGGGAGAACCGGAGGTCGCCGCCCTGCCTGCTGCCAGAATCGGTGCTCAAAAAAGAATCTATTGGTTGGTGGCTGAATCCGGGCTTGTAGCTCCTTTTCGTGTATCTTGAACAAAGCTGGAAGCTGAATACCATACCATCCGAACATCAACCTTCCTCATGTGGCTGTCTTCTTGGCCGTTTTTTGGAGTAGGCCAATTCTTTTGAATTGCAGGCGAGCGCATCCGCTTGTTTTGTCTTTTTTAGATCGTTTGTAAGGATTCCGGTTCTGTTCCGACAGATTGGCAGATAACGGCATGTGTCGAAAAAAACAAATTCGGCAAGCAAAGCGTTTGCCAACAAGAAAGGAAGGAACGGCCATGAAGAATGAAAAAGCAAAACATCTGAAAGTTAAAGCTTCTAACATCACAACGCATTTGAGGATCCAAACGACGATTGTGGCTGCAATTGCTTTAGCCGGACTGTTGGCATCGTCTTGCGCTGACGATCAATCGCAGGACCAGGTGGAACTTGTGGTCCCGACTGTGACCACCGACATATACTACACTGCAGACCAGATGCTTTTGGCCAACGAGATCAATGAAAGTGGAGAACCTTTTGCCGAGGCACTAGGGTACGATCTCGATAAACTCGATCCAATGGCCCCAGGCCAACCGGACGATACTGCCTATGTGCTTGGTATAGAAAACTACGAGTATTCACGATACCAGTTGGGCACCGTGATCAGCCGATCGGGTATTGGTCTGCACATGATGTGGGCACCGATGATCTCGCGCATGGCCGCCATGCAGCCTGAAGATTTCGACGGCTCGATGACAGGTGAGCCGAATGGAGTCAAGGAAGACGACATGCTCATGCAGAATATCATGACGTTTTCTGTCCAAAGCGGTCATAATCCTCCCGGCAATCCCTGGCCGGAGTTCGCCGAGTTCGTCTCCGCGGACCCACACCTAAACCAGGCCATCGACGCAGATCACTTTTTGTGGGAAGATTTTTCGAGCTTACGCTGGGACCGGAGCAAGATGGATAAAGTACTCAACCCGGGCGCCATGGGCCAGGCACTGATGAAACAATACCTGTGGTCGCAGGACATGCTGAGCGCATTCCATGACGGACAAGACAACGGTATCGAAGCTGATGGCTCGGTCTCGCCCGATTTGCCGGACAGCCCGGAATTCGACCCGGACAACGATGTCTATCTCGGCGGTGATGCGTTGGACGGATTCATAGGCCAGGTGCTGACCGCAGAGGCGATCAACAAGATTGCACTGATTACCGGTATGTTGGCATACGATGGCAGTGGATTAGGTGCACTGGACCTGGCCAGCTACGATCCATCAGAAGGTATCCAGTACTTTCCCCACGCGATCGGGGTGACTGAAAGCCAGGTACATGAGGGATTGCCTCCCATGGCCACCGCGTTCGAAGTGACGGATGCCGGCAGTTGGCTCTTTGACCAGGCTTCTTTGCTGTGGGGAACTACGTCTTTTACCAACATGATGAACCCATCCATCGACTCGGATTCTGCCCATCTGGCGTATCACGAGGTGTTCGACGGCAGTCCTTTCCCCGCATCCATGTCTCAGACAGGAATGCCCGGGCCGTACGACCTGATGAAAGGCACCAGCAAGGCCATTTTCCAAAACCTGGTGGCTATGCACTACGACGCCGACAACCAGGTCTTCGTCGACCAGGCGACGCTGGAGGCTGGTTTGCCAGTCCATCAAAATCAGGTCAGCACCACCGGTTCGGCATACCTGATTGTAGCACTGGAGACTTTCATCGGCGAATTCGCAAATACTCCATTAGAACAGCGTGCCCGCCAGGCTGTCTCAGAACAGGCGCAGTTCTTGATTGACAATCTTTCAGATAATCAAGGCTTGTATTTCGAGCAATACGATCTGTCCAGTGCCAAAACCATTGGAAAACGAACGGCCGAAGCCCAGGCAGCCGCGGTGCGTGGTTTGTTTGTGGCCGCTCGTATCACACAAGACGCTACGTTTGCCCAGGCTGCCAAATCAGCATATGACGCACTGCTGGACAACTACTACGTGATGGACCAAAAACTATTCAGAAGTACTCTCGATTCCAATAAAGTGGTATACACACCAAAGAATTTTGCCATCTTGGCAGGAGCGCTGCGCGAAGCATCGTTGCAAGGCGGTGATCAGATGGCAGCCGGAATCTACGTTGATTTCTTCATGCGCGTGGCAGAGAACATGCAGCTTTCAGAAGGACCTAATACCGGGGAAACAGGCGGCGACTCGGACGGAGACGGTATTCCATTCATTCCCGAGCAGCCTGATCATCTACCTCCGGTATTTGCCAGCCAGGCTACCTATCAGCTCAACCCTTGAGCCCAAACTGCAAAACTGGGCAATTTATGCAAACAGCCTGGACCGGGCCAGTTGGCCGGTCCGGCTGTTTTTTTTCGTAACTCGTTTGGGTGTCCAATTTTCTTGTACACCTTGTACGATTTTCGTACACCCTTGTTTATTGACAATCCTGACTTTCCGTTAGGTTATGGCCTTGGCATGCGTCTTGCTTTAGGAGATGTAAATGATTTTTCCATAACCCTAGCCATCTAAAAGGAGCAGGACATGTCAAACAAGCTGAAGAGAAGAAAGGCCCAAAAGCGCCGTATTCGAGCACAAAGCCAGGGAGCGAAAGGGATCCACGTAAAGACCTATGGGGGAAGTTTCATGGGAAGGCCGGTGGGAGACAAGGGTTGGATGATATTGGAAATGTTTACGCTCAGGCCGGGAATCAGGCACTACGAAGCCATGCATGTAACTTCGTGCCATACAACAGGAGAGACATTCGTAAAACCGTTTTTGGGAGAGTATAGATTGTTAGATGACCAAGAAGTGGATCTACTTTTGCAAAAGAAGGAAGAAGAGTTCAAAGCTCTCGGTGGCCAAGTGCTGGTGGATTCTAACATTATGCCGAATTGGCTGAAACTCGAACACCTTCAAGCTACAATCGACTACGAGTTAGACCCTCCGTGCGGATGCGAACCGGTACCTGTGCCGATTTCCGCTTGATGTTCGTTTCTCTCTCCACTCTTATGGCTTGACCGCAGTTGGAGCCGACTTCGTCTTCTCTTTCGTCGCCTATGCTCAATACCACATCGAACCCACGGCTGGTAAGTGCGTCGCAGGCAACCTGTATGGTTTTTTCATGTTCGGAACGAAGCACTGTTTTGAAGCCTTGTTCAGCACCCCTTGCTGTTGGGTTGACCGGGGTCAACTTTGCAGCGAAGTGCTCCTTGTCGAAGGTGTCGAGTATGACCTCAGGGTCGAAAGCCACGTCGTGGGCCAGGGCAAAGTTCAGCACGACCTTGCGGTCTCCCTGTTCATGGAAGTCTTTTCCAAACGATGAAAGCTCTTCCAGGCTCCAGTGGGACATGGGGATCAAACGGTCCCGATCATTTTCGTCAGTGGATTGGACAGAGAACTGGAGCTGGAACCTGCCCCTGTATTTTCTTTCTTTCAGGTTGTAGAGTTCATGGAAAAATTTCTCTCTGCCCGTGGGGGCAACCGTAGCCATGCAACACCATAAACCTTTGGTGGAGATGATGTCTGGGAGCTGTTCAGCCGCTTCCAAGCATGCCTGGTTCAAAGATGGTTCTCCCATGCGTGCAAAATGAACTTTGAGTTTTTCACATGTGTTGCGAAGCTCTACCGGATGCCTATCCAGGCTCCACTTGACCTGTGTAAGGAGTTCTTCGGCTGTGGGGTTACCGTGGTATGAAAATGCAGCATCACAAAACGGACAACCCACCGGACAGCCGAACTGAGTGGAGATGTTTATTATCCATTTCTGTTGCCTGGTTAGTGGGGGAGCAAGACCATCCACGCACTCTACGCTCTTGCGGTCGTCACCCCGAAAGCGCATGATAGCCACCTCTGCGACCTCCGGGTCTCCTTGTACCTTGATGATTTCCATTTGGGGTTGTTGATTACTCATGCTCCATAGACCTCCTCGATGTATTTGCTTGCAAGCACTGCTGCCCTCTGTCCGTCTCCCATGGCTGTTGCCGTGTAGCGATCCCGTCCCCTTATTACATCACCGGCCATGAAAAGACCGGGATTTGCCGTCTGTGAGATTGAGCAATCAGGCTCGCCTGGAAAGAGACCTTTCAGCAATTCTGTTCTTGGTTCTCGTCCAATGCAGACGATCAATTCGTCGGAGATGAATTTTCCACGATTGGTGTCTATGACCCATCGAACCGTGTCCCATGAGGCTGCAGTCACCATGGTCTCCAGATTCACATGGAGATCTGAGCCCTCCGTCTCTTTGAGCAGTGGTGGTGAGGCGGAAAGAACTGATCCCCTCGCAAGTATCGATACCTCTGCACCCCTGTCCCTGGCCGAAAGAGCCGTATCCAAGGCTGCTTCACCTGCCCCGATGATCAGCACTTGGCTCGAAGATAGATCCTTGGGTAGGGTTCTGATATCACGGTGGATCATGCCGGTTTTGGTGGCAATGGGCCATGTCCTTGGGCTGGTGCCTGTGGCAAGGCATACGCTTTTTGTGTCTAGCTTAGTGGTGCTTTGGGTATGGACAGAAAAGGATTTACTGGATGCATCGAATGATATGGAGATAACTTTCTCCTGACGGAACCTTATATCCAATCTTT
>CAYSLH010000313.1:0-5715 GCA_964431605.1 uncultured Myxococcales bacterium
CAAGGCGCGAAGACTGGATCTGTAGATAGGGTTAGGCAAACCAGCCTGAAGCCCTTGCGTTCAGATCCCAGATTTTCAAATCCGGAGAAGCAAAGGTCTCCTGCTTGTCGTCCACCCTGATACATGTGGTACTTGAACCACCGGTAGAGGAACCGACCCACATGGTTCTTTTAGTGCTACCTGCTTCCAACACCACTCTGCGCTGAAAGGAATCGTCCGTGACCTTTAGATCTTCCCTGTGTTCTTCGCCCCTGGACACTATCCGGCTGGACTGTAGCCCCAGCAAGGTGCCAAGTAACTTGTCCACTTTGGTCTTGTCAGCCTTGTAGCCGAATTTATCCGGCAAAATCCAGTCATCCGCCTTTTTCTCCAGCACGACCTTGTCAGTGTTGGTTCCGTTTTTCGCCTCTATGGTGATTTTTGTCACCCCGGCTCTATCGATTCCATCGAACATAGTAACTGGTTCTATTCGATTGGATTTTTGGCCACAGGTGGTGATTATCAAACCGAAAAGCACTAGTTGTCCTGCCAATGTAATCATCAGGATTGTGTTTACGCGTTTCATGGCATTGGCTCCTTCAGCTACGCTCTGAGTTGCTTGAAGACTTGTCGTCCAACCCGAGGGGTAGAGGCTTGGCCCTCTTTCGCTTGCCCAGGGTGAGCAGGCCTATGGCCAGCACTGCCAGCGCGGCAAATCCGAAGTTTCCAACCTCCCAGCCTACCTTTTCACCAGTGTCGAGTTTGTCTAGGGACCTGGCGTATCGTTCCTTGGAACGGATCTGCAGTAAACTGGAGTCTTGAACCGACCAGTCGACCAGGTTTGTCATGAATTCTTCGTTCGCGCGGCCCCCCTGCGAAATTTGTTCAGAGAGCCCCAGCATGATGTCTGAGACGAAGCTGGAAGATCCCAGTACTACGAGCCTTGCCGTATCGGGAGAGTGCTCCAGGACTCCTGCGCGTAGCTTGTCTTTGTCGCTCTTTGCGTTCTTGTCTTTATTCGCCCCGGGCTTGGCGCTGCCATCATCCATCAGCGGAGCTTGCTTGCCTTTGAACGAACTGGTAAAGCCACCGACCTTGGTGATAGCCAGGCTGAACCTCTGTCTCTTGGACGGCGCGGCGAATCCAAGCTTGCCGTTTTTGTCATAATCCGGATTGGCTTTGAACGATGTATCCTGCCAAGCTCTATCCGAACTGCTCAGCAAAGGTCGGCAGCTCTTGGCCTCTTTGTCGTCCTTGTCGGTTGTGTCATCTGAATCAAGGCAAGAGACTGCGGAAGCAAAATGCATGATTACCTGCGAAAGAGCTGAAGTTGCCGGGTTGTCAGAAGCAAGACCCTTTCCCTTGATTAGTACGAACGGTGGATAGTCCACCATGCGAACTTCACGGATCCTCAGTCCTCCCCCAAGCTTGCGCTCAACAGGTACCGGGAAGGTGGAGTTTTGTTCATCCAGGACAACAGCATCTCCCACCTCGACTCCCCAGGTCTTGAGCATATCCTTTATCCCGCTGGTGGTCTTCTTCGTGGAAAGCCCTCCGCCCGGGGTCGGTGCAAAACTCTGATCTGACGTGGCGATGATCAACGAGCCGCCTCTCATGAGAAACTGGTCCATGGCGAATTTGGACTTTTCGTCCAGGTTTTCGGGATCCAGGACAATGAGTACATCAACATCTCCCGGGACTTCGCCCTTTTTCAGGTCCACGTTGCGAACCTCGTAGGTCTCGGAAAGATGCTTTCGCAATCTGTCGTAACTGAGATTCGTGGGAGGCATGCCTGGGTACCTGGGTTGCTCTTTTTTCGGTACGGACATTCCAACGGTTTTTAGAAATCCCGGAACATGCCTGGAAAGAGACGCTTCGAGGGCTTTTTTGATCTCTGACTCGTTGGGGTTTCCCGTAGCTCCCAGCACCTCCTTGTGACCACCTATTTCCAGTACCAGGTCGAGGTAGAAAGTACGTTGATCCAACAGACCCACCATCATGGGTTTTATCCCATATTGTTTGTACAAAAGTTCAGGCGTGACCTTCGCGTTGGGATCATCGGGATCGATTCTCGACCAACTGAATTGATCGCCGCAACGTCGCTTGATCTCCTTGGCTACTTTCAGCAATTTCCCCGGCACCTCTTCCAGCTGCTTTGGCAGGCTGGAGGAAGAAGCTATTACCTCGAGCTTTGCCTTGTCGGGAAGTTGTTTGCAAATGGTCTCCAAACTCTTGAATCCGTAGACGGTTTTTTGAATGGCCTTGGCAACATCGTATTCCAGGTTGCGTAGTCGTACCTTGACGTTGTTTCCTTCAAAATCCACCTCTATGAGATCCTGGAACTTCAACACCTCGTGCCTGTCTCCATATCTGACCAGTATGTCGAAGTAGGCGTTTACCACCGAGTCGGCATGACTGTCGGAGAAATGAAACGGGACAGGGGTTATTCCGTAATCACGCTTTGCTTCTTTTGCAGCCTCGTCATCCTGGGTGGGGTCTACGAATTCCACTTGGAGGTTGTCTCCACCTTTTGCCCTGAGTTCATCCAAAAAGTCCTTTATGCGAGGGATGAGCGGATCGAGTAGGGGGTGGGTCTTGTCTGAGAAATATCCCCTTATGAGAAGAGGCTCCTGGGCTCCTTTAATGAGGGACATGGTAGCAGGAGAAATACTGTATTCCTTCCATTCGGTGAGATCGAACCTGGGGCTGTGAACCAGGCCCAGCCCGATGTTCAAAACCAAAAGATTGCCCACGAAAAGTACCAATCCGAGTGTCATGGCCCTGCGACGGCTACGGCTGGGGGAGGTGTTTCCCCATCTTGCCGATTCGATTACAAGGGCATTGGCTGCAAGGGCGAACCCTGCCAGCGACAGGTAATATACCAGGTCGCCGAGATCCAGTACTCCTCGCAGCATGCTGGAAAACCTCGAACCAGTTCCAAGGGCGCGCAAGAGTTCGTCAGTACCCATTCCCAACGACAGCACCTCAGGGATGTATCCCAAGCCCACCAGAGCTCCGCAAACAACAGATGAGAGCATCAGCGCCACAAGCTGGGACGAAGTAAACGACGATATGAGCATGCCTATGGCCAGGTACGAAGATGCCAAAAGCAGCAGTCCCAGGTAACCTCCGATCACAGGTCCCCAGTCAAGGTTGCCGAGCATGCTGATGGTTATGGGCACTGGCAAAGTCAGCACGAGGGCGACCGCCACCAGTCCCAGACCTGCCAGAAATTTACCTATCACCACCTCCCTGATTCGAAGAGGCAGGGTGAGCAAAACTTCCATGGTACCGGTGCGAGCTTCATCGCTCCACAACCTCATGGTGAAAGCAGAACTCAGCAGCACCAGCAACAGGGGCATATGTTTGAAAAATGGTTTGGCGTCAGCGATGGAGCGAGCGAAAAATCCCTCCATGAAGAAAAATACGAACAGGGACGCATAGAGGAATATGCCCAAGAAGATCAAGGCTACAGGTGAAAGAAAAGCAGCTTTCCATTCCTTGCGTGCGATAGCCATGGTGCGGTTCACAGCGCCACCTCCTCTCCTGAAGAAAGGGCATGGAAGATTGATTCCAGGGTTCGTGAATCTCGCTTGAGTTCACGCAAAGGCCAGTCATTGCTCTTCGATAGAGTGAAAATTCGTTCTCCCAGGTCCACGTCCTTGTCTGCTTCAATGCTGAGATAATCGAGCCCATCAGGTCCCGATGCCTTTTTTACAACGGATATACCTTTTTCGTTGCGTAGGGCGGCCGAAATCTGGTCTCTGTCCGCCGATTTTTCCAAGCCGAGCAGGAAGCGGTTGACCGTGGTTATTTCCGAAAGTTTCGCATCTGCTTTCAACTGGCCGTTCATTATGATGATCACCCTCTCGCAAGTCTGTTCCACCTCGGTGAGGATGTGGGTGGAGAGGATTACCGTGGATTTTTTTGCCAGCCTTTTTACCAGGTTTCGTACTTCTACGATCTGCTCCGGGTCCAAGCCGCTGGTGGGTTCGTCCAGAATAAGTATGGGAGGACGGTGCAGGATGGCCTGTGCCAGCCCTACTCTCTGCCTATAACCTTTTGAAAGCTGGGAGATGGGTCTGGTTATGACCTTCTCCAGCCCGGTATCCTTGACTGCTCGAGCGATGAGGCCCATGGCCTCGGATGGCGCTATTCCCCTGAGCCCGGCTGTCATGAGAAGACTCTCCTGGACGAGCATCTCCTGGTACAGAGGTGCGTTTTCAGGGAGATATCCAACCAGACGCCGTACCTCCAGTGGCTCGGTGACAACATCGTGTCCATCGATTTGCACCTGACCTGTCGTGGGTTCGAAGAAAGTGGTGAGGATCTTCAGAAGGGTGGTTTTGCCTGCTCCATTGGGGCCGAGCAAACCCACGATCTCACCTGGCTCTATACGGAAGGTCAGGCCCTTTAGGGCTTCTACCATACCGTATTTCTTGGTGACTTGCTGTGCTTCGATCATGGAACGCTCCTGTTGTTGAAATCCCGGCCTCGCCTGCCGGGAGAATTCCAATTGTTCCGTCTGTCAATACCAAAAGCCGTTATAAACAGAAAGTCGTTATAAACACAGATCGTGTCGGTAACAAATTTTGGCAGTGGAACATTCCCATGATTGGCTTTTTTTTTCTGCATTGTTACAGTTCGTTGGAAGCAGATAGTCAATACGAAAGCCCAAATGGTTGGTTTTTTCATCTCGCAGGATATTTGGGGAGTATCATGAAAACCAATAAAACTATGCTCTTTGTAATATGCATTCTGGCTTGGACAGGGCTGGCTGGGTGTGTACATCGTCCGGCAGGTGGTAAAAAGATCATCCATTCCGAGGTGTTACAGACTGTTTGCGTGAGGCTTGTCAATGGGGGTTCACAGAGAGATTCCGAGACTGGAGTAGAGGAGATTTCTTGTTCGGACATTAGTCGGTTCTCTCCTGTCTCGGTAGACGAAAAAGCTGCAAAATTGGTGCGGAGTGTCTACCAATCCAACTCTGTGGGTATGCCCGATGGGTTGAAGGTGGTGTGGGTGGATCCGGCTCGTGGCCGGGTGGAACAAGAGGCCTTGGCCGCTGTCGCACAACGCCTTGGTGCTGCAGTCGTGGTGGGAAAGACCCCTGGAGGATGGAAAGCCGTGGCTGTAACCAAGGTGCTCCAACACCTCGTCATGCAACCTCTGGATGGCTTGAATCTGGGGCAACCTGCTCAAGAGAGCATCGCTGCAGCGACCCTGGCCCATCTTGCGGATAAGGCTTTTTACCAGGCAGACTTTGCAGGTTCTTGCGTTTTAGCCAAATCCTTCCTTGCGTTTTCTCCTCCGACGAGTCGCGATTGTTCGCGAAACGCACCACTTTTGTACCTGGCCTGGAAATCCGCCGAAAGAGGTGGTTGTGACGAAGGTGCTGCGTGGGAGCTTTTTAAGTCCAGGTGTCTCGATGCCGAGCCGGATTCGTGGGACCAGCCGGAGAAGGAATTTTACGAGGTCTTGACCGAGTTGGAGTCTGCCCGGGACAAGGGGTGGACCAAAGAAAACCTGCCTTCGAACTGGAGTTCTTCCCATGGACGAAAAGATGCCCTTTCCAGGATAAGGTCAGTGGCAAAAAAAAATACTGGACCAAGGCGCGATCTACTCAACACATTAGCGGATGAGTTAGAGGCGTTTACCATGTCTCCATCCGGACCATGTGACAGAGATACGCCTAAAAGACGTGCGGAGATTTTGGCTTCTGCGTCAAAACGATTG
>CAYSLH010000314.1:0-5686 GCA_964431605.1 uncultured Myxococcales bacterium
GACGCTGATTTTTTTACTAAGTTTTTACTTTTTTAACAAGTGGCTTTTAACAAGTTTTTAACAAGTGGCTGGCACCTGAAAAGGGGCACCAAGGGCACCTGAAAAGGGGAGCAAAAGGGCCGAAATTATTCCTTCATGGAATCGGGTGCCTCGACCGCTACCACTAGTCCCCTGGCACACACCTCGCCTCTTGCGCTCAATTTAGAACTAACAATGACTTTACGCCCTTTGATCTCCTCAATCTTGCCCCGTATCTCCAACTCCTCGCCAATGGGTGTAGGTCTTATAAAATCGACATGAAGTGATGCTGTAACGAATCGAAGCTCCGGTTCTGAACCCATCTCACGACCTGCTTTCCTGTAGGTGGCTGCCGCAGCGCTTGCAGTACTATGACAATCGATGAGCGATGCAATAAGGCCTCCATAAACAAACCCTGGCGCAGCCGTATGATATGAATACGGCGTGAAATGACAAATTGTCCCTTTGCCTGACTCGTCCCAGTAGCTCTTTATCTGCAACCCATGTTCGTTCAGCCTACCGCATCCATAACAGTGACTACTCCAATCTGAGTACATGTCCTGAAATGCAACCTTCTTCATCTCTTACCTCATTCCACTTCACTCGATGAACAATACCATCCCATGGAAAATACTTCATACGACCAACACTACGGCGCTACATGCCCAAATAAAATATGTTGAGAATAGAGGACCTCATGAATCAGGATCAAAGAGTTTTTCGCGTGACTTGATGAAGTTTTTCACACCTATATGAATGCCCTCTGCGATTCTCTGCCTGTACTGCTTAGTCTTGAGGCGTTTTTCTTCCATGGGATTGGAAATAAAGGATGTCTCTACTAGTACCGAGGGCATCCTCGCTCCAATAAGAACATAAAACAAAGCTGGTTTTATATGATGATCTATCACCTTGTTGTATTTTCTCCGAAGGGTTCCCACCAGAGCCTTCTGAATGGCTCTTCCAAGGGAAATTGAATCATCCACATGTGACTTGAGGGCCAAGTCAGCCAGTATAAACTGGAGGTCGGAAATGGTCTTTTCCGATGTTGCATTCTCGCGCGCTGCCAGTTTTATACTGTAACGGTCATTGGTCAAGTCGAGATAAAATGTCTCCACGCCTCGGAATTTCCTATTCCGATGGGCATTGCAGTGAATAGATATGAAAAGGTCCGCCTTTTTCTTATTGGCGATGGCAGTACGCCTCTCGAGCGGGACAAACCTATCCTTCGATCTCGTTAGAAAAACATCCGTCAATCCGAGCTTCTTGTCCTCTTTGAGGAGCTTTACCAAACGTTTTGCGATGTCAAGGGTTATCTTTTTCTCCAGGGCCCTTGTCGGACCTATGGCTCCTGGATCGCTTCCTCCATGTCCGGCATCCACCGCAACTTTTCTTATTTTCAGCCCTGCCAACATGGACAGGGAACGTCCCGGTTTGCTGACGGCTTTCGAAGGAATGTGAGGTTTGGTCTTGTCGAGAGTGGACTTCGAGTGTTTCTTCGAACTCACCTTCACATTTTTGTGCTCTTTGCTATTCTTCTTATTGATCCTTTTATCCTTACCCTTCTTGCTGCCTATAATAGATGCAACCTTGTCAGATCCGGCACTGATGTCCAAGACCACCCTGGCTGGATGGTCCATGGGAAATACCTTATATTCACCCAACTTGCTCAAATCCAAAACCACACGAACCGTGTCCTTGTCGAAAGGAGCAAACCTGATACGCGCAAGAACCGAACCATGCACCACGAGTGGTCCATCTAGTTCCGGATCCAGCTTAGTGTTTTGTAAATCTATATACAGCCTGGGATGATCGTTCTTTGCCTTGGCCGGAAGCACTCCAAACTTGTACTTTGTCTTTACCCCGGTATATAACGTCACTCGGGAGTAGTCAGGTCCTGAGTCCTCGTCTACCTGAAATAACATTGGATGTTTGGTGGAAACTTTTTCTCTGCTATTTTTTTGATTTCCATGGACCGAGGTGCCGCCATGCTGTATATATTTTTGGCCCTTATCTGGCTTTTTGAGTTCCTTTCCAGAATCCTTGGCATGGCCCGCCTTATTTGAATCTCGCCTGTTTTTCTCCACTCTGGCCGTAAGTCGCTCGGATTCGGATGCGTCCGGGCCTCCAAGGTCTTCGAGCATACGCCTGGCTTTGGGAGTGATGTCGCCATCTGGAAATTTTTTTATCAAAACACCGAGAGCCTTGGCCGCCTTTTTCGAGTCTTTTCTGAACTCGATGAACTGCAAGGCTATATACAGTTGTGCGTCATCAGCCAATGAACTCGATTCATAGTCCTTGACCACCCTGGAGAACAACTCCACGGCCTTGTCTAAATCAGCCTTGACTCGTGAGATCTTATACAACCCGTAATACAGCCTTGCCGCTGTAAAAACAGCATCATCCGCCCTATCCGATTTCGGGTACTTTTCCGCTACCTTTTCAAAAAGCCTGGCCGTGTTTTTCCAATTATGCCGGTATTTCTGCCTTTGGGTGTCAGCCTTGAACTTGTAATAAGCATCCCTGGCCTTTTGATAGTCGTGCTCCCACTGGGGCTGGGCAGCAATCGTCACACGGGCAAGCAACAGCAGAAAAACAACAGCGCCCAGTTTGGCCACCAATTTCACGAACTTTCTCCCTTCCACTTATACAACATATTCAACGCATCCATGGGGGTGATGGAATTCAAGTCCAGACTGTCCAACTCCTCTTCTATAGCGGATTTTACTTGAGCGGCAAACAGGTTATATTGCACAGGCGCATTGTTGTCCTTTCGACCTGAAGCGCCAGACAAACGTGGCGCCCCTATCTCATCGAATTCCTGGCTCTCGAGGTTCTCGAGTATCTCCTGAGCCCTGGTTACCACCTCGGACGGCAAACCGGCAAGTTTACCCACCTGGATACCGTACGACCTGGAGGTAATTCCCTTGACCATTCTTCTCAAGAAAATGATTTGATCGTTCCACTCCTTTACGCTGATTGTAAAATTTGCGACCCGTTCCTTTGTCAGATAAAGATCTGAAAGTTGATGGTAATGGGTTGCAAACAAGCACCTGGAGCCGATCCTGTCATGAACGTACTCGGCCACTGCCCATGCGATACTCAGTCCATCAAAAGTACTCGTGCCTCGGCCAATCTCGTCCAGGATCAATAATGAACGCCTTGTGGCATGATGGAGAATATGTGCCGTCTCCACCATCTCCACCATGAAAGTACTCTGACCGCGGGCCAGGTTGTCCGCTGCTCCGATTCGAGTAAAGATCCTGTCCACGAGTCCTATTCTGGCGCTTTTGGCAGGTACGAAAGAACCCATCTGGGCCATCATGGTAATCAACGCCACCTGTCTAATGGTCGTGGATTTTCCAGCCATGTTGGGACCGGTGATGATCAATAGTTGTTGATTGGCAGAATCTACCTGAAGGTCATTCGGTACGAAAGGCTCGCCCTGCATGAGTTGTTCCACCACAGGATGTCTTCCTTCCTCAATGTCTATCTCTTCACTGTCATCCACCACAGGTCTGCAGTATCTTTGAGTCGCAGCCAGATGCGCAAGTGAAGCGACTACATCACAAGTGGCGACCTGGCCAGCTATACAAAGAACTCTCTCTATGGCCTGTCGAATCGAGACAATCAACTCAGCGATGATTTCCCGCTCCAACTCAACCCTGCGGTCTTGTGCGGAAAGAATCATCTCTTCTTTTTCCTTGAGTTCGTCCGTCTCATATCTTTCAGCGTTGACCGTGGTCTGTTTACGCCTGTAGTGCGAAGGAACCAAATGCAGATTGGGTTTCGTGACCTCTATAAAGTAACCAAATACTTTGTTGAACTTTATCTTCAGAGACGAAATCCCCGTGGTGTCACGCTCTTTCTGCTCCAAGGCCGCTATGAAATCCCGTCCCGAAGTAGCAGCCTTGACCAGTTCATCCAAAGTAGCGTTTACTCCAGGCCGAATGGCGCCACCGTTGGAAAGATCCATGGGAGGGCTATCCACGAGGGTTTTGTTCAACACTCCATATAAATCATCAAGCAGATCCAATTTACCCAGTAGTCTCTGAAGAGGTGTGGAAGAACCTGAACTGAGCACAAGCTCCGCCCATCTGGGCAATTCTCCCAAAGAATCACGTAACGCCCCCAGGTCACGCGGCCCACCTTGTCCGATGGTGACCTTGGAGACCAGTCTTTCCAAATCCCTGATGGAACCCAAACAATCCCTCAAGTCAGACCTTAGTACTTCGTCCTTGACCAACTGCTCGACCGCATCGAGCCGCTCCTGAATTTTTCCTAAATCAAGGAGCGGAAACTTCATCCAGTTGGCCATCAAGCGGCTTCCCATGGGAGACCGTGTACGGTCCATTATTCCGAGTAAGGAACCCTTGCGATTTCCCTCCATGAGGGTCCTTACCAGCTCCAGGTTTACTTGTGAATACTCGTCCACCACCAAATAATCAGCCTGTTCGTAATATGACAGCCGTCTTACGTGCTCTAACGAGCCAGGAAGGCTCGCCGCTGCATATGCAAAAACCAATCTTGCTGCCTTTACGGCCGGGCTGCTCTGGCTACCTGTCGACTTTGCCAAATCCGATGAATCCATGGTCTTGGAAAAAGTCTCGAATCCAACACGTTCCTTGTTCGACGACAAATCAGTAGCCTTTACGAATAACTCCTTGAACCTGTCAGAGATCCAGCCACGCAGGTCAGAATCTTCCTTTTGCAATAAAAGCTCCCTGGGACCCACCCTGATAATTTCATCAGCAAGTGCATCCAGGCCCTTGACATGAGTCATACGAAAATCCGCGGTGGAGACATCGAGAAAGGCAAAACCATAGTTCTCACCATCGCTGGAGATTCCGGCAAGGTAGTTGGACTTCCTGAAATCAAGCTCGTCAGGGTCCGTGATCATACCAGGAGACACAACCCTTGTAACAGCACGTTTGACTATTCCCTTAGCAGCCTTTGCATCCTCGACCTGGTCGCATACCGCCACCTTGTATCCACTATCTACCAGTTTGCCAATATAGGTATTAGCCGAAAAATATGGCACTCCACACATGGGATAGCCATTCTTGTCCCTGGATCTGGAAGTCAAGGCGATATCCAGGACTTTGGAAGCCACCTGTGCGTCTTCGAAGAACATCTCATAGAAGTCTCCGAGCCTGAAAAATAAAATGCAGTCGGGATACTGCTCTTTTATCTCCAGATACTGGCGCATCATGGGCGTCTGTTTCACGCTTGCGCTTTTGGGCTTTTTCTTTACTTTCGGCATGCTTAGCCTGTCTGATCCAGGGCACACAGTAACAGACGTGCGCTGGACTGTAAAGATTCTAGTTATTCCCCGATTTCCTGCTCAAACCAACATTGTCCCCCCGGCTTCCCATGGAGAAAGAAGGAGAAAAAAAATCTTGCATTCTATTAGCAAGCTTGCTAGGTTGCGCGCACTTCTTGAGTTTAACATCTTAGAGTGGGTCATCGTGGCCCGCTCTTTTTTTATTGCTCGGCAGTTACAGGAGAAAAGATGTCATCCACCACCCGCATCGAAGGTCGCGTCCAGGAATTGGCCAGTCCTGTGGCTGAGCAACTTGGGATGGAGATCGTGCAGGTGCAGTTTCGCGGTGAAGCTGGTGGAACCATTTGCAGGGTACTCATCGACAAACCCGGCGGAGTGACGGTGGAA
>CAYSLH010000315.1:0-5656 GCA_964431605.1 uncultured Myxococcales bacterium
CTGCGGCGTATTCATCTCATCGACTTCCCAAGGTGCCCCTGCAGGTGTCATGACCGGAGCAGGCAACATATCATATTCACCGAACGGTTCCTTGCTTCGCCCAATTGTAAATCCATTTTCAGCTTCTCTTACAGCATAGAACAGACCGTCGGGACCACGGGTGAATGAACCCTCCATGCATGATGGCACTGAAACTTCACCCACTACATTCCAGGTTTGCCCATCGTCATCGGATGTGGCCCCATGGACCCATACGATGCTCGGATCTGGGTAAGCATTCCAAGCACAGTACACCATATAAAGCCTGTCAGCGTACTCGACGATCGAAGGCGATGTCATTGCAACCACCTCATGACCAGCCTGCATCCCAGTTGGTATCACAGGAGCAGTCGGTAAGGTATACGGTCCTTCGAGCTCATCTGCTTCGGCAACAAAAATCTGAGATTCATACACGTCTTCGTCATCGTAGCCGATGTAATAGATTTGGTGTTTTCCGGAGTCCGAGAGTCGATAGAACGATGTTTCCTTGTTGATATCCAGGTCGCCTGAGTTGCTCCCCTCTAAAAGCACGGGCCCTGCAGCCCAATTTGTATGCTTGTCAGCAGTAGCCAGCTTTATCGTCGCGTAATCGTTGTTCGGATTCGGTCCGGTATAGACCATATTGAGCGTGCCATCCTCTGCTCGGAACACATGCGGATCAGCAGCGACTTCATACCCACCTCCTGGTTCAGGATCTCGTAAAACCGGGGTGTCGTACCGTTGCCAGTTCTGAAGATCTTCAAAATGAATAATCACTTTGTTATTACTGGAACTTGCAGAATTATCTCCGCATCCTGTAATCATAAACCCCATTGCGGCCACAACAGCAATCCATTGGTTATTCTTGTTCATTTTTGCTATCTACCTCTCTTCTTCCCGAAACAAGTCGAAACAAGTGGCCGAAACAAGTGCCTAGCATCTATTTTGGCATACAGTTACGCTGAAGAAAAGTGATCTTTAGACATTTTGCATTGTTAAAACGCCTTTCTGCGCCCATAGCTTAATGTAATAATTTTACCAGTATAATCGAATGGATAATAATTTTACCAACAAAATACCTGTTTTGTCTAGCAATGGCCTTTTTCTAAACATTTCACCTCTCACAAATAATGATTATACGTAAAAGAAGCAGTTATCTAGGCATTTTACTGACAAATCGCTATTTTTTAATTATAATACCAAGAAAATAATAATTTTGTGAGAATACCTGTGGAAAAAAAAATTTTGAAATCTCGCCCTGCTGGCTATGCTTATCTGCTTGACAGGCTTGGGTTGACCGGCATGCCCCACTGGCATACCTCATTTGTTTCGTCATCAGGTGCTCGAATCTCAAAGGTTCAGGATAGTGCAACCCACGACATATACCCGACAAGATACTGGCCCGGAGAGACAGTAGGCGATCATCTTGAATTTGCGCTGAAATATGATGGGGTCAACTTGGGATTGCTGGCCCAAATCTTCGAACACGTTTCTCAGAAAGAACTCACCGAGTATATCAAATCCAAGCCGACTGGAAAGTATGCTAGGAGGATTTGGTTTTTCTACGAATTTTTGACTGGCAAAAAGCTTCCCATCGAAAAGATTTCTACTGGCAACTATGTCGATGCACTGGAGGTAAAGAAATATTACACAGTCCAGAACATGGATAAATCCCCGCGCCACCGCATCGTCAACAACCTCCTCGGGCCTAAAACCTTTTGTCCGATCATCAGAAAAACAGAAAAGCTTTCCAAGATGGATTTATCTAATATGCGCCAAAGGTGTGAGGAAATTATCAGCGCTTATCCGCCGGAACTGCTTCACCGGGCACTAAGCTACCTCTTTAGCAAAGAGACAAAGTCGTCCTTTGAAATTGAGCATATAAAGCCCAATGCTTCCAGAACGCAAAAGTTCATCGCCTCATTGGAACTTGCCGAAAAAGAGGATTTCTGTGTTAAAAAAAGTTTGATCGAACTTCAGAACCGGATTGTCGACCCACGTTTCAAAAGCAGTGATTATCGGAAAAGTCAAAATTACGTCGGCCAAACAGTCACCTATCAGAAGGAGATAATACATTTTATCTCTCCAAAGCCTGATGACTTGCCAGGCCTGATGGAGGGTCTTATGGAATCTCACAAGCGTATGAAAGCGGGAAATCTTTCACCGCTCATCCATGCAGCGGCGATTTCCTACGGCTTTGTATTTCTGCACCCCTTTGAAGATGGAAACGGACGAATCCATCGATTCCTGATACACAATATCCTTTCGCTGCAGAAAATGGTTCCACATGGACTCATGTTCCCGGTTTCATCAGTCATGCTCAAAAATCCAGTCGATTACGATGCATCGTTGGAGGCTTTCTCTCGACCTTTGCTGAGGCTCATCGATTACCGTCTGGATGAAATGGGCCGCATGACCGTCAAGAACGAGACTGCACGCTGGTATCAGTATATGGATATGACGACACAGGCAGAAGCTTTGTACGAATTTGTAGTCAAAACCATTGAAGAAGAACTCGTTCAAGAGCTTAGCTTTCTGGCCAACTATGACAAAACCAAAAGGGCCATACAGGATATCATCGACATGCCTGACCGTCTGATCGATTTATTCATCCAGTTGTGCCTGCATAACAATGGAAGACTTTCAGCAAGAAAAAAATCTTCTTATTTTGATTTCCTAACTGACGAAGAACTCGCCGCCATGGAGCAGGCCGTCAAAGACGGCTACAACCGCTCCGATTACTAACAACCTGAATGGCATAGAGCCTCTGTTTTTGGCACCTGTTTTGTTAGCCTTGATTTCGAGGCGCATTAGCATATCTAAACGAGCGATCGATGTTCCCATTTTCAAGGCAAGTAGATAAAATTTTAATTTTGACTCAAAAATAGATCACAATTGAGTATACTCTCAATTGCGATGAAAATTATTCCGTACAAATTTAATTCTTGCGGCCGAATGTCTCTGTTGGATGAGGCCGAGCAGCAGGAGAAAGAGAAACAAATGAAGAAGCTCTGGACACGCAAGCATCACAGTCATATTTTTGCAAGGGTACCAGCCGTATTCGGTCTTTTGATGCTCATGCTCGCATGCAGTTCCACGGCCACATCCACTAGTGATTCCGGGATAAATGATGAAGATGCCCAAGGGTCTGATTCAGGAATAAGTGATGCGGGGGACCAGTCTGTTTTCGATGGTTCCGATGGACACAAGCCTGATTGCAGTGAATACGTCTTCGAAAATGTGATGATCCCCATGAGGGACTCGAAAAGCTTGTCGGCATTTGTTCGTCGTCCTGCCAAACCTGGATGCAGGTTGCCAACAGTGCTCATCCAGACTCCTTATGACAAAGAAAAAGCCAGGAGCATATGGTTTGAAGACAGTGAGGACGAGCCCCTGTTTTCCAGTACCGACTATGCTTTTGTCGTCGAAGACTGGCGTGGGTTTTTCGGCTCCAAAGATGCGGCTGTGGACTCCCCTCAGCCTTACGGGCAAGATGGTTATGATACGGTGGAATGGATTGCTGCCCAGGACTGGAGTGATGGAAATGTGGGAACATGGGGGGTATCAGCCCTGTGCGTGCAGCAGTATCGTACCGCGTTCGAGCATCCGGCCCATCTCAAGGCGGCTGTGCCCATTTTTTGCCAAATGAACACAACCTACGAACAATATTACCCAGGCGGAGTATTGCGCCAGGAGTATTTTGACTTTATCTCAGGATATTTTGGAGGAGGGGATATCATAACCAATCATCCCTACCACGACCTGGTGTGGAAGGGCGTTGAAAGGACATACGATGCTTCGGATATAGATGTTCCCATGCTGGTGGTCTCCGGCTGGTATGATTTGTACAATACATCGACATTGAAAAATTTTCAGGATCTTCGTGACAGTGGCGCACAGCCTGCCCGTCTGGAGCATCGACTTCTTGTGGGACCATGGATCCACGCTGCTACCGGAGGAGAGACATCCGGCAGCCGGCCCCTTGACCAACAGGAGATGAATTACTACGATTCGGACAAGAGGATCCAGTCCGATAGTCTTGCTTTCTTCGACATGCACCTCAGGACGATATCCTCACCGGCCGACCAGTGGAAGGCGGTGCACTGGATAACAGGTGGTGTTCGCGTGGAGCAAGATGCTGATTCCTGGCCACCTCCAGGAACCGCAGACCGGACCTACTTCCTGGCCCCCGGTGGTGTGCTGGATACATCCGCACCGTCGGAGGAGACATTGACGTTCGGTTATGATCCGGACGACCCGTCTCCCACCGCTGGTGGTTGTACCCTCCGGATGGATCTCAAACACGGTCCTAGGTACCAGGACGACGTTATAAGTCGTGCTGATGCCTTGGTCTTTACCACTGCTCCACTGGACTCCGTCCTGGCCATAAAGGGCAAGGTCGAAGTGACCATGAAAGTCTCCACCACAGGGCGCGATACGGATTTTGCCATTCGCCTGACGGATGTGGACGAGCAAGGCAGGCACTTGCTGGTTGGTGAGGGGATCAGGAGGCTCAAACTCAGGGATGGGTTTGATCGCCCTGTGGATATACAGCCGGGCCAAGTCTATGACATCACCGTAACGTTGACCAACGAAGAAGGTTATAATTTTGCACAAGGCCATAGGATCGGGCTAATCGTTACATCGAGTAACTACCCACGCTTTGCGCGCAACCCTAACAATGGTAACGATTTCTATCAAGACGAGGCTGGCTCTGTGAGCGTGCAAAACACCATACGAACGGGAAATGGGACTTTTCTGACCTTGCGGATATGAATTTTTCCCAACCAGGAAATACTTTTTTTTCACTCCCCTCTCATTCCCAGGCTAGGCACATCGACTCGTTTTGACTCTATGGATTCCAGCATTCCGAGTTGCGGAAACAATCCCAGAAATCCATACAATCCGAAATATCCGGGCAATCCAGGCATTCATCTACCATGGTCATCCCCATACAATCTTGCTTGCAATCATCGAAGGTTTGCTTTCCATTACAGGCAACCATCTTATTACATATACTTTCGCAATCGGCTTCGCTCAGGTTTCCCTGCTGGTTGTCTTCGCCTTTGCAGTTAGAATTGTAGCAACTGCCCAACTGGCTGCAGGTTTCTTTCTGGTAGCATTCAAAGCATGCATCCGAGGGTGGGTTGGCCTGGCAACGTTCCATGCAGTCGGTCGATGTGCTGCCACATTCGGCCGATCTCTCACACACGGTCTTACACTTTGCATCCGAGTCACCACTTCCACCGCAACCGGACACAAAGCCGAGCAAGTACACGACCGAAATCGCCATAAGAATCCAGGAAGTCATCCCCTTATTCTTCATAAAAGATTCTCCTTTCTTATTCCTGTCTAATCGCAATGACATAGATCCCCCAAAAAGTATGAGAACTACAATCCCTCTGTATTCTATAGCAGAGACCTGTTAGTGTTGCAACCAATTTTCGCCAATTTGATGTATCATTCCGCGAAGTTAGTATTGACAAAAATCCCATCCATGAAACAGGCAAAGCTCGAAACAGCACAGCCACGGAGTAATTTAGAGTAATTTAGTAATTTAGGGACGGAGGCAATTTTTCATCGTTTTCACCCCATTGCGCTTTTCCCGACTGGTCAAGGTCGTCATTTATCAAAAATA
>CAYSLH010000316.1:0-5645 GCA_964431605.1 uncultured Myxococcales bacterium
GCTTCAAAATCGTTCCTTGATGCAGAACGTGTACTAATCATGACGAGTTTTTCCATTTCCTTGGTCTGGCGACCACTCTGTAAGAATCGATCTTTTATATGGGAAGATTATGGTAGTACAAAATATCGCAAGTTCTGGTATGGATTGTAGCTAAAGTTTGATGCATGCCGGAACATAACTGACGATTCCAGGTCGAATATCCACTCGCACGTCTTGACAATCCCATTTCGTGATGTCCCCGCAATCGGCCGCAACCTGGCATGCCTCCGAGCAATAGGACTCTTGACCTCCATTGACGATTATGCATAACCCAGTCCAGCAAGCATTTGCACCGCCGGAACTGCAATCGTCGCCCATTTGTCCAGGACCGATTCCTGGTTTGCAGTAGTAAAGTGCCACCGTGGCAGAAGAGTTGTAGTCCAACTCGCATGCCTCCCCATCTCTACAATCTTCGTCCAGACCGCAAGGACGGTGGATAGGCCTGCACATGTTGGCCGTATCGTAGATATCATTGCCAAAATTGTCCAGACCAAGCCAGAAGACTTCTGTTGCGCATTCGAACTTTCTGTTACAACTGGAATCATTGCAAAGCTCCAGCAGGGTGCAATTGCCATCTGAACTGCAACTAGCTGGGGAATCTTCATAGGTCGGACAATCATCATCTGAGACGCAGAACCCATTACAGTAATGTTCATCCGGATTACACCATACAGAGAAACATTCACCATCGTTGCCACACGGTTCGCCTGTGTTGTCATAGTTGGGACCTGCACCATAGCCACATTCAGTCTCGATGTGCGTTCCATCCGTGGATATGGTAAGACGGCATGCGTTTCCTGCGGGGCAGTCAGCGTTACGGGCACAGGAGTTGGGATCGGGGATACATGCATCGACCACGTGATCCATGCCATTGTTGTCTGGAATGTAAATCGATGAGCACATGTTGGACTGAACACAATCATCGTCGGTTGTGCAAATTGCTGAACAAACCCCGGAAGTACTCCCATCACACATTTGGTCACCACAAACGCAGATGTTGGTTTTGCAATCAGCGTTTGCATTACAGGATTCTCCGGGAAGAGCACCGTTTTGGTTGGGGGGCTTACAAACTGTGATCACCTGGTCATCGAGGGGCCTGTAAGAACATACCCTGGTGGAGGGACAGTCTGCTGTTCTGCCACAGATAGTCTCACCTGTGTTTTCAGGGGCACAGGTTTGAATTGGACCGACCGTTCCCTGTCCGTCATTGTAAGTTACAGTCTCACAACTCATGCCGGCAAAAGAAGAGCAGTGAGAGTCGTCGGTACAAATTGCTCCACAATAGTTTTCGAGGCAAAGGGAGTTGACGCAATAAATGTTTTCGTTCGAATTGCAATAGTATCCAGGTTGTCTACCGCCAGGAATCACATCTACACACTGAGGGGTGGGAATGGAATTGTTGCCTAAAATACCACAGACCTTGCCGCTGTTCGTGCATTCTGGGTCAGAATGAAAGTCACAAGAGGTTCCCGTGTCCGCTGGAATAAAATCGAACTTGCATTGCTCTGAGCATATTACCTGGAAAGTGGATGTCAGACTTGCTTTGGCCTGGCATGGGAAACCCAAACCAGCACACTGGATATACAGATTCATGGCGTTGTCGATTGTTCCGGTACAGTTGATGGCATCGAGATTGAAAGACAGATTGCAATCCTCCTGGTTCAGATGTACACCGTCAGCACTGGAAATTTGCATGCAGTATGCATTGATATTATATATGCCTCCAATGTCAGGGCACTGAGGAGGGGTGTCGCCGCCTGTACCTCCATCGTTACCTCCACACAGATCTGCTGGGTCGCCGATTCCATCACAATCGTTGTCTTTTCCATCACACTTTTCTTCTGCCCCTGGATATACGCTTGGATCCCTGTCGTCACAATCATCTCCACCCACCAGCACAGAAAGATGGCCGTCCTGATCCACGTCTCCGTCTGGGGTGGAAGGATTACAGTCATCGTCTTTACTGTTGTATATGACCTCTGATGCTCCCGGGTGAACCTTGGGATCATAGTCATCACAGTCACAGCATTCTCCCCAAGAGTCTCCATCACGATCCCTGCCTTGGCCCTGCAATCCGGCTTCGGCACAAACTACTTGTTCGTCGATACCAGCGCATGCTGGATTGTCGGGTTTCGTGGGTCCATCATCACCACTTTGACCACCATCGAACTCCTTGTGTACACAGAGATTGGTGGCTGGATCGCAGTATTCGAGAATAGGGTCGCAGTCGAGATCATTGTTGCAACGTTTGTCCTTTATCCTGTCATAGTCGTCGTTGAGTTCGCACCGGTGGGTCTGCGGGTTACATGAGTATCCCAATTGAGGGCAGTCTGTATCATAGGTGCATTCGCCCTGTGAGCCTGAGCAGCCAAGGATGGAGATGATGATTCCACCAGTGAACACTAACCACATTTTTTTCATTTCATCCTCCCATGGGAGTCTACCAGCATGTCGTTCGTAACGCATAGCTATTGTTTGGATTATACAATGATTTTTGTTGAAAAGTCTACCAATGAAACTCCTCGGCTGAAACCATCTTTTGGTGTAATATATCTATATGTCAGAAGAAAAAGGAACGATTCATCTTCCGGAAAAGATTCAGGATCACCAAAACTGTTTAATACCTTGATTCAGGCAGGTGTTGAATTTTTTAATTCATCAGATTACTGCTAAATTTTTTCATAATTTTGCCGAGATATTCTCTTGAGACAGGTAATCTGATGATTACAGGTGGTTTGAATCATGTATACAGTATGGGTAACAGTATATGAGAAGCATGCCTTATTATTGTTTGGAACGAAAAAAGCAGATTGGAATCTCCATTTGAAAAAACTTTAGATGATCATCATGGGGACGAGGGGTAAGGACAAGGGAATTTTGTAGCACATAACACAACGTTATTGATTTTTTGGAGGGAGGTTCTATCGTGGACTACACAAGTCTCGTGCCGCGACCAGATGCCATTCCAGTACACTGGGCATGGTTCGAAGTTTTGCTGATCGTAACTTTCATCCTGCATTTGATCGTGATGAACGCAATGGTGGGCACAGCTATCTTGGCCCTGGTAGAGCATCTACGCTACCGTCGAAAAGCGACTACCGATTTACCACATGGTCCGGCCAAAAATCTCACTTTTCTAATTGCGTTTACCGTAAACCTGGGTGTGGCCCCTTTGCTGTTCGTTCAGGTCCTCTATGGGCACCTTCTTTATACGAGCACAGTGCTCATGGCGGTTTGGTGGCTGTCTGTGGTTGGAATACTATTGGTGGCCTACTATACCGCATATCTGTATAAGATGAAGCTGAACTCGCTGCAAGCAGCAGGACCATGGGTACTGGCAACATCCTTGGTGTTGTTGCTCGTGGTCGCGTTTTTTGTGGTAAATGCGTTCTCCCTTGCCATGCGCCCTGAAAAATGGCCTGAGTACTTCAAGTCTTCAGGTGGGTTGATTCTGAATCTGGACGATCCCACGTTGGCACCCAGGTACTTGCATTTTTTCTTTGCCTCACTGGCAGTGGCTGGTCTTGTGCGTGCCCTGTGGTGGAAGCTCAAAGGAGGTGATGGAGCTGCGCACAACATCAACAAAGGACTTAGGTGGTTTGCATGGTTTACCCTTGTGCAGGGGGCTGCAGGGCTATGGTACTTGTTTGCTCAACCTGAAAGAGTCCTTCATTTGTTTGTTTTCGATAGCTCAATACATAGTATAGTCCTGTGGGGCGCTGTGGCTGTTGCATCTGCAATGGTTGTTGCTGCGTTCCTTTATAAGTTCATCCCCACCATTTCCCTATTTGTGCTTACGGTGTCGATCATGGCAATTGTCAGGGAGTTGGTTCGGCAGGCTACGGTTGAACCGTTTTTCAAAGTCCAACGACTTGAGATCATACCCCAATACTCTCCCTTGATAATGTTCCTGGCGGTATTTGTGCTGGGTGCAATTTTGCTGACGGTCGTGTTGAAGCTCGCACTCAGACCAGTTGCAGTGAGAGGGGGCAACCAATGAATTATCCGATTTGGGATATTCCAGGTATTGGCTATTCCCTGCTGATGGTGATCATATCCGTTCCACACGTGTTTGCTGCTCATTTCGCTGTAGGAGCCGGATTGTTTCTGGTCACGACAGAAAAAAAAGGTTACAGGGAGCAAAACGATTCCATCATTGACTACGTACGCTCCCATAGTCGGTTTTTCTTACTTCTCTCAATGGTCTATGGTGCTGTGTCCGGTGTCGGGATCTGGTTTTTGATATCATTGATCCATCCTGCTGCTACCTCTGCACTGATCCATACTTTCGTTTTTGGATGGGCGGCTGAATGGATTTTTTTCGTTGTCGAGATAGCGGCCCTTTTTGTTTATTTCTACAGCTTCGACAGGATGACCCCTCGTAATCATATGATAGTAGGTTGGATATACCTGTTTGCTGCATGGATGAGCCTGTTTATCATCAATGGCATCATAACTTTCATGCTCACGCCAGGACATTGGCTGCAGGACCATAGCTTTTGGTCTGGTTTTTTCAATCCAACCATGTGGCCATCCCTTTTATTCCGTACCTCGGTGGCTTTCATGCTTACAGGATTGTTCGGTTTTGTTACGGCTGCTGGATTGAAAGATCCCAAGACAAGGGTCTTGATGAGCAGATACTGTGCCAAGTGGACACTGGTGCCACTAGTGGTAACATCTTTGACTGGATACCTGTATTTTATGGCAATCCCAGACTCTGCTCGACAGATGATCTTGGGTAAGTCCCCCGAGATGTCTCTCTATGTGAACATGGTAATCATCGCATTTCCGCTCATCATGGGTGGTGCTGTGATCATGATGCTTCGTCTTCCAAGGATGTTGACCAGAGTATTGACCGTTGTGCTTCTGGTCTCCGGGTTGATGTATTTCGGAGGCTTCGAGTGGATGCGTGAAGCCGCACGTAGACCGTTTGTCGTACCTGGATTTCTATATTCCAGCAGTATCCATGTGGACCAGGAAAAGCAAATCAACACAGAAGGTGTCTTGCAAATTGCCAAGTGGGTCGAGTACAAAAAAATCGACATACAAAACCAGAAAAAAGCCGGCAGAGAGATATTCAAAATACAGTGTCAGTCCTGTCACACGATCAATGGACTTCTAAACGACATCATGCCTCGTACGAAAAAGTTTTCATATTTTGGTATGAAATCCATGCTGGATGGATTGGGAAAGATCAACAGCTATATGCCCAGGTTTATGGGCACTAAACTAGAGCGTAATGCTTTAGCATCATATATCGTAGGTGACCTTCACCAAAAAAACCTGAAAGAAAAGACTTATGCCAAACCGAAAGCAACGAATCATGAACCAGGTGAGTTCGATGGCAAAGAGGATGAATATGTTCTCGTGGCATGGAACGATTTAGGTATGCATTGTGTTTCTGATTGTGAACCTTGGTTTGTATTGTTACCCCCTGCAAACACCATATGGGCACAGTTGATTAAAAGAGGCGAGACACCCAAGCTCGTGACACAGGACGTCGAATTGACATACACCCCGCAAGCAGGGTTTGAACACCCTGAAAATCACAGTCGTTTCTGGAAATACTCCAGGCAGCTTTTGGGAAAGTTTCTTCCTCCCGGTGT
>CAYSLH010000317.1:0-5625 GCA_964431605.1 uncultured Myxococcales bacterium
AGCAAGATCGAGATTCTGTCCAGTTGCCGGCCTGTTCTACCTCCGTCCCTGAATTAAGGCCAACCTTGACCAAGAGTCATGTTTGGAAGTACCATTTGCAAACTGATTTAAAATGCTGTCTTGGAGCCATGCCATGAATCTTGTGGGCAATCCAGATGGAGTCGAGGAGTTGCGGAAAATCAGCTCAGAGCGCAAGGAGTTTTTGAAGTTTCTCATTACTGAGGCCAAAACCAGCTTTTCCAGGAGCGCCGAGTTCAAGGGACAAGACGGGCGGCGTTGGGTGATTACCTACAATGGTCAAGTGGATGAACTGAAAATTTCACCTAAGGATTAAATAAGGAAAAATAATACATTCAACATAATGAGGTCGAGAAAATGCCATTTTGTCCGGAATGCCGTGCAGAGTACAGACCAGGATTTACCACTTGCAGCACTTGTGATGTGGAACTTGTTGACGAATTGCCAGAGCCTTTTGACTTCTCGGATGAAAACATCAAAAAGGCTCTGGAGGGTCAGGATCTGTTACCCGTGGTCAGGGGTGAGTTCGAGGTGCTAAAAGAAATACGTGTATTCCTGGCAGAAAATTCCATCGCCAGCCTGGTCCTTGATGATCCGGATGCCCCCGTACAACCTGGTCATCCCCAAAGGGTAATGCTGGTGGTGGGCAGCGCCGATGAAGAGGATGCCAGGCGGGTTCTAGGTGACAAGTTTGAGGAGATGGTAAAGGAGGAAGGCCTCAGCACTGATGAAGATTTGGCTTATGACAAGTGCCCTGCCTGTGGACACGAGGTGTCCGAAAATGAGGAGGAGTGCCCTGAATGCGGGCTTTTCATCGGAAAGGCCTGACCGTTTTTTTGCTCCCGGTCGTGTTTTTATATGCTTCTTGCGTATTTTCAAAAAGCATACCTGGTTTCCTTTCCCAGGATTGCTTGCCAACGGATGGTGGCCCCCCGGTAGCGGTTTATTTCTTCAAACCATTGGGCAATACCGGAATCACAAAAGTAGAGATGAAGGTTTCGGTGGGTAAGATAGGTGCCGTTTCAAACCTCGGTATGGGGTTGTTTTCCATAGAGTATTTCCCCGAACTTTTAAAAAAAGCCAGGTCGGTGGAGTTTGTAGAAAAAAATACCGGCGCAAAGAGGACATTTCGCGCCTGCCCCTATCCAGCGGGTAGGATCGTTGTATCAGCCCAGCCGAAACACTTACTGGCAGGTCATGACCAAAATGCAAAACTCAATATTTCAGTTTGGGACAATCATGGAAATCCGGTAACGAAAGCAAAACTCCAGGTGACGGCTAATATAGGTACAGTGTTGGGAATCAGGGAGTTGGGAAATGGCAGGTACGAAGCTGGATTTGCTCCTCCTGAGGAGCCCTTCCCTCAGGTTGCCATAATCATGGTGGCCTGGCCTGATGGCGTAAAGTTTCACAGAGTGGCTGTTGGACGTGCTGTAATTCCAATTACCGCTAGGCTGGATTTACCCGGAAAGACAGAGCCTGGAACCAGAATGAAGATGACCGTAGCAGGAAAATCATTCGGGCCAGTGACGGCTGACTCCAACGGGTTTTTTTCGTTGAGCATTCTTGTTCCTCCGGGCTATGGCACAGGACGGGCAACATCTGTTGACAGAGTTGGGAACAGAAAATCGAAAACCGTAAACCTGTATCTTCCAGAGACTAACCTCTTGGGCATCTGGGCCTATCCGCAACAGGTGAGGGTTGGTGCCGGCAATACCTGTCGAATTCTGGTCACTACAATAGACAAGTTCGGCTCTCCCATGGATTTCAGGTGGAGAAAAAAACGTTGGCTGAAGATATTGGCAAAACGAGGAAAAATTCAGGCTACGAGGAGGATCGCCAAGGGACTGTTCGAAGCGTATTACGTACCTCCTGATTTGGTTGGTGATGGCAAGGACGAAATAAGTGTAGGATTTCCTGGTGGCAGTTCAAAAAGCCATGCGAACATCAAGCTGACCTTGCTGCCAGGACCAGCTTCACGATTGACATTACATCTACCTGAAGTATTAGCTGCCGATGGAAAATCCAAAGGTGAAATAAGGGTCGAGCTATTTGATGAGTTGAACAACCATGCTGTCGGACAGGTAGTAAAGCTATATTCGGATGTTGGCACCTTGTCGTCTGTAGCACAGAATAGTCCAGGGGTTTTCACAGCATCTTTGCTCGTAAATCCGGATCCAAAAAAATTTCTTGTTCAAGTCCGGGCCATGGTCGAGAAGTCTGTAAAAACCAACCCCGCAAAACTGCTTGTATCTGCCGATTCGCTTCGCCAAAGAAAGGACGGAAGTTTTGTTTTACAGGCAGTGCTGACTGATTCACTTGGAAATGCTGTTGCTGGTAAACCTGTGGATTTTAAAGTTCAGGAATCGGTGCTGCACTCCATATCTGCCGAAAATGGTCGAGTGGAATTCGTTTTGCCCAAACTAGCTGGAACAGGGCTCCATCACGGATTGTTATCTGCAGATGGTGGTCTGGTCCGAAAGAGTATTTACTTGGTTAGAACTGGACGGAAAGTTCGACTTTTACCCATTGAACTTGCCGTTTCATTGCCGAAAGCCGACCCACTCGTTGCTTTTGGCCAGGTGACTCTTTATCCACCAACAAGTGTCATATTATTCATATCGGTGGGCCCCGAATCAAAAGACAGATCATGGAGAGTGGTTGACATATTCGCCAAGGACCCTGGTGGTAAGCTCCTTGGCGGAAGAAAAATCAAACTCTCCGCCTCAATGGGAAAACCTGGAAAACTCATGGAAGTGTCACCAGGCCACTACAGGTCAAATTGGACTCCCGGAGATAAGGGGTGGTCAAAAGCAACCTTGTCGGCTTTCGATATGGAATCAGAAGTCGGAGCCATTATAGAGGTCAGAGAGTGAGAAGCGCCCCTCGTCAATTTGACTTGCCTTGTCTGATCGCAAGGTCCCTTGTGTACGGTATCCTGTGTTTCATAACCTTGATGGCGCTGCTGAGCCATCTATCCCTAGCTGCTGATCATTCTTCCGGCCAAATCATGGGCAGGGTATTTTTCGACCTGGACCACAGCGGAGATTGGACCGATGGGGACAAAGCAGTATCCAAGGCAAGGATTATTACGGACAGGGGCATGGAGATAATCACCGGGCAGGATGGAAGGTTCCATGTCTCCAATATATTGGCTGGCAGAGAGACCCGCGCTGGCAGAGTATTCGTTTTGGATCGTTCATCAGTACCGTTGGGAACAACGGTGGAGGGAGGTTGGCGAAGATTGGTACAAGTCTCACCCTCAGGTTTGCCAGAGAGGGTGGATTTCTTACTAAGCCGTCGGTTAATTAACCCTTCGGATCTAAAACATATATCGATTGGTCGAGCCAGGTCTCCCGGCACACTCGTGCCCAGCTCTAATGGAGTGGTCCTGACCACGCTCAAAGGTGTGGTGCCTGTTGGATGTGTGGCCTCGATGGACGGTCAGACCATGTCCGTGGGAGATGATCGTGAATTCGCCATAAAGGTAAAAGTAAAACGAGGGATTAATCAGCACCTTTTGCTACTGCAGTGTAACGACGGAAATGTGCAGCTCTCATTGGCTCGAATTCACAGGATCAGGAGGTCAGACGGAGGAGATTTGATCGTTTTTCCTCGACTCGTTAGCCTGGGAACATGTTTGGGACCACGATGGGATCGAGTCCCAAAAACTTCGGAGATTGAGCTGAGTTGCCTGCTTCGCAAGGATGTTCAATTAACCATTCAAAATAAAAAAGGTTTTCAAGATGCCTCCCTGACCCGTTTTGTTTCAACTGTGACTCATGGGGACAACAAGATGCCCATGAGTGTCAGACTCCCTGACGGAAGTAGTCTCTGGAGCATGCTGAAATGGAAAGTGCAAGAGGCTCATCTCCTGGGAACACTCTATGGAGTGGTGGCACTTGGCCTAGACGGCAAAGATCCTTTCATAGCTGGGAGACTGGGGGGTTTTTTGGAATGGACTCTCGCTGAAGGCTTCAAGTTGATTATCGGAAGTGGTTTGGACTTATCTGAATTACAAGGACAATCATATATTGATGTTGTGTCTAGTATAATCGATCCAACTTATGATGAGAAAAGGTTTCAGCGGGCCGAGGACCCGGAAAATTCATGGATCGAGCATGCTGACGAGTCCAGAATTCAAGACGTAAATCCCACTAGGTCAAGATATATGGTGCAGTTGACGAGAAAGGGATCTTTTTTGGGTTGGGGTGGTTTTACCACGGATCAAAATATGAAAGAGCATGTGGGTAGATGGTCAAGGGCGGTAGATGGCGGCCATGGTGTTATAAGGCCGCTGGAGGACTTCATCGACAGAGAAAAAGTGGATTTGGAGTTGAGTGGATTTTGGTCTCCTGCCCTGAGCACCGGTTCGGACTTTCGTACGGTCGGGGCTCATGAAGAGTTTTTGGCAACTGGTGGAACATTGTATTTTCTTGGACACGGACTTGTTCGAGAAGGTAGCGAGAGGGTGGAGGTGGAGAGGCGTGATGTTTATAGCGGGATGGTTATTTCTTCTAAGAGGCTATTGAGGGACTTCGAATATCAGGTCGATTGGACTAGCGGCAGGCTGATGCTTACCGAGCCCTTGGATAGCGGTAATATGGGAGCTTTGAGATTATCCGTCTCTGCCGCGTCTGATTCGGTACTTGTTGTGGAGTATGAATACCTGGACACAGTGGATTCTATCGAAAAGGCGGAATCAATTGGTGGGACGGTAAAAATCGAGGCACAACCCATAGATGGGGTGTTCATAGGCGGAAAGTTCGGTGCGTTGAAATCCGGGGACAAAAGTCCCTATGAACTCTTGAGGAGCGAACTGAACTTTTCTCTCGGTAGAGATTCACGGGGGAACTCGCGTATTTGGGCGAGGTGGGCTGCCAGCAGCGGCGTGGCACTGACTCCGTCGTATTCTGTGGATGGGGGCATTAGCTTATTTGGTTCACAAAATCCGGTTCGAAGTCAAGGGGAGGCGTACGAACTCGGAGCGAATTTTGAATATTCGGGCTTCAAGGCCAGGGGAGTATTTAGAAGGTATCTTGCAGGCTATTCTGATACATCGTACCTGGCACCAGATGACGTAAACCAGGGTGGCGTGTGGCTAAGCACCGAGTTGGCCCAAGGACTGGTGATGCAAGGCCATGGAAGTGCTTTACGTATGTGGTCTGGTGACTTGTGGAGCGGTGCTTTAGGCTTGAAATGGAGTGTGTTCGATGCCCTGAACCTGTCTTTTCAAGCATACTACGAAGGCGCTTTTCCAGAAATCTCGTCTACAATCGACGCTCCTTTTGAAGAGGTCTTTGGACAAGGCCAGGGGCTAGTACTGGGGGCCAGGGGAAGCTGGAGTATAACCCCTTCTTTTTCCATTATAGCCGCCCACCAGCAGCACATATGGTCGGATGGCTCAGGCAGGGTGAACCGCAACTTGACCATGAGCACCTTGGGTGTCCAGATCCAGTGCTGGGATGATTTTTCACTCGGCTTGGAAGCAGGCTGGGGCCCGGAAACAGGAACCGTCTTGGGACTTGGGCTCAACTCGTCAGATGATGGAAAAAGGGCGATGTTTGCCCACACTACAGTGTCTGTAGACAGGTCTGGGATAAACGA
>CAYSLH010000318.1:0-5622 GCA_964431605.1 uncultured Myxococcales bacterium
AAGTTTTGTCGTAAAAACTTGGCAAAACCATGGATAGCCCAAAAGCAAGATCGAGATTCTGTCCAGTTGCCGGCCTGTTCTACCTCCGTCCCTGAATTGATCGTCCCTGAATTGATCGAGTTGATCCTTACTGCGAAAGATTGGTAGTGTGCATCCGAATGGGGGTTGCATGGTATGGAAACGACAGTTTTGAAAAAGAGCATTTTTATTATTTTTTGTTGCAACGCTTTTTTCATGACCTCTTCTTGCGGTTGGTTCGGAGTCTCTACCAAATCCACTTCTGGTAAGGATGTAAGCTCTGGGCAAAAGGCTTTGTCCGTGGGGCAGACCATATCGGTCAAGGTCAATGAGCGAGACCTGCTTTTACCTGACGAGGTGGGCGCTCGAAAATATCTGAACCAAAAGCTAATCGCCCTAATGACAAAGGAACTCATCTCCCTTGGCTTTGATGGCAAAACGGCTGCATCCATGGCCACTTCGGCCCAGAAAAAAGATATCTTCATCCGTGGTCACATGGAAAAGATAATGGGTCAGGGCAAGGACGCAGGAAAAATTTACGATGAAAACCTCTGGGACGTGCGTGGCCAGCTACAGATTGTCCTTTCTTCCTCAAGACTCGATGAACTTTATAAGCAACTCGAGTCGCGACCCTTGTCGAACATGGAGCATGTTATGTATCTGGAGTCAGTTTTTCATAACATGCAACAAAAACGCATAAATACCACGCGGTTTGAATCACTGATGAATAAAACAGCCGAAAAGTGGTTCAAACTTCTGTATCCGTGGGAAAAGAGGCAGTTCGAAATTCCGGTTGCTCCTCTCGATGCATACTTGAAGACGCTCAATCGGGTTCGCCTTGTTTTGGAGGATTTTCATAAAGCACACCCTGATCATCCAGGCTTTGCCACACTTGAAAAGACTTTCACTTTGGCTGCAATAAAAGCGGTTAGAAGTATCAAGGTACAGAGTGAAAATTTTACCGCCATAAAAAGACTTTTAGACAAGATACAAAAGATGGCTGGTAAGTTGATGCCTGGACTCATGGCGTACATAAAAAGAGACCTGGAGTTAGCTTGGAGGGATTACCTGGTCTCCATGGATGACAAAAAGGAGTCCTTTTTGAAAATGCGGGAGGGTTTTGTATTCTTCCTTGAACTGTTTCCTGAATCCAAGTTTTACCCTGATCTGGAGTTGAGGTTTTTGTCCAGATGGTACGACCACCTGGTATCTTTTGTCCCAAAGGATTTGCATGGACTCGAGGAGATGTTGAGACAGGATAGTCTGTTCCATAAGAGATTTCCTACGTTCGATGGATTGAAAGATGTGGACAATGTGGTTGGGAAGCGATGTGTTTCGGTTTTGTCGCGTGTCAACGCTAACGACCTTGATTTCATGGCTAGGATCAATAATGCCCTATCCCAGTGCGAGTCTTATCTCCCTGCCGGAAACAGCACGGTGCGAATGAGGGAGCGGCTGGAGCGGCTGGAGCAGAAGCTGACAGATGCAAGAGATGACAGGCAAGAACAAAAAGCCCTGTCTGATCTGAATTTCTTCGTACAGTGGGATAAAGCTATAGAGAGCCTGCCGTGGGGGGCACCCAAAAAGAAATGGAATTCTGAGAAATCATTCATGGAAAAATGGAATTCTGGCAAGGACGCAGGGTCGGAGTGTAGATGTACCCTTGATCCTGAGGAGCCTTGCAGAATTTTTAATTCTACTGGATTGGCTGGGGGATTTGAAGTCGTTGTAAGGTTCAGCGATGACCGATTGTCCGGTGTCGATCTTTGCGAAGTTTACACCGGAGACAAGCTGGAGGCGATCTATCGTTTTTTTGCCAGACGGTACCGCGCGTTGCATTCCGGAAGACAGGCTGCAATGTTTTTAGCTGGAACACGAAATGATATTGGAATGAGTTTCGTCAAAGGTGACAAGATTCACGTGACCCTGGAGAGAAGCACCGATACCTGCACCATAAGATATCGCTCGGTAAAGATGATGAGCGAAGTTGAAAAACGAGAGAAAGAAAAAGCAGCCAAACAAGCCAAAGACAGGGCAAGGGCTCGAAAGGAACGAATCGAAAAAGGCTGGAACCCAGGTCAGTGTGTCAGGTGGGAATGCAGACCTGTTTGCCAGTACCAGGGGAGAACAAAGACGAAGAGCCGAAACAGGTACATGGTTACCATAACAAACAGTAGAAAATCTCCCACCGAGGAAGGTTCAGAGGTCTGGGTGGACGAAGATGATCTCTATGATTGTCAGTGAGAAAATGAATTTGTATGTGGAACGATGCGTCATCAATCTCGAAAAAGTGAAAAAATCTTTTTGCTAACCTGAGATAGTGTCGATAATATGAGGTAGATTGAATTCGCGCAAGGGGGGCTGTTTAGAGATTGATCGGAGAGATTTGATGAAACGGCTCGGCGCGATTACATTGGCTTTGTTGATCGGCTGGGTCTTCCCATCCGGCGCCGCCTCTGTATCCAAGACTGTATCCAAATCCAAGAGCATCAAGCTGACCATAATCGGAACAAATGACTTTCATGGTGCACTCGAGGCCAGGCATGGGAAGATGGTAGGTGGCCGACAGATAGGCGGCATGGATTATATAGCTGCCTACTTCAATGCTGTTAGAAGGGACAACCCTTCGGGGTTGTTGATCCTTGATGGAGGCGATCTTTATCAGGGGACTTTGTTGTCTGCGGCAAGTGAAGGTCGTGCTGTGGTGCAGTTCTATAACGACCTGAAGTATACTGCATCTGCCATTGGTAATCATGACTTTGACTTTGGTCCGGTTGGTTACAAAAGCGTACCTTCCAGAAAAGGGCAGGACCCGCTCGGTGTCCTTAAAAAGAGGATCAAGCAAGCTCATTTTCCATTTCTTGCCGCAAACATGATCGTTCGCGAAACCGGCAAACCTCCAACTTGGCCGGGTTTTGCGCAATATGTCATTGTTCAACGAAAGGGTGTCAAGATAGGCATTATTGGATTGATGGCGATAGATACGGGTGTAACCACACACCCGGCGAATGTCAGAGGACTTGAATTCAAACCTCTCTTGCCGAGTTTGCGCAGGGTGTTGCCGGAAGTCCGAAAGAAGGGAGCTACTGTCATAATACTCGTTGCCCATTCCGGGCTGAAGGTGGATGAGAAGACCGGTGAGATCAAGGGACCCCTGGCCGATTTGATTCACAAGTTGCAACCCCACGAGGTCGACCTCATCGTAGGAGGCCATAACCACATACCTTTTGCCGGCGTTGTGTCCAATGTCGTAGTATTGCAATCATGGGCTCATGGAATTTCTTTTGGAAGGGCTGAGTTGTTCGTGGATGCGCTTACTCACAAGGTATTGCCAGAAAAGACCAAGGTCTATGACAACACATTCTACCTTCATGAAAATTGGGATGGTTCAGCCATAGAGTTTATGGGCGTTAGAATTAAACCGGTTATGGCGTTTCGGAAAAAGTTACAGTCCTTCGGCCACGCCATAGCTCACCTGGAGAGAATAAGACTTGGGAGAGCAGCCTGCGAACTGCCAAACCAGACGAAACTGGATTCTCCCGTGGGTAACCTCGTTACCGACGCCATGAGAGCTTCTGATCCTGAGATCGCAATAGCCATGTACAATTCCGGTGGATTGAGAACATTCATTCCTGCCGGCGTCGTGACCTTTGGGCGAATCTACGAAGTTGTCCCTTTTGATAATTGCCTCGTGAAAGTTACACTCTCTGGGAAACAAATCAGGGAAATTTTGGAACACGGCCTTTCTGCGTCTTATGGAATCATGGAAATTTCCGGTCTGAAAGTCGAATTCGATCCTGACCGGCGACCGGGTGAACGTTGTGTTTCCATAATGACGGAAAAAGGTCCTCTCGATGATGATCGCCTGTACATAGTAGGTACCAACGAGTTTTTGATAAACGGTGGAGATGGCTACAATACATTTTCTCGCGGTAGCAATGTCAAGTTTACCCATAACCTCATACGTGAACTGGTCGCCCAATATATAAAACACAAGGGCACAGTCCAGCCGGAGATGGGGGGACGCTATCGACCGGCCAAACAACAGTGTGGTGGAAAGTAATAGTTATCCAGGCATTCTGTTTTCCCTGTATATCCTGGCTGTGGTCTGTGCCTGTGGATGTACCGATGAGCCTCCTGCCGGCTTGACTCCCTCTTTCGGGTTTTCCAGCATCGTATTCGTGCAGCACGCCCACGAAAGAAACGCAGGGAGTATTTTGATCCCTTCTTTGTCTCAGCCTGGGAGCAGACTGGTATTTCTTCAACCTGCGGCGCCAGGTGGTAAGTTGACCTATCTCGTTGACTTACCCCATGGGTCAATCGATGGTTTGGATGTATCTCCTGACGCTACTTCGCTGGTGTTCGGTGTTCGCACAGGACCTGGTGACAGGTTTCATCTTATTGAGATGAATTTGGAAAAGATGCATGGATCGGAAGGATGTATCGAGGATAACGGTGATCTTGGAGATGCGTGCAGACAGCTGACATTCGGACCATTCGATGACACAAAACCACACTATCTGCCCGGAGGTTCAATCGCTTTTACGCGGATTTCTCCTGATGGGCCAGTGGATTTCAGCGGCAGGGCGAGAGCAAAGGTTTTGATGGCAGTGGAGCCTGACGGCAGCGATCTAAGGAGGCTTGACTTTGGCCCTGGAAATGTTTTTGGTGCACGACCATTTCAAGATGGCAGTATAACTTTGATAAGGTGGACTTTACGGCAAGGACAAGCCGTTTTTATTCCCATGAGCATTGATCCGACTCAGTTCGAGGGAGCAAGGCCACTTGATTACGAAGTTGGAGTGCAGGGATTACCGTTGGGCATTTCATTAGATGATTTAGGCAGGACCTTTGCAACCTGCATAGCACCAGTAGGAACATTTGGTGCTGGGACTATTTGTCAACTGGATCAGGGTGGAGTCTTCCAGGGGGTGGTGCCAGGTCTGCCCACGGGAGCATCATGTTCTCCGGAAGGTAGGGTCAAGGATGCTTTACCCATTGGGAAAAATAAATTTCTTGTTTCATACGCCAAGGTGGAAGGAGGTTGCGTAGGTGTCTCGGATGACGACAGCGGCCTCAGTCCGGATTTCGGAATCGTTGTTCTGGATGCCAGGAGCGCAAAGCGTTGGCCTGTATACAACAATCCTGATTTTGATGAAGTTCAGGTCGTCGCCATCATGTCTCATGATTTGGTAAGCGAAAATATACAGTTACCCACACGTCCCGAACTTGGATGCGACAAGGACACCATGAGGATTGAAGGTTTCGTTGGAGATGAAGTCATGTCCGATGGTGGAGTCGGAATCCGGGCGCTCTGTGGCCTGTCTGGTGCTGAAGCTCCCTTTGCCATGACACTGGGTGGTCAAAACGTAGGAGCTTTCTGTATGACCCATGAGGGCAACGAAAAAGTTGCGCCTATCATGGCGGATGGATCTTTTTCCTTAGAACTCCCTTCCCAAGTACCTGTGCAACTCGAGGTAGTAGATAGCTATGGTGCATCAATCGCTCGGGATCCGTTCTGGCGAGGTGGACCGCCCTGTTCTGTTCGAAGATGCTCTTCTTGCCATGCCAAGTTGGACTCGTCCGGTTCTTTCGATAATAGTC
>CAYSLH010000319.1:0-5571 GCA_964431605.1 uncultured Myxococcales bacterium
AGCTGCGAGCCACGTCGAGCAGCCAAGGGTAGCAAGCCGCAGGCAGGACCGTACCATGTGTAACCTTCGTAGGTCCGCGACTTACTATCACGGACCGTCTCTTCCTCTCCCCGGTTAGCTCATGTGTTCTTTTTGATGAGGTCCCCCTGTTGGGCGATCTGAAAATAAAAAAAATATAATCTTGGCCAAATTTCAATCAGCGGCTAAACTAATGCACTGATGAAGACGATAATAATATGACATGGGAATCGGTTTTGCTTTCGGATGCGCTATTAAAGTTTTGACAGTCGAGACTAAGCTGGGCTAACAATGAGCGTCCGGGATGCTCGATTTTGTATCAAACCGGACTTCAATCCTGTGGTTTTTGGGGCTGAGCGCGAACGGACACCGGTCCCCATCGTGGAGGGCGCGAACATGAATGGGTCGCGAAAGTTTTTTTGGATCACTTTGATAATCATGATGGCCTGCGTGATGTCTTTGCCTGCCTTTGCCCAGAATGACACCAACAATGATACGACTGGGACTGACACGACAGGCGGGGCAACCAAAGACACGGCCACTGCACCTGACAAGAATCCACCCGCATCAGGCAAGTCCGTCTCCAACCAGATGCCGGATAAGGACACTTCTGCTGCCGATGCCGAACCAAGCCCTGCCTCGGATGTTCAGGAGCTGAAACTGCGCGGGCTCGAAGAGAGGGTCAACGAGCTGAAGGAAAAGATATTCAGGACCAAGGCCAGAATTTTACAGTTGCAAGAGACAGTGGTCAGTGGGGCTATCGGTGCCGGTGCCAGGGCTGTAATTATCCATCGCAATGAAATGGGTGGATCATTCAAGCTGCTCTCCGTGCAGTATGCCCTCGATACAGTGCCAATTTGGAAGAAGGTGGATGTGGACGGGGACCTGGACGGGATCGAGCAGCGCGAGATCCATTCGAGCAATATCGTGCCTGGCAACCATAACATCTCTGTCCAGATGGTTTTCCAGGGACAAGGCTATGGCTTTTTCTCCTATGTCAAGGGCTACAAGTTCAAGGTGACCTCCAGTTATACCTTCACCGCAGAAGAAGGAAAGATCGTTACAATCAGCGTGGTCGGATTCGAGCGGGGAGGTATTACGACGAAACTGGAAGAGCGGCCGGCTATTCGTTACGATATAAAGATCGAAAAACTCACGCCGGACAGAGCCCGTACTCTACAACAAAACGCAGAGAAGGCGGAGCATGAAAATGAAACAGACGTTACCCCGCCTACAGGAGGACAGTCCGGGTGAGATCGAGTTTTTCAGGCGAAGTTAGCAGGCGTTACAATCTGTTCCCATGCTGGAAATTGGGTTCGGCTCTGTTAGCCTTGTGTGTTGTCGTTCCCGTCGCAGCCCGCGCTGACATAGACGATGACATCACGCGCGTGGAAAAACAGGTGGACCTTTTAGAAGCGAAAAAGAATCTCATCATCCAGCAGTATTTGAGAAGCGATTCTTCAAAAATGGCATCGCGCAGGTTTGAAGAGAAGCTCAACGATGGTCAATCTCTGATGCTTTTGAAAGACTACGTAAGGGCTGCAATTATTTTTCACAACCTGGTTCAGGAAAGGGCATACAAGGACCACCCTGGCTATGCCGATGCCCTTTTCAACCTGGCCGAGTCGCTGTTTTTCAACAAGAATTTCATCGATGCCAGAAAGTACTATCAACAGATTCTCAAAGATCCCCGCGGCAGACCATTCAGAAAACTTACCGTCGTACGCTTGATGCAGATAGCCTTGCGAATTCACAAGTTCGACAAGGTGGACGAGTTCCATCAGCGGCTGGTGGACGAGGGCCTGGAGTCAGCTGAAGGGGAGTACCTTTGGGGTAAGACCCTTTTCATTCGCGACAGGCTGGATGCCGCCACGCAGGCTTTTGGGTCTTTGAAGCCAGGCCAACATTTTTACCTGCAGGCAAGGTATTTTCTCGGTGTGATCTTTGTACGCCAGGGACAGATGGAAAAGGCTCTGGGTGTCTATGATGATCTGACCAGGCAGAAGCCAAAACGCCATGGTGATGCTGATGTCATCGAGTTGGCGTACCTGGCAAAGGGTCGAATTTTGCATGATTTGGGCAGGGAGACACAAGCCCTGGATGCGTTTCAATTCATCGAACACACCTCGCCGAACTTTGACTCCGCTCTTTTCGAGATTTGTTGGACATACCTGCAGCTTGCTGAAAAACAAAAGGAAGAGAAAGAACGCCAGCGTTGGTTTCTCGAGGCCTTCAGAACGTTGGAAATTCTCGAAGTCTCCACTCCTGACAGTACATTTGTTCCTAGGGCTTTGTTGCTAAAGGGGCACATCCTCGAAAAGATGGGTAAGTTCGAAGAGGCGGTGGCGGTTTTCAACAAGATAAGTAATGACTATGCTTCCGTGAAACAAGAACTGGACGAATTGGTCACGGAGCACGAAAACCCGGTACAATATTTCAATGAGGTAGCTGGACGCAACCTGGATTCTTTCGACCTGTCGACCTACCTCCCTCCCGTGGCGGTGCGTTGGATGAGTCGCCAGGATGAGATGGCTTCTGCCCTTGGGGTGATGAAGGATCTGGACAAGGGGCGAAGGTTCGTGTCCGAAGCCAGGGCGTTGTTGAAAAAGCTCGATACCCTTCTTGCCAACAACAAGGACCGAATAAATCTCTTTCCGCTTCTCGTGGAAGGAGCCAAGCGGGTTATCGAAGTGGAGAATGCCAAGGTCATTGTGGACAGGAACCTTTCACGGTTAGAGGAAAGAATCGTGATGGAATACGTGTCTGCTGAAGAGAGAACTAAGCTGGACGAGGCACGTAAAGAAAGACAGAAGTTGGAGAGCAAACTCGATGGGCTTGCTACGTCGGCCAAGGAGACCGCTTCGAGGGAGGAGAGAATCCGAAAGCGCATAGAATCCTTGGAGCAGGCCGTGTATCAGTCCGGCATCGGGTTGAAGGGAATGAAAGCCCAGCTTAGCGCCATGGAAGAGTGGATCCGTCAACATGAAAAAGAGCTCACTGGCAAGGAAGAAGCTGTCAGGGATTTTCGCGAGGAGATCAGGCGTGGATGGGCCATGGCAAACCAACTCCAAGCGGAGTTGGATCGACTCCGTAACGAGCTTGACACGGAAAAAGCAAGGGCTGGTTTGAATTATGAAGCCCAGAGCCACGAGGAAAAACTCAGGCATGCATATACCGATGCGTTGAAAAAAGAAAGAAGGTTGGCTGAGCAGATTCATGACAGGCTTGGTGCACAGGGATCTGCTCAGATCGATCGGATTAATCGCTTGAGGCTACGTTCGGACAACCTCCGGTTGGAGGTGGATAAAATCAAGAAGAACATAGACGCAAGGGTCGAGCAGGAGGCGAAAAAGCTTTCCGCGCAAGCCGCCCAGGAGCGGGCCAATCTGGATACTTACGAGGCCGAGTTGGATCACTTGTCCAAGGAGTCGGAGAACCTGGCTGGTGAGGTAGCCTTTGGTGCCTTGGATGATGTCAGGGATAAGTTTTACAGGTTGGTGCTGGATGCCGATGTGGGTGTACTGGATGTGGCCTGGAGCCGCAAGATGGAGACCACCAGAAAGATTACCGAGTTGACTAGAAAACAGGCGGCCGAAAGAAAGCGTCTGCACGAGGAGTTCAAGGGTGTGCTCGAAGAGGTCAAGTGAGGTCGTGACCATGTTCAGGTCATACAGCCTGGGATGTCTGTCGTGGCTACTGACTGGCATTTTGCTCGTGTGGGTCACTCCCGTGGCGGCGCAAACCACAAAAGATACTTCCACTCCCTCAAAGGGCCGGCAGCCTGGTGTCGAGGAGGCAGTTGGTTCTGGTGTCACGAAAGCTGTGACTATAGACAAGTCCACAGATAAACCGAAATCGACCCTGCTTTCTACAGACGAGGAACGTGAACTTGCCGAGATGTTGTCCATCGTGGACGATTTCAATAATCAGACCAAGGAATACAAAAAAGAGATACAGCTCATAATAGAGCGTAAGTACGAGGAACAGAAAAAGGCGGTGGTTCGTTCTTATGAACGGGTCATATCCGAGTTGGAGAAAGAGGAGATAAAGCGCAGGTTGGATGCGATAGCTGTTTTCGAACGCTTTTTGGCCAAGTATCCGGACGATCCCAACTATACTCCTGCCGCCCTTTGGCGGTTGGCCGAGTTGCATTACGAAAAGTCCAAGTACGACCTGGGCCTCGAAGAAGATGAGTACGAAAAACAGATGGCCGCTTTTGGAAAGGGCGAACTCAAGCAAGAGCCGGTTGCCCCTGTTCCTCATTTCGAACGTACTGTGGGACTGCTTCAAAGGTTGATTCGGGATTTTCCAAAATATCATCTGATAGACGGAGCTCATTATCTGTTGGCTTATTGCCTGCAGGAGCAGGATGAAGTTGCAGAGGCTGAAGAGGTTTGGGCCCAATTTGCCAAGAAATTTCCCAAGAGTAAGCTCTTGCCCGAGGTATACACCCGGCTGGGTGAACTTTACTTCGACGATCCGGACAAGTTGGATCTGGCCATCGACACTTATAAGAAGGTCCTGCAGTTCAAAAACAGCCCCATGTATGACAAGGCCTTGTATAAATTAGCATGGACCTATTACAAGGTTGATAAGTTCGATGATGCAGTGCGGACTTTCGACGAACTCATAGCTTGGGCTGATTCGGCCAAGGACGAAGAGGGGCGGATTGTCAGGTCGGAACTTCGTAAGGAAGCGATGTTGTACTTAGCCATATGTTTTGCGGAAGACGAATGGCCCGGCTCCGGGGTTGAAAACGCAAAAGCTTTCCTGGCAGCCAAGGGCGGCCGTAAATACGATGGTGAGTTTTTTAGACAACTCGGTGAGGTATATGCACTGGACACCAGGTATGATGAGAGCATCAAGGCATACCAGGAGGCATTGAGGCGTTACCCTACGCACCCGGACAATCCCAAGCTGATGGCTAGCATAATCGACAGCTATTACCGCTTGAGGCAAAAGGACAAGGCTGCAAGAGCCGAAGAGCAGTTGGTCAAGGACTTCGGACCGAACTCTGCATGGTACAAGGCCAATAAGGACAATCCGGACGTGGTCAGTGAAGCCAACAAGTTGGCTGAAAATGCTCTTTACAACTCCGCGGTGTTTCATCACATGTTGGCTCAGAGGTTGAAGGGCCAGCAGCAGGTGGAACAGGCGCGTCAGCAGTATGCTTCGGCAGCGGCTGGTTACAAAGAATATATCGAACGATTTCCTCAGTCGCGTAATGCTTACGAGCTGACTTTCTACCTTGCGGAGTGTTATTTTTATTCCATGCAGTTCGACAAGGCTGCCGTGACCTATGCGAAGGTCAGGGATAGTTCCGCCGGGGATAAGTATCTTTCGGAATCATCGAATTCCGTGGTGTTGTCATATTCCAATATGATAAAGCAGGCAGAGCAGAACGGAACTCTTGAACCCCTGAAAATATACACCAGCAAGGATCGCCCCAAGGATCTGGACTTCAAACCCAAGAAGATACCCGAACTTCGCCGGAAGCTGATTCATGCTTGCGACGTTTACGTGGAGAAGTTGCCCAACGATGAACAGGCCGGC
>CAYSLH010000320.1:0-5571 GCA_964431605.1 uncultured Myxococcales bacterium
ATGGCACGCGAGTGGATCAGGTAGTCATCAAGGAAGCCCGCTTGGAAAGTGGATCCGAGATAACCATCGGCAACGTAAGAGTAAAGGTCAAAGGCAAAAAACGAGGCCCCACGAGTAAACAGGCCGGTTTTTTCGGTATGATCTCACAGGATCCCACTATGAAAAAAGTGTTCGATCTAATAGATCGCGCAGCACCAACTGACGAGACGGTGCTCATCACCGGCGAGAGCGGGGTCGGCAAGGAACTCGTGGCAGGGGCTCTTCATAAGCTCAGCAGGCGAAGAGGACGTTCCATGCTTCCTCTGAACTGCTCCGCCATCACCAAGGACTTGCTGGAGAGTGAGCTTTTCGGGCATGAAAAGGGTGCTTTCACAGGAGCCCAGGTGCGTCGGCGCGGTTTGTTCGAGGAAGCGGACGGGGGAACGATCTTTCTGGACGAAATAGGTGAGTTGGCTTTGGACATGCAGGCCAAGCTCCTGCGGGTTCTGGAAAACGGAGAGGTCAGACCAGTAGGGGCCAATCATGCCATAAGAGTCGATACCCGCGTGCTTGCGGCGACTCACCGTTCACTACCCCAGAGAGTCAGAGACGGCGAGTTCAGGGAAGACCTGTATTATAGAATAAACGTAATAGAAATCGCCATCCCGCCCCTTAGAAAACGTCCCAAGGACATACCGCTATTAGCTGAGCATTTCCTGTCACAGCTAACACGCAGCACCCGACCGAAGACTCTCTCAAAGGCTGCCATGGAAAAACTAAAGGCTTATAATTTCCCCGGTAACATCAGGGAACTGAAACACACCATCACAAGGGCTGCCATCCTATGCCCCAAAGAGACCATCGGCGTCTCTCACCTGACATTCAAACCACCGAGTCTGGCGGATAGAGTCGCTGAATCGAAGATCTATGGAAAGGGAAAGACTCTTCGCCAGGTGGAGTTGGATGCTTTGCAACATGCACTGGAGTCCAACAATTACAATCAGAGGGCTGCGGCTCGGGACCTAGGCATCGCTCGATCGACACTGATATACAAAATGGAACGATTCGGTATTTCACAAGAACCGGAATATTCACCAAAATCAGAACACAATGAATAACATGCAAAAAAATCTTATTTTCATCATAGGGCCGCCACGTTCAGGCTCGACCATGCTACAAAGAATCCTATCGTCCCATTCGAAAATAGCTACTCACCCTGAACCCCACTTGGTCACCCCCTTGGCGCACCTGGGCATCTGGGCATCGGTGGAAAAGGCCCCATACGACCACATAAACGCAGCCGAAGCCCAGCGCGAGTTCGTCTCAGATCTACCAGGTGGCCAGGATGACTATTGGGACGCGTGCCGGGCATACCTGGATGTACTCTATTCGAGGATGGCCGAGAAATTGGGCAAGCCGATGTTTGTGGACAAGACACCAGCTTACGCGCTGGTATTGCCTTTTCTCTCCCGGGTCTATCCGGAGGCAAAATATGTCGTGCTTACCAGGCACCCCCTGGCAGTATTCAGCTCATATGCAAATTCATTTTTCGAGGGGGACGCAAAGGCCGCCTTCGAGTATAACGATATTCTCGGTAGGTACGTTCCTGCCATGGCGAAGTTCATGCGACAGCAACAGGTTGCCTTTCACCATGTCAAATACGAAGATCTCGTGTCCAATCCTGCAAGACGAACCGAAGAAATCTTCGAATTCCTTGGAGTGGAAGACCAACCGGATGCCATTAACTATGGCGACCATCCACACCAGGACAAATCGTTTGGAGATCCCAAGGTTCGTCACCATCGTAAGCCCACCACGTCGTCTGTGGAAAAATGGGCCTCGGATCTTGCGTCCAACCCCGAAAAAGAGAAAGTTGCACGCAGGGCCGTTTCCAACCTGGACCCACAAGATTTACTAACATGGGGTTATGATAAAAAGACACTGTTCGAGCCCATGGGTCGGCCAAAGGACAAGCAAAGCCGCAAAGACTTCAGGTGGATGTTTGATTCCTACAGGATCAAAAGAAGGATCTTCCTTTCCCTTCGAAAGGATATTCACTCCAATGCCCTGGGCAAGATGTTGAAGAAAGTCAGATACTATTGCGATGTTTTGCTTCGTGATTGAGGGTATCGACATGGACATCCATCTGCGGAAACGCTATGGAAATCCCTTCGGCGTTGAACTTCCTGTAAACAGCCCCATTGAGTTCGTCCAGTGCCCTTCCACGTAAAACTGGTTCATCTATCCAACCCATCAACTGAAATTTCAGCGCGGAGTCTCCAAGCTCCCTAAAACGCACACGTGGTTCGGGGTGTTTGGAAAGATACTTGGAATCCCGTGCGACCTCCATCAACGCCTTGTATACCAGGTCTATATCAGTGCCGTATGCCACGCCCACATTCACCCTCACTCGCTCCTTTTCGTGGGGGCCGGCCGTCTCATTGACGATCTTGGCGTTTGCTATGGAGGCATTTGGAACGATTATCTCTATGTCGTCCCTGGTAAGAATCCTGGTAGACCTGATCCCTATGTCGGTCACCCGGCCTCGCTCGCCACCGTTGAGTACGATAAAATCACCGATCTTGTATGGTGAATCAGCAAGGATGAATATACCGGAGAACAGGTTTGCGAGGGTATCCTTTGCAGCAAATCCAATGGCGATTCCAATTATTCCAGCCGAGGCAAACCAGGCTGTCACGTCCACGTCCCACGCCAGGAAAATACCATAGGCAGCGCCACCGTATAGGACCACCTTTGCAGACATGACAAATAGGGGCAATGTCCGCGCTTGAACCCACCTATGACCACCAACCCGTGAAGCCATGGAGCTAAGCAGTAAGGTACTTACCTTTTTCAATCCACTCGTCCAGACAAGAACGCCGATGGAAATCAACAGTCCATTCGAAAAAAACAAAGCCCTGGAACCTGGGTTCAACTCTGCAATGGCAAAATATGCACTCAAAAGAACCACGGACACGAACATGGGTTTACCCAGGTAGACAAGGATCTTGTCATCCAGATCCGTCCTGGTCTTACGGGTCAATGTGGTCAGGATGCCCTTGGTTATCAAATTGACTATTGCTGCTGCGATGATTCCACCCACTATCCACGCCGCAGCCGCGATATACTCGTTGGACAAGAGTTGTTCCAATTGCTCCATCATATGAATGCTCCCTGAGTTGTCTAACACACAAGGGCTATCTTTTACGTTTTTTCTTGCCTTGTCTGGTGTTGTCCGAACCCACCAACACACCTTGCTCTACCAGGCTTTGGTGTACCTGCTCCTTTGTCAAAGGCACGGGAGGCGCCGGGGCGTGTTTGGCCCTCCACCAATACAAGCCGATGGCAAGTGGGACAAGTACCAAGCCTATGAACTGGGAAGTGGAGAAAATCCTAAAAACGGTTCCACGGTCACTATCGGCTCGGATAAACTCCAACAAAAATCTCGCTATGCCGTAGCTTACGACCATAACCAGAAAAGCCTGCCCGGTGAATTTTCTCCTCTTGACCAAGTACCAGGCGATGGGAAAGAGTAAAAAGCCAACGGCGGATTCATAGAGTTGGGTCGGATGTACGGGCAGGGAGGGAACAGTTCCAGGAATTGCGCCAGCCGGAATGCATTCGGGATTTCTCGAAGCTTGGGCACCGGCGGGAAATACCATACCCCACGGCAAGTCCGTCACCTTGCCGTGACAACAACCAGCAAGAAAACAGCCAATCCTGGTAAACCCCAGACCGAGAACCATCGAGGGAGTGGAACAATCAGCCAAAGACCAAAAATCGATCCCTCGAATCCTGGAGTAAACCCAAGCCGCCAGTACACCTCCTATATATCCCCCGTATGCCACCAAACCCTCACACTTTGATGCGAACAAAGCATGAAAAAGGCCATAGACCTGCGCTGTCTGCGGGTTTGAGATTATATGGGCTATCCTGGCGCCGATGAGCGCGAACACCACGACCATGCCATAGGCCCAAACAGTGGTTCGATAGGCAATTCCTTCCCTGGCTGTAAGGTGCATACCGACATACCAGCCTGCGATGAAGGCAAATCCAAGCATGACTCCATAAGAATATATGGGTATATGTATGAACGGAATTTTGAAAAGTATGGGATGCATGAAGTGGTTATATGAAACCACAATCACCTAAGCAAGCACATTATCCCTGATTATTGACATTGGGCCACAGAGGCACATAATCCTATTTTATGGAGATACAAAGGCGTCTGTATATACTGAGTGTTTTGATACTAATCGTCATCGCTGGAGGTGTTGCTGGTTTTTGGGGGCTTGGCCGCCTGGCAGGACACGATACAAGTATTCTCGAATCCTTGTATCAGACCGTAATAACCCTTACCACTGTTGGAAACACCAAGCCACCACTTGCCGATATATGGTATGGTCAACTTTTCATCATCTGTCTCCTGATGAGTGGTATGGGAGTCCTTCTGGTTTTCGCAACCTCCGTCACGGCCTTTTTCGTCGAAGGTGAAATGCGCCAGATCTACCGGAGGAAACGCATGGATAAAATTCTGAAAAAAATTCGCAATCACATAATCGTATGCGGTGCGGGAGATACTGGTTCACACATCATCCAGGAACTGCTCTCAAGCAAACAGTCGGTCGTGGTGGTGGATGCTCATGAAGAGAGGATTCAAAAAATTATGAATCAGCATCCGGGCATTTCCTTTCCATATGTCCTGGGCCAGGCTGCTGACGACGATGTACTCGAAAGGGCGGGACTCGAGCGCGCTTCTGGCATAGTGGTGGCCCTGCCGGATGATCGGGATACGCTGTTCGTAACGGTGACGGCTCGCCAAAACAACTCCAAGCTGAGAATCGTGGTCCGTGCAAACGATACCGCGGATGAATTGAGGCTCAAACGCGCAGGTGCAGACGCGGTGGTCAGTCCCAGCAGAATCGGCGGCATGAGAATGGCTTCGGAAATCGCCAGGCCGGAGGTTACGAGTTTCCTTGACAACATGCTCAGGGGACAGGATAAGACTCTTCGTATCGAAGAGATACCATTGAATAACAATTGTTCGATGGTGGGCAAGGCTCTGCGGGATACGGACCTGCGCAGCCGGGATTTATTGGTCCTGGCCATAAGGACCCATGGCGACGAGACTTACTTATACAATCCCCCCCCTGAACAGGTACTTCAGGAGGGCAGCACTTTGATAGTGCTCGGGCCCACTGATTCGGTTCAAAAATTTAGAACATCGAGTTGAAGCTGAACACGTAAAACACCGGAGGAACCACATGGCCACATGCCCTCACTGCGGTACAGTCAATGCAGACAATTACATGTTTTGCATGAGTTGCGGCAAACCACTGCAAGGGGCAGGGGAATCTCAGCATCCACAGCCAGGCGAATCCAGCCATAATCCTGATCCCGACGCCAGCGATCTCCTGGATGCAGGAATAGTATGTCCAAAATGCGACACCTACAACGATCCAGGCTGCAAGATTTGCATCTCGTGCGGGGAATCTCTTTCAGGACTGACCGAGTTTCTCCTACCGGTATCAGGCGGCGTTGACAAACCTTTGCCTCAGTCTACCGTGTCTTCACCGGCATCGAGTTCAGAAC
>CAYSLH010000321.1:0-5535 GCA_964431605.1 uncultured Myxococcales bacterium
GGGCAGCCGGCGTCCCGGTGGTTGCATGCACACACAGCCTTGACGAACCTCTCTTGGCAAGTTGCGAAATATCCGAGCCGACCCCTGAATCCATGGCCCAAGCCATCGTCAAACTATTGATTAACGACGCGCAACGATCCATGTTGGCAAAAGCCGCACGCACCCTGGTCACGACCAGGTACTCGAGGGAAAGAATGTGCGAGGAGGTTGAAAAAGCATGGCTGTCTATTTTGTAAGAAAAACAAACTACCTGTTCGTTGCGCTTTTCTTTCTGCTTTTGCCTCTGAGTCCTATTTCAGCTAAAGAGAAAAAGCTCAAGCCTGGAGACACGGTAGACGGGATTCACAGACAACAAGTCATCGTACTGGGAGATGCCGAAAGCTTCGTTAATCCGGATATGGTTGTGGACTCTGAACAAAGGGTCTGGGTGGCGATGGTCAACCACGACGCAAGGGACGAATGGTTAGAAGTGTTGCGATTGGATCGACACGGATCACCAACATCCAGGTCCGTAGTCTGGAAAGGAGCCCGCGCATGGCATCCAAGGCTTGCAGCGGACAAAAACAAAGGGGTTTGGCTCACGTGGTGCGGCAGAAAGGTTCGACCAACACCAGGTGACCATAACAGAAATATTTTTATAGCGAGGCTAGGTACAGAAAAGCCTTCCGGCCCCATGAAAATCAGTCGAGGATTAGGCAGATTTTGTGACCCTGATATTGCGGTTGATAAATCAGGATCAGTCCATGTGGTGTTTGAAAGCAGCGACAGCAAAAACCCCGGTGAAGTACGCATTGCATACTCCAGGCTCGACTCAATGGGACACGTCTTGCAACCAAAAAAAATCATCAGCGACGGTCCATTCGACAGGAGACCTGCTCTTTGCGTGTTTTCGCTCCATGGCGCCCATGCCATAGCTGTTGCGTGGGATTCCCTTCAGGATAAAAAGCCGACCGGAGAAATGGACCCTGACTACGACATCTACCTTCGCATGAGTGGACCGAGGGGCTGGACGAAAGCAGTGCTGGTCGATGCAGGTATCGGCATCCAGGCAGCCCCATACATGATACCTGCAATAGGAGGAGGAGTCTTGGTCGCTTACCACTCGAGCCTGCCCAACGGGCTGGTAAAACACTGGACCATTCGCAGGGTAAGGGGCGAAGACATCGATGAGCCGGTATTTCCAAATCCTGATGCCGAGACAGAATCGGCTACCCAGCAGCAAGGTTCCGAGTTTCCCTCGATAGCGAGACTATCAGATCAACGCCTTGCCATAATATCCCGACCGTCCCAGGGAAATTACCTGCAGATCATGTCGGATAAAAGCACATCAGGTTTTTTTGACCTAACGCGGGCTGGATGGGGATCGAGGGGAATACACGCAAAAGCATTATACATGGGAAGCAACAGGCTCTGGGTGGTTCGGCGTGCGAGGAAGAAGGTCGTACTTGAACGATTCGTTTTCAAAGCCATGGACTCTTTGTCCAAAAAGCACGGTCCCAGATTTCGTCCTGTACCCAAAAGCCAACTAAAAAAACAAAAGAAAGGACAAGGAAGCTTCCAGGTTATCGTCAAGCCTGCCGAGTTACTCACCAAGCCTGCGGGGCTAAAAGCATGCGTCGGAGATGTTCACATGCACTCAGCAGCGTCCGATGCCACTGGTCCTCCTGACGAGATCCTGGCGAGAGCTTGGGTCAGAGGTCTGGATTATGGAGTAATGACGGATCACGACAACATCGTTGGACACCCACAACCTGTGTCCGAGCAAGACGAGCTTGCCTGGCTATCGGACCTATTCAACGAAAAAAAAGGTTTCAGCACCTTACAAGCTTATGAATGGACCACCCCTCCCATTCCCAAGGGGTTCGGCCACAGGAACGTCTACTTCAGGGACTACCCGCCTGATTGCTGGTGCAAGTACAAAGGACGTTGCCATAACTCTGCAGCCTTGTTTCACAAGCTCAGACACGGCAAGGCCATAGCCATACCCCATCACACAAAATGGACAGGTACGGACTGGGACGGTGTAGACGAAGAGATTCAAAGACAGTTCGAAATGGTCTCGGTGCATGGGGCAAACGAGACTACGGCCCTTCAACCAATTCGGTCCCGAGGTACGATGAAAGGCATGGCAGCCCAAGACGGTCTTGCAAAAGGCCTGCATTTTGGGTTCGTTGCGGGCTCAGACGCCCATGGTCTTCTTTGGCATCATGGAATTGCCAGAAAAAGAAATCCATGGCTCAGCGCCCTTACGATCGCCTATGCCACCGAGTGTTCCAGGCACGAGATTTTTGATGCCATCTACGACAGGCGGACCACTGCCACATCAGGTGTACGCATCCTGGTCGAAAGCGTGGTTGCCAAAACGCCCATGGGCTCATCTGTCAGTACAACTGCGCCTGTGTTGGTTCAATCAGCGATACGAACCACAAGATCCGGTTTTTTGGTGGAGGTAATCAGAGATGCGACGGTAGTTCATAGTTTGAAAACGAGTAAAAAGCACATGATGTTGAATTGGCTGGACAAAGACGTTGCCCCAGGAGAACACTATTATTATATAAGGGTCACCTCCCACTCCTACTCCATGGTGGAAATGGCCTGGTCCAGCCCGGTTTTTGTTACGGTACAACCAGGTAGTGACAACAAGGGAGAGATAAAAAATGACAAGTAAGTTACATCTTTCAGCCATAACCTTACTGGCACTGTTGACCGTCTTTTCTCAGGTCCACGCCCATGGGAAAAAGCTCAATGTCATCATCATCACGGCCGACACCCTTCGTGGAGACATGCTCGGCTGCAACGGCAACAAAGAAGTAAAGACCCCGGCGCTCGATGCCCTTGCTTCACAAGGGGTCAATTTCTTACATGCATACACAAATATCACAACCACCACACCGTCTCACGCGACTATCTTCTCATCTCTGTATCCCAGGGACCACAAGGCATATTCCAACACGGCGAAAATCAGTTCCAAAATACTAACCCTCGACGAAATAATGAAAGCCAACGGTTGGTACACAGCAGCCATCGTCAATATGCCATGGCTGAACCCGGAGATATCCAACATCCTGCAGGGAAGCATGGAGGTCGCACGGTGTAAACACGTTCGAAAGGCGGAAAAAACCAACCCTTGGGTATTGGATTTTCTGGATAGACGCAAAAAGTCTACCCAACCGTTTTATTTGTGGGTTCATTACACTGACAATCACACGCCCTACCATGCGCCAGGTAAATACTCCACCATGTATTACCCGAAAGGCAAAGATCCCAAGGCGGGCCAAAGCGGCTCTCTTCAGAAAGTCTGGAAATGGTTTCCGGTTCATCACCAGAACGAACCATCCTTCAAACGCTGGTTGAAAGGAATCACCGACGTCGAATATGTCATAGCCATGAACAAGGGCTCGGTTACATGGTTGGATCTCCACGTGGGCAAAATAATAGAAAGGCTCAAACGAAACGGCCAGTGGAACAACACACTGGTCGTATTCACCGCAGACCATGGGGAATCCCTTGGTGAACATAACATATGGTTTTCCCATTCCGGGCTTTATCAACCCACCGTACACGTTCCTCTGATAATACACATGCCTGGCGGTCCGGCTCACAAGATCGTAAAATCTCTGGTTCAATTGGCTGACCTGATGCCCACGATCCTTGCCAGGGTGGGACTCCCCATTCCCCCCCACTCGAGAGGACGGGATATCTGGCCACTGATAAGCAAGGAATCCGGAGGCGGTGCCGTGTTTTTGGAACACGCCGGCAGACAACTGACGGGTGTAGTGACCCCCAGTTACAAATATATCAAACACCTGAAAAACAAGTCTTACAATCCTGGCTATATCCTCCATAAAGGCAAGGAGGAGCTCTACGACCTTCGAACGGATCCGGGAGAAAAACATGACATTTCAAGCGAGCGCCCCGGAGTCATCAAAGAGATGAGGGCCTTATGGAAGAGGCTACGGGATCGAAGGGGCAAAGACTTCAAGGGTGCCAACGCCAAAGTGGACGAACAGACTGAAGAGATGCTTCGCTCGCTAGGCTACACCCAGTAAATGGATTTCAGAGGAAGGCAAATGAAACAACTCTCTACCGGCAGCCTGCTGTGGGCCGCGCTGAAAAGCCTGCCACACAAACGCATGAACAAAAACATGATAGGCTGGAAGCAACACATGACTGCGCCTGCCGTGGACTTGGCACAAGCCCAGGCTTTTGCTAAAGCCACCAACGACAAGAACGAAGCATACTTTGGTAAAAATCCCATGGTGCCGCCGTTTTTCCTGGCAAGACTCGTCTATCCTCTTCTTGCCTCTGCCATGCTCAACCCCAGGCTGAAAATGAATCTCGTCAACATGGTTCATGGTGATATGCACATGAACTGGTACAGACCCATCAGGCCCGGCGACCAACTGGATCTCGGCCTTGAAATAAAATCCATTTCGGACACGAGGGCCGGGGAAATCGTTCACCTGGAAGTAAATGCAAGCATGGTGGGTCAGCCTGTCGCAAGCGCGATGGCAGGCCTCTTGGTCCGGGCAAAGAAAAAAAAGCAAGCACCACAACATCGCAAAAAAGAATCAACTGACCGTCAAAAAGAAGTTTTTAGGTTAGAAGTCAAGACCTATGATGGACAACAACTGGAATATGCAAAGGCTTCAGGAGATCACAATTTCATCCATACCAACTACCTCCTGGCGAGATTGGCCGGATTACCTCGGACCATCATGCATGGCATGTGCGTAATGGCCATGAGTTGTGCGGCGTTAGTGGATCATCTGGCTTCGGGAGATCCTGCGAGATTGAAAGAGATGGGAGGAAGGTTCGCAAGCCCTGCAATACCGGGCCAGACATTGTCTCTAGTGGGATATGAGACAAATGACGATGGCACGACATCCTTCGAAGTTCTCACCCCATCTGGAAAACCAGCCATAAAAAACGGACTGGTAAAAATCAAATAGTAACAAAAGGTGCTCGATGCATCGTTACAGATATCGCGTTCAAGGCGGAAATCCAGGGGAGGATTACTCCCCCCGGCGGTAGCTTGGGAGAGAGGATGAATAACCGCCGGGAGGAGGAGGAACGAACAGAGGGGACCCGTTATTTTGGGGTCTTTTATTGAGAGGTTGGACGCCAAGTTTCGTAGAAATGTGTTCTTCTAAAGCCCATTGGTCATGGGTCTGACTTTTTATCTCATTGGCACCTGTGACAAGTGGCCTGAAAATATTCCATCGGCGCAATAAAAGATCTGAGCGAACTACTGAAAAGCCCAGCTTTCGTAATGACTTGAGTTGCCTTGATGTACTGTACTCATTTACAGGCAATTGTACGGATGCGGCATCGAATCCCTTATTGGATAAAGCAACTAGAGCTCGTCTCACCAATAGTTCGAACACACCCCGCGTGGTATATTCGGGTAATATCACTGGTGGATTGATCTTTGCCAACAGACCCTTCCAATGACCGCGGGGAAGCTCAAACCTCACGTAACCCACGAGTTTTTTACCATGATGCGCAACAATTGCCCCGGAGTTTTCATTTTTC
>CAYSLH010000322.1:0-5535 GCA_964431605.1 uncultured Myxococcales bacterium
CTTCGATCCAATTGTACTGTTCACTTCCCTCTGTGAATTCTGTGTCCGAATCTATTACTGTGAAATGGCAGTTGCTGTAATCGAAGCTGTAGTAACTCGTAGAGCCGGGGGGCGTCGGTGGGTGGAACAGACTGTCGTACAAGGTGTCCGAACGATGCTCGTGATTGCCCATTACTGGCCACATGACCATGCGGGACATAAGGGGCTGCTCGATATCGAAAAACGTCTGCCAGTTTTCTCCACTATCACCGTCTTCGACCATGTCTCCCGTGTGCAGGTAAAAATCACCACCCAATTCGTCCACGAGGGCTGCTACCTGACGATGGGCGCCGTGATCCGTTCGGGTATCGCCAAGGACCACGAACCTAAACGGCTCAGGAGCACCGGGGGCCGTGGAAAAAGTCAAAGTGGGACTGAAAGCCCCATCGTGTAGTTCCAAGCGGTAAAAATAAGTGGTAGACGGTTGAAGATCATTCAGCCCAACTGTTTGAACTCCGATTCCCGAATCGAAATCCACTCGACGGTCGAGTTTTCCAATGCCGTATGCCACATGCCCATCCGTCTCATGGTCCGATTCAAAGGAAATGATGATATGGTCCGGTCCTACGTTTTCCAGATATGGACCCTTGGTCAACGCAGCCTGTGCAATAGTAGAAAATCCCATACAAGTAACCGCCACCAACATAAATCTAATATTCACCATGAGCTATGTTCCTTTCATATCGTCCATCACATGAGAATACACCGTTTCTTTGGATTTGTAACACTCATTGGTAAAATCAGTTGTAGACGTTTCAAGCGGTGGCAGGTATAAACGATAAACTGTATTCTATACGTTCACCATTGGTCTCCGTCGTGCTGTATTTGCGTGGGGGTAAATGATTCACTACCTTTCGTCCAGATCGCCCTGATGTAGTGATGTGCCACGACACCATCGCCATCCAAATCTGTCCAGGCGTGGCAAGTAAAAATCGGCTGTCCATCCTTGGCGTCTTTAGAATTTGCCAGCCGTTCATACTGGTAGCAGGCATAGCTTTTGTATCTGTTTACCCATCCGAGTTTCTCATAATCACCCATGGCGTCGCCGTATTGTAATAGTCCGCCATCTCCACCGAGGCCCTCAGGAGTTTTGATTCCGTCGGGGCAAATCCTGCCGAGGGTGTGTTCCAGGCCATTGGCTTTGTTATAGTATTCCACACCAGCCATGAAACACCCTTGCAGTTGTGATTCCACTTCGGCCATCTTGGACTTACGGATGTACTGAATGAATGTTGGAATTGCAATGGCTGCCATGACACCTATCAGGGCGGGGTTCATGTACGCTGCGGCAAGAATCGTGGACTTGTGGCTGCTTGTGGTGTTTGACTCAATCAAGATTCCGTCAGGGAGACTGCTCGATATGACCGCCACAGGAACCCCTTCATCTGGTAATATCGCCCGAATAAATTGCAATGAAAATCCCACCTCAGGAAACTGCTTGGTAAGTTTTTCGAGGAACTTGGTAATCTTCGAGGTCAATCGGCTGGATGAATACACAAGCCCGTTACCACGTGTCGGCAAGGTACGCATGGCTCTTTTGAAATCACCTGAGTTTACAAGCGTGTCCTTGGCTTGTTTGAATTCATCCAGAAAAGACCTATTAGTGGCTACAAACACACGTCCGGTACTAACGTCCTTTGCCACAAGAGGCTTGTAAACGCCCAAGTCCCCTGGCAAGGATTGTTTCACCTCCATGATCTGCCAATTTTTGTCCTTTTGGACCGAGACCATGGGGTTGCCACCAAAGGATTCAACGAGGTCGTCGAATAAAAACCCCATGCCATCAATGCCAACGGCAAACTCCACGAAAGGTATCTCAATAGATCCCATCGGCGGTTTCAACATCTTGTCGTTAATCCTCACTATTTGATATATTTTCGTGTCCAGTTTTTCTATGAGTTTGCCATATGTCACTCCCATGCCTGGAAGCGAAGTATCCAGCAACGAGCGAATCTGCCTTTCTTCCGCTTCATCGATATTCTTTATTATCTTCATGACCACATCGAATGAAGTCTTGAGGTTTAGATCCCTCTCGACAACCAAATCGCTATTTTGTGGCGCCCAAGTCGGAATATCCAAGGCACCAGGTTCACCATTCAAAAATTTCATAAGCCCGGTTCTTTCACCATCATCTAATATAAATGCATTGTTTCTGTATCCATCCTCGGTTTTATAAGAACTCAAACCCACGGCCTTGATATGATCCAACCCAACGATCTTGAACAGCTTGGCCAAGTGAATTTTAGACAAGTCCAGGTCTGGTTCCGCGACAGAGATTTGCTTAAGAACATCATCGAAGACACCCGCTAGTTTTTCCAGGTCACCATCCACGTCGGAATACAAGAAGAAATCTCCCCCAAGGTCCAAGTGTCTCAGAGTCTTCTCGAAATGTAGAGATCTATGGTTTTTGTCCACAATACGTGTGCTTGCGCAGCCGTTCAGTAAAATCAGCCCAAGCACGATCCAACACGACGATATTTTTTTCATGAGGTCATTCTCCTCCATACATAGGTTGAAAAAATCAATTCTGCCGAGCCACGCAACCACGCCAGCATGGACGCATTGTTTTCATCACCTGACTTTCCAGTCATCCGGTAGTTTTATGGTATAGGAAAGCTGTACATTTTTCTTTCCTCCACGGGCAATATCCAGAGACCACGTAATGAACCCACGGTGAGAATCCAAGTCGTAACCCTTGGTGGTTTTGTCCTTGTTCAACTCTACCTTTACGTCTTCAATCTTGCTCACCGGAATGCTCTCCCGAACTTCTACCCTCTCCATTCTTTTAGCCGTATTGGTTACCTGTATCCACCAAGACTGTTCAAGTTTTCTCGTGGAAGAAAAAGCGCCGGGCTTGCTGTCGCTGTCTTTCAATGGTCTCCTCTCCACCTTCAAAAGCTCATCCACGCCAAGTGATACTTCCATAGGCTCTCCAGCTGCCTTGTACTCCAGGTATGCGTCGCCCACAAAAGAGCCTTTCCTGTATGAATGAACCCTGCCGGCCAGTAGCGGATAGGGAGCTGGATTTTTCAGTTGCACGACCTGATATACGAACCTGCTCAACTTGGGGACCGTTACGAGTTTCGCCTCTGCTCTCGTGGAAATCACGTCCACAGGCATCCAGTACGGCCTGCCATCCGAATGAACCGTCACCTTGCGAGGCAGGGTAAGTACGAACGACTGTCCCCGGTCTTCGAGGGATGCGCTCCGGGGCCCACCTTGCGTCTCGGCAGCCGATCCATGAAGCTTGTCACGCTTTTCCATGGCTTGTACGAGTACCTTCTGTTCACCCGCTTTGTGCCCATCCACCATGATCCTTGCAGGATAAGGTGCTTGAGCCCCAAGCTTGGGCTTTGCAGTAGAAAGCAACAGTTTCACATCAGACCAGTCTTCACCAGTGGATTGCTGGACCACCGCGCCAACCGTCAATTCAGCCCTTCCCCTGCCTACCCTAGAGGCTCCAATGGGCACGAATCTCAGGTCATATTCCGGATGCCATGTGGCCCCTGGGACCACGTAGCTCAAATCGACCCTGGGCCGCTGCTCACCCTTGCAATCCACAGAGACCTGAACCCTAAGGCCTTCGGCCACCGAAGATGGAGCCAGTGTCTGGATGTTTCTTTGTATCAACTCCCGTTCCCTATTGAGCTTTCTCAGGCTGACCGTAAGTTTTCTCTGCTGATCCGCCGCATCCAGTCTCTGTTTTCGGAAGGTATCCAACACTTTTGACCACAAAGATATATCAGGCTTGGCAGAACGCGCCTGCTCGGTAACGAGCTGTTGAAAATATGAACTGTAATTTCCCAAGCCTTGCATTCGCATATCTATTGCGTTGCGCTCGTCTTGTAACTTACGTATCCTTCCATCGATTTTTCTCAAATCTACACGAAGTTTGGCAACTCTCTCATCCCGGTTTTCCTCCAAGGCAACCACCCTGCTGGAGGTACCTATGGCTTTTGCCTTACCTGACGCCTCGGCACGCAACGTCCTGACATCTATGGTCGTGGGCAACCGCTCGAACACAGCATCGGCTTTTGCGTTCTTACAGGTAAGAAACATGCTCCTTGTGACTTCCGCTCTGTCTGCATACACGACTACACGATTGACATTTCCACCGGCTGCACGACAAGTTCCGGAAAAGCAAGACAGTACAATCAATGTGGCAATCAAAGTTTTCATGTTCAACCTCCCACCTGATAGAGTTGCCAGTTTTCCGGTCTCTTGATGCGATAGGAGAATTTGATCTTCCTGGTCTGACCCGCGGGGATGTTCAGGATCCATTGAATTATACCATCGTGATTGGGTTTCATGACCGGATCCGGATAGATTTTCAGGGCCTTTATCTCTATGTCGTTGTTATTGGTCTTTGGGATCTGATCATAGACGGCCAACCGAATAGATCGCCTCTTGTAGTTTCCAACCTCGATTGTAACCGTGTAATCGGTAACATCGTCCTTGGAAAATACACCCTCTGTCCTGGTGGCAGGGACCACGGTACGCTTTAGACGAATGTCCTCGTCCGCGCCCAGGGGTAGTTCCAGCAGACCACCTGGACCCGTGGTATCCAACCTGCCCTGGCTGACAAAATCAGGTCCCATGAATATGTTCACGTCTCCTGCCAAAATAGGTAAAGAACCATTGTTTTCCACTTCCGCTTTCAGGTAGGCGGTCTTCTTCAGAGAGGGGGTCGCTTCGTACAACACCCGCGCAGGGTAGGTCTCGAGGCTGAGAGGAACGGAGATTTGTTCACCTGTCGATGGGATGGACATGGATGATGGGCATCTATAGACATAGTCCAAGCCTCCGGCCACTACGGCAGGGAGCGTGGAATCTGAAAACCGTGGAGCAACGCGACGTGTCGGTGCGTATAGTTCCAGGCTGGTGAACGCTACTCTCTGACCGGCTCTTCGTTTGTCGGCACTTGTGGAAGCGAGAGAAACAGATTTAGATTTTTCCATCTCGGCCTCATCATATTGTACGGAAGGTTCAGCCATGGGAGGCGGAGGGGGCGAAGGTCTTGCCATCTTTTTATAACGCCTGGTGCTTCGAGCAGAGGACCTGCTACGAGAAGGTCTGAGACCACCTACGACCCCATAGCCTCCAGTATCGATTTGCTCCAATGGCTTGGATCCGGCAGGGGTATTTGACAGCCACCCATTGGAGATTCCAGAATCAGCCCCGGAAGCGCGACGATCAGCTTTTGCCAGCAGGTTTTCAACCGCTCTCAGGCGGGTTCTAAGTACGTCCAATTTGGCCTGCCTCTTGGCTTCATAGGGAGTCTTGGAAGGACTTGGAGGAGGAAAAAGGCTAGGTGACTCGGGCATCCTGGCGGCGATGGCGTGGGGTACAAACTCCTTTTTCTCTCCCAGGGTCCAGGTCAGTAACTTTGGAATATCGATACCTTGCCCGGGAATGGCAGTGGAAAGGAGCAACTTTACGTCGGTCCAGTCTTCCCCCGTTGCCTGGGTCACACGCCCCGCGCTTCTCAAAACAACT
>CAYSLH010000323.1:0-5495 GCA_964431605.1 uncultured Myxococcales bacterium
TGCGATTTTGTCACAGCATCTCTGGACGCGCTGGATTTTAAAGCTCCGGTCAAGCAGGGAGAAATCGCCGAGGTTCGGGCTCAGGTCGTCTACACCTCCACCCATACTTGCGGAGTCAAGGTGAAGGTTTTCGCTGTAGATAAAAGCCAGTGGGTACAACGAAAATGTTGCGAGGGAATCTTCTTCATGGTGGCCAAGGCTCCTGGGGGAAAACCTAAGCCCGTACCAAGACTGGAACCAGGAGACCGGGACGAAGAAAAGACGTGGTTACAGGTCAAACACATTCATAACCAAATGCTAAAACGACGCTCCCCAAAGGGGTGAACAGGAGATTGCAGATGGAGAGCATTAGAGGCAAAACCGCCATTGTCACTGGTGGCAGCATGGGGATCGGCACTGCCATAGCGCTAGACCTTGCCAAATACGGGTCAAACGTAGCTATAAATTACCGAAAACACGCCGATGAAGCCAAAGCCGTGGTCAAACGTTGCGAGGAGTTGGGCGTCAAAGCCATGGCAATCCAGGCTGACGTATCGTCGTTTAGTGACGCACAAAAAATGGTCGATACGGTTACAAAAGAACTCGGTGGTTTGCACATCCTGGTGAACAACGCAGGTATCAACTGGGATGGGGTAATTTGGAAAATGACCGAAGAGCAGTGGGACAAAGTCATCGAGATCAATCTCAAGGGTTATTTCAACTACGTCAGGGCCACCGTGCCCATCATGCGTGAACAGCAGTATGGAAAAATTGTCAACGTGACATCCATAAACGGACTCAGGGGCAAGTTCGGACAATCCAATTACACTGCCTCCAAGGGCGGTATCATCGCGTTCACCAAAAGTCTGGCCCGTGATCTGGGAAGAAAAAACATCAACGTAAACGCAGTTGCCCCTGGTTTGATCGAGACAGAAATGGTGGCGAAAATGGACGAAAAAGCCAAGCAAATCTCCCTGAATGAAATCGTCCTTGGCAGGCTGGGAAAACCCGAGGAAGTAGCCCACGTTGTGTGCTTCTTGGCTTCGGATCTGGCAAGACACATCACCGGGCAAGTCATAAACGTGGACGGCGGACAGTTGATGTAGCATCGTTTCAACGCACCACACCGGAGAAGCTCATGGCACACGAGAAATTACTCGTATTGCTCATCATCGTAAACGTACCGGTGTACTACTTTTCTTATAAAGTAATATTCGGAGATCTTCACGAGCTTGGACGAAGTATAAAGTTCTGGCTGACTCCAAATATCATCTCCTGGTTCAGGGGAGAATGGAGTGAAGATCGTTGGGCATCTTTGAAGCTCGGTTTGTGGTTGGGTGTTTGTGCTGGCGCCGTATTTCTGGAATACAAACTGTTCAGCGGCCAGTCTTCCGGGGCTGATGATCTGGATATTATTCAGAGTCATCCAGAAGCTCCTCTTCCTTGAGCAGATATCACAGTTCAATCAAATGAAAACGGATGGATGGTTATCTTTTGAGCGCAGTTGGACAGTTAGGGTGACGTTTGAGCAAACGCTTCAGGTGCTGCTGCCTGCGAACCGCCGGCTGCTTGAGGAGGTGGGTAATCAACTTCGGAGGCGTTGCGGGAAATCTTGCCAGGTTCTGTATTAAAATTACAGAGTTATAGGTTCTTCTACACAACAACATAGTTGTCTTCTGGTCAATGGGAATACCAAGAAGCTGGTTCAAGCACCGTCCTTCGGTCTTGAAAATCAATGCCGCCTTTGCCTCACCCTCGCCTCTTTGAAACTTCTGCCTAAGGACCTCTCTGGCGATCCTCTTGGCTCTCTGTGTGCACTCGCGACCAAGGGTCGATTTGAAAATTTGAACCAATGGCAGAGGGGAAAACATCCTTCTGAAGACCGAGTCGGGTGTTTGAAGATTTCGAAGTAAAAACCTGAAAACTGTCTGGTCTCGCATCAGCTGAGATTTTCGGGAGAGGGCTTCCAATCCAGCCGCCGTATGATGATGCTCGGCTATCAACCTGGCCTGTTGACTTCCCAGCGAATGATTAGAAAGTACACCGTTTATGACAGCAGGGTCCGGATCGAAACATAACGCTGAGAGCACAGGGTCAGAAGCCCTGCCGGCAAGTCTCACCCTGACATCCCGCTCCAGTTTCCTGAGTTCGGATTCAAAGAGCTTTCGGTGAGTAGCAACGTTATATTCTTTTGACGTGTCGCTTTGTGCCTCGTTTTCAATCTGATGATCCGTTCTTTCAGGATCCGGCAAAACAACGCCCTGTTTGACCAACTCTTCGAGAATGGTGGTAACATTATTTTCACTAAGCCCTGTCTCCATGCTCAGGTCCGAGACGCTACGATTACCGTCCAATCCGGAAAGGAGTCTCTCGGCAGAGGGATCTAGCAAAAGTGCATTATCAGTTGCAGCCTGCGGGTTCTTTTCTGGGATCCAATCCTGCCGAGCCTGCTTTCGCTCATCACCCATTTATCCGCCTCCATGGACCTCTGGCTTCAGTGGCGAAGATTATAGTCCACGGAAAGATGGATGACCAGCCCCAGGCCCGGTTGAATATTGTCCAGGCTCAAACGATAAATTCCTGTATGTGTTCTCGCTCCGATGCTCAAAATGATCTCGACACGATGTTCAACGCTTCCCGCACCAGAACAAAATCCGCAACCTGCCCCGCCACATCGCTTACAGGTAAGTACAACTGGTATCCGAAGAGGCAGATCGATCCCATACAACGCCTCGTGCGGAGCCAGCAACACTTCCAGGTGAAGATCGGCCTTGGCAACCCTGCCATCTGAAGTCGAAGCACCGACCTGTGTCACATTACCAGATCTTTGCCTCTCCTGTTCGGTTTTGGCTTTTCGCCTCGCATCTAACGCTCGATCATAGTCGGCTTTTTTGTCCGGGTCGGACAACACACGGTAAGCTTCTGAAACTTCGCAAAACCTCCCTGAATCCACCATCCCATTTTTATCCTTGCCGCTATTGGTGTATGTATCGGGATGGAGTTCTTTTACCAATCGCCTGTATGCACGTTTTATATCATGGGCATTCGCGTCGCGATCCAATCCCAAAACGAGATATAAATCCTTGGCCACGATTCATGCTCCTGGTCTTCGAGATCACAAAAAACGAGGCGGTATGCGTTAGCGCAAGACCGCCCCGTCACCAGCACACAAGGTACTGTTTTCAGTTGACCTGGATCTTTCGTGGCTTATGCGCCTCTGCCTTGGGAAGGGTCAAGGTCAGTACGCCGTCTTTCATGGATGCGTTGATTTTGCCCTGGTCGATACGTTCCCCGAGGGTAAAACGACGCTGGAAACCACCAATATCGTATTCACGCCAGATGAGATTCCTGTTATCCGACACTGGATCCACCTCGGCCGTAAGGGTAAGGACGCCGTCTTTTACATCTATATCCAGGTTTTCTGGTTTGACTCCAGGTAGATCGGTATAAAGGACGATAGCGTCATCACTCTCGGTTATATCAACCTCGGGAACATACCAGGTGCCTGCGCGAGTCGGCTCGCCGGCGCTCTTGTCGATCTCTTTCTTCCGGCTGACTTCTAGTTCTCTTCTTTTCTCCGCAGTCATGGTATCACCTCCTTACAATTACCCGGGTATATCACTTCGCCTTGATCTTGATCTTTCTCATTTTCGCTTGCTCGGCCCTGGGCAACATGACCTCCAAAACACCATTGGAGAACTTGGCCACGACCTTCTTCGTGTCCACCATGTCAGGCATGTCGAAAGCACGTCTGAACTCACCGGATTTACGCTCCCTGCGATGGTAAGTCTCGGATTCTCCCACCGGCTCTACAATCCTCTTTCCGCTGATGGTCAGGGTCTTTCCGGCAACACTGATGTCCATATCGTCCGGCTTCACACCGGGAAGCTCCGCCCTTACGATGAAGCTCTCACCATCATCATAGATATTCATGGCGGGGAAAACCCCACTTCCCATGAGGGATGAATTCCAAGCGGCTGACCACAGCCTGTTCAAATCCCTGTTCATCTGCTCCATTTTACTGACGAAATCATCCTCTCCAAATAGACGCAAGAGTGCCATGGAAAACCTCCTTTCTCCCCTTGTAGCTTTTCGTAATGACCTTGTCCGGCCACATCAAAACATGAGCATCGTTTCTAAAATGTCAAGGTGGGAAATTCAGGTTCTGGTATGGTAGCGTCGATTTCTAATTATTGATTACAAGGTATATCTGCGCTCCCCCCCTCTGGAGTCTCATCAAAACGCTTGTGCCTTTTTTCTCTGGCCCCAACGCCTTGTTGAATTCTGTAAGATTTCGCACCCTTCTCCTGTTCACCTCCAGGATCACATCGTTGGGTCGTACCAGTCCAGCGGTAGGTCCTCCAGGATCCACATCCAATACCACCAATCCTGAGACATGCTCATCGACTCCGAGCCTGCGCGCACGTTCCGGGGTCAAGGGTGTTACCTTGAGCCCCAACGCCTGTTGACTACCGGTACCTGGCTGGCTAGGGGAACCACCCATGGCCAAGGCTTCACCTTGTTCCCTCTCGCCCAACTTCGCCTTCAGAGTCAGACGCTTTCCATTCCTCAAAACTTGTACGTTTACAGTACTGCCAGGGGACATGGTAGCGATCCTTCCTGTCAGCAGCCTGCTTGAGGTCATGGACTTGCCGTCCATGGACAGAATGATGTCTCCGGACTTGAATCCTGCCTTGTCTGCCGGTCCGTCTGAAAACACCTGCGCCACGAGCACCCCACTTTTGGGCTTGACTCCAAACTTGTCTGCCAGGTCTTTGGAAAGATCCTGTATACCAACGCCCAGCCATCCCCTTGTAACCTTGCCGGCAAGTCTGAGCTGTGGCAATTGCTGTTTGGCCAGATTTACAGGCACCGCAAAACCTATACCCGAGCCCTGGGAAACTATGGCCGTGTTGATTCCTATGACCCTACCTGCTGAATCGAATAAAGGGCCGCCGGAATTTCCAGGATTGATGGCAGCGTCGGTCTGTAAGAAATCATCGTAAGGCCCATGACCGATTTGGCGATCCTTGGCGCTGATGATGCCGGCTGTGACCGTGTGACCCAGGCCAAATGGATTTCCGATGGCAATTACCCAGTCACCCACATCCAGGCTGTCCGAATCACCCAGATAAGTAAAGGGAAGCTTCCTTTTTGCTTCTATTTTCAACAACGCAACATCTGTCTTTGAATCCGATCCTACGATCTTCGCGTCAAAAGTGCTCTCATCCGCCAAGCGAACCTTTATCTCGGTGGCCTTGTCTACCACGTGATGATTGGTCAGGACATAACCATCGGGGCTTATGATAAAACCAGAGCCCAAAGATGCCCGCTTCATCTGCCGCTGCGGCATCTGGTTGAAGAAAAAACCGAAAGGCTGCCGGCCACCACCGAAAAACCTGTCCAGGAGGGGGTCCGGAGATCTCCACCGAAAATCGTCACTTAGAAGACGCGGCTTTATGACTTGGGTTGTATAGATGTTTACCACGGCGGGCTTGAGCCTCTTGATGAGTTCT
>CAYSLH010000324.1:0-5437 GCA_964431605.1 uncultured Myxococcales bacterium
ATCGAGCAGTGCTTTTCTTTCTCCTCTTGCCCCAGACAATGTCCACATCCAAATTTCGCTTGAAATATTTTTTTGAAAGACAATCGCGAATCAATTCCAAGTCATAGTGCTTTCCCGCTGCCAAGGCGACAGGACGTTGCCTGTTACCAACCTTTTTGCGGACCAACCACATTTGTTGCCTTTCTATGAAGCGATCCAGCCGCCTGGCCAGGCGGCTACCACCAGTTACAAACTCCGCCAAGGCAGCCAACACTCCCTCCGGGGCTTCGATAAACATGTGGTGGAGATTTATCTCCACCATTCCATAACGTCGCCCTACCGAAATAACGGTTGAGGAATTATCATTGAACTTCACGCTGAATGCTTTATTGGTCAGATACTTAGACAGGCGCTGCTTGAATTGCTCCCTCAAGACCGGCGACCACACTGGGTTTATCAGCCTCCTGCGACGGGCTATAGGGATACCAAAGCCAAAATCCAATTGCCGAGCGTTTGTCAAACCTTTGTTCCCAGGTAAACTAAAGAACTGGTAAATCAAAAAACTTCGATCGTCCCAAAAATGCACCAAGCCATCTGTGAATCAATCCTTATCCAGGTCCTGACCAAAACCAAGAAAAAAGCCTGTTACTGCGAATAAGGGTACCGCGACCGCGGGGTTACATGTCAAGACTCACCCACCGCCGGCACTAGACAGCCCAAGGCTAAGGCCAAGCCCTACAAGAGCACCGACCACACTGAGTAAAATCGGCCATTTATATTTTTTCCATGAGCTAACCATTCTCGTCTCTGCTGTCCTTCTTCTCTGATTCGCTATCACACACTGGCTCGTCCTGTTCGGCATCTTTCCCGCCGGCCCGGCAGGAAGCACTCATTCAGGTGTTTACTCCCAGGCGGGGGAGCACAAAGGATTGCATCACGATCCACACACCTATGAGTATCAACAACTGTAGTGTATCCATATTGTCCATCAGTTCCTCCATCATCTAAGTTACCCACGATGCTGGTCTGTGTCCACACAAAGAAGAAAAAAATTACGCATCGAAATGCTCAAGATCAGAAAAACTGTCATAAATGCCAGCATGAAAAATCCGGTCCGACTTCTTGTATTGAAAAGATCCCGCCCAATGTGCAAAAGTCAGGGGAGATTTGTAAACCTTGCCAATCTGAAAAATACTATGGAGACTTCATGAAAATCTCAAGCTTGTTTATTTTTACCATTTGTTTTCTTCAGGCTGCCCCGGAATCAGCTTTCGGTCACGCTGACATATTTGAAAAGGCAGAACAGGATCTACTTCTTGATGGATTTGTTCCGAAGGTTTTTACTATTCATTTTCTCGCTCCCGTAACGGATTCAAAGTTGCAGAGCCTCAAAAGTGCCGGCTATAGGATTTTGGAGTCCATCGGGCAAAATTCTTTCATCGTGAGTGGTCTTACTCACAATGCCCCGGACCTCCCAGACACATGGTCAGGTCCTCTGCACCTGAAGGACAAGGTCTCGGTGGAGCTTCGAGACACAATCGAAAGGCACATCCTGGCGCCAAGCCCTCTATTCATAAAAGCCGTAACTTTTCTCCATAGATCCGTATCCGGAATAGCCCAACGTGCATCTGTATTCTCACAAACCGACTCACCTCCCCTTCTGGTCCAGGACGCATCCGGAAGGGGTATGCTATGGATACGAGTACGACCTGGCGAATTGGAAGGTCTGGTACTACAACTGGCAACGGAACCGGATATTCTTTGGATCGAAATTCAGCACACCATGGAGTTCAAAAACGATAACTCCTCGTGGCTTATCCAATCCGCGGACGAATCTCTTGGAAGGACCATTTGGAAGCACGGCATCAATGGATACGGACAGATTGTGGGCATTGCCGACAGTGGTCTTGACGCAGATGCGTGTCAGTTTAGGTTTGGACCAGATCGCCTGGACGTCACTTTGGCCACCGAGCAATACCAGCCACCGGAGTATGCAGTAACCAATCCGGACAACAAGGTACTTTCTTACTATGTCATCGGTTCAGCAGACGCCTATGATGATGGGTCTGGCGGATTTCACGGGACACACACGGTAGGAGACGTTGCTGGTGACAACTATGAACACACTGCCACAGCCTCCGCGGCAGGGCATGACTCCCAGGATGGCATGGCACCTGGTGCAAGAATCGTGTTCCAGGATATCGGAGCAGAAAACGGAGCACTGAATGGGTTGCTTGGCGTATCCATGTATGACCTTTTGCTCCAGTCCTACAACACCGGTGCAAGGATACACAACAACTCTTACGGAAGCTCTGTCATCTCCGTGGCCTACGATTCCGACTCGGCGTCTATTGATCAAGCATCATGGGAACTCAATGACCTGCTCGTGGTATTTGCAGCCGGCAACTCTGGCTCGGACGATCAAGGCAACCTGGTCCAAAAAAGTCTGGGCGGGACCGGTTCCACGGCAAAGAACACCCTTGTGGCCGGAGCATCTGGCCCGGTGGAATTCGAAATTTACGGAAACGTATACAACCTTCAACAAGACCTATTGTTTTTCTCCAGTCAGGGACCCACCGCGGACAGCAGGCTCAAACCCGACATAGTCGCACCAGGCATGGTCTTTTCAGCAACCTCGGATACAAACACGGCAATCAACAAAGGTTGTTGCGACATTTTCAACAAGGACAAGATCATGAGCGACAACGATGACGACAACTGCAATGTGGACGAGGGTTGGCCCACATTTGGAACCTCTTTTTCCTCTCCTATTGCTGTAGGTGCTGCGACCCTTGTTCGACAATACTTCACAGAGGGCTTCTGGAAAACAGGCAAGAGAGAGACTTCGGATGGATTCACTCCATCCAATGCTCTCATCAAAGCCGCCATTATTGCCGGGGCCAGTCCTCTGACCGGTGATATCGTAGGAATGGGAACGAGCTTCGCTCTGACTCAACCGCCTTCGTTCGAACAAGGCTGGGGACGGATAAACCTGGAAAACTCCCTTTGGTTCGATGGTGATGACACACACACAATTTTACTGGATGATGTGCCAAACCCTTCCCCTTCAAACCCACTGCTAACAGCAGAGCCTCCTGCATACCCCCTTGGAAATGCCCCACTGGGCACAGGCGATGAAAAGACATGGTACCTTCCCGTACCAGTCCCTGATACTGTGATGAAAATCGTACTTGTATGGAGCGACCCTGCTGCTGCCCCTGGTGCATCCTTGACATTGGTAAACAATCTTGACCTGGAAGTCATTCCGCCGGATGGTAATGCTTATTTGGGCAATAAGGAATACGATGGATTTGGCTTCAGCCAGCCATCCTGGCATGGTGAACACGACAAGCTCAACAATCTGGAAGTAGTTACCATCAAATCGCCTGATTCAGGATGGTGGCAAGTCAAAGTCAGCGCCGAGTCAGTGCCAGGAAATGGCCAGGAAGGTTCCGATGCCCAAGGGTACGCGCTGGTGGCCACAGGACATTTTCAGCCTCCTACTCCGGAACAAATGCAGCCGTCACAAGGATCGCCTGGTGAGGAATTACAAGACGTCCATATCACGGGTCAAGGATTCGTTCCCGGTATGACCGTAGACCTTGGTCCTGGTATAACCATCAGAGATCTGAAAATTGAGGATCAGAACAATGCGACCATAGGTCACCTTGCCATAGACGAAGACACCCTCTCAGGCCCCAGAGATGCCGTGGCAACGATCATGAACATCACAAACACGACTCATTCCATTTTTGAAGTAAAAACCAACGACGAAGGCTGTAGCTGTACTCACGAAAAATCCGGTGCTAATGGAGGATACTTGACAGCCCTGCTGCTGGTGGTGTTATTAGCCCTAAGACGTAAAACTATTTCGTGACCTTTTCAGCCAGAGACTTCATCCAACTTTCAGCGCTTTTCCTCGTATTGGAAAAGCTCATGGCTTTGTTGAAAGCCTTCTTCGAGGCAGCAAATTTGCCCAGGCGCATATTGGCAATGCCCAGCAACAAATATGCATTTCCCGCATCCGTCAATCCACCTTTACCCAATGCTGAGTTCAAAGACGAGATGGCCTTTTTCCATTGTTCCTTTTCAAGTTGGATATGAGCCACGCGAATATACAGGTTTCCGTTTTTAGAGAGTTTGGCGGCACTCGATAAAGGACCGATCGCCTTGTCAAACTCCCGGGACCTTATCCATGCTTCACCAAGAATGGTAAGATTGCGTTCGGTCTTTTTAATCATACCAGACGCCATGCCCTTTTCGATAACCTGTGCCGCTTTGTATGGAATTCCCTCGTGCATGTACAATGAAGCCAGGTTTTTCAACTCCGACTCCTTTGTAAGCATGCCCTGTTTATATGCCAGTTCCAATACTGCAAGGGCTTTCGCACTCTGTTTCAGCTCCCCATATACTGCCGACAACTGCATCCAATATGTCTTTTTGGGATACAGGGTGATAACCCTTTGCAACACATTCGCCACTTCCTTCAATTGCTTCAGTTCCAGGTGAATGGACATCAGCAATTGCAGCCAGCCCTCCTGTGGCCGCTTCACCGATGCTACCGCGTCCTTTGCCCATCTGAGCGCCTGGTGCCATTGTTTGGTCTGAGTCAAAGACAGTGCAAGAATGTACTTGGAGTCAGGCGCTGGTTTATCCACCTTGCCTATCCAGTCCAGCAACACCTGACTCGCCTTGCGATACTGTCGGTTGGCCATGTAAAGCTGACCCATATTATACTGAGTATCCAGCATGGAGCCTGAGGGAAGAGCATTCAAAGAAAGACACTTTTCAAATGCCTTGATTGCTTTAGGGTATTTTTCCTGCGAGGAATAAATAAATCCTATGGTCTGCCACATGAGCGCCCGCTCATGATCGTTGAGCTTTCGCTTGCGCTTCATGGACTCCATTTCGGCCAGGGCCTTTGAATACTTGCCTTTGGCGATAAACTTGTGAGCCTTGCTCAATCGCTGATAGGCCCATTTGCCAACCACAAAGTTCTTCTTTCGCTCCCCTGCGCTAGCACTGGTTGACTGTGAAAGTGCACCCAAAAAGAAACAGGCAACGAGTGCAAACAGCATTCGGTTGATGTGTGATCTATTCAGCTGCACGATGACTCCGAATCAGTTATCCAACTCGAATGTAAGCCTTACCCTGACGCCCTTGGTCTCCACTGCTTTTCCGTTGACGATCTTGGGTTTGTATTTCCACTTTCGAATGGCCCTGAGGGCTGACTTATCGAACACTCTCCTTGGTTGCGACTTGACCACCCGCGCGTTTTTCACTGACCCTGTTGTGGAAATGGTAAACTCCAACATGACCCATCCTTCTATTCGCCTCTGTGCCGCATCTCGTGGATACATGGGCTGGATACGCACCAGCGGGACAGAGCCTGCATCCGCCGGAGCCGAACCCAGTGACGGGCCACCCACCAGACGAACTCTTTTCTGAACGGTGGGAG
>CAYSLH010000325.1:0-5429 GCA_964431605.1 uncultured Myxococcales bacterium
TTATTCTATTCGGTTCGAAATCGCACTCGATGGCGGTCTAGATACGGAGTTTGCACAACAAGGGGTCTCCGGAGTGAACCTGGACTCAGATGCGGTCATGGATTATAGCTCCTTGGACGGATTGTCAGATGAAGAGCTTTGCGATGCCTTGTTTTTATTGGTCGATGGTCATCGATCTTATGGTTATTTGGGTGTCAACAGCGCAAGGACCATAATGTTTTCCGCGGTGGACCTTCATGATGGATGGGTGGAGAGCGTATATGACGGGTCCACAACTCGTTTTCCAAGGGATGGTTCCCAAGCATATGTGCAAGGGTTTAACACTGAGCATACCTGGCCACAGGCTCAATTCGACAAGTTGGAACCCATGAAATCGGATTTACATCATATCTTCCCAACAGACGTGAAGAGCAACTCGATTCGTGCCAACTATGACTATGGATGGACCGACAATCCTGATTCCAGCAAGTCCATACTTGGTACGAATTCAGGTGGTGGTGCCGCAAAGGTCTATCAGGTGCGTCCAGAGATGCGGGGGGACGTTGCCCGTGCCCATTTCTATATGGCGGTTCGATACAGGAGTTATATTGTAGGAGACCAAGTATTTGATGATAATTTGGATTTTGATGATGGTTGTATAAATGATTACGAAGAGGCAGTATTGCGACAATGGAACGAATCAGATCCTGTGGATGATCTTGAAAGAGCCAGAAACAATCGTATACAGGCCTACCAGGGAAACCGTAATCCATTCATCGATATGCCGGACTTGGTAAATCGTATTTCAGATTTTTAGTCAAATCGATCAAATCATGATCACAGGTGACTACTTCAAAATCCGCATCGACGAGTTTGCCTTCTATGATGGCTAATTTTTCAGAAACCTACTGAAGCACTGGATAGTTCGCTCCTGGCTTGGGCTTTGCCGATTTTCTTGTCGCAAATCTTGACGACTCCGGATTCATGGTCCAGCCATCTGGCCAGTTGTCTTTCTTCGTCAAAGGCGATACTGGTGAATTTGCCCCTGATTCCAAATCCGTTTTCAAGGGTGACTACTTCAAGGACTTCGCCGGTGGCTTGGATCCATTTGAGCTGACCTTCCAGGTCCACCAGTAGTTCAACTTCATCCCCTGCTTCGGGGGCAAGGTGAAGTTGAAAGAAAAAGCCGCCTATTCCCACGTTGCCCTTTGTCTCATGTGCGGACAATTCGCTTTCGAAGGATACGAGCATTCTGGCTTCGAATCTTGGAGAATTTCTTTTATCTTCGTTTTGTTGATGATTGTAGTCAGCGATCAATCTTCTGATAATGTTTTTCCACCACATGGCTACCTTCCTTTTTCTTTGTTTTCTTCCTATGTCAATTGTGACGGATAAAAAAAGAAATTGTTCAAAAAATTCCATAAAAAACATATAGTTGTGATGAAGGTCACATTTTGAAAGATCTTCCGAAGCAGGCTTTTTCGTGAAATCAGGTGGAAAAATCTCTACTTGAGCTGTGTGCGGTAGAAGTCAGGCAGGAATTAATCGGAAGAGGTCGATTGTGATTTTTTTATTGCAATGTTGGATTGCAAGTGGCATAGTTACCCACAGTTGACTTCTAGTAGTCTTTTGTCTTGTACAATTTCGGCAAGATTGGGATACTGGAGGTTAGGGCATATGCCCACGCTGATTGACAATAGTCGTTGTTGTGTTTGGAAATGGGTTTCGGCATCGGCAGCGGCTAGAGAAAATGAGGAGTAAGACAGTGGCAAGCGGAAGAGTAAAATGGTTCAACAATTCCAAGGGTTTCGGATTCATCGAGCAAGAGGACGGGGAGGATGTATTTGTCCACTTCTCGGCGATTGTAGCTGATGGATTCAAGAGCCTCAACGAGGGTGACGCAGTTGAGTTCGAGATCGTACAGGGGCAGAAGGGGCTTCAGGCAAAGAACGTAACAATAAGATAGCCTCTTGATCAATTGAGGTTTGTAGCCGGGCTATGCCCGGCTTTTTTCGTTTCGGATATGTTGTCTTTGGTGGTGACATAAGCCTCCATACGACTGTCACGGTTTAAAGAAATCTCTGAAAATGTCGATTGGTTTTTTTACATATAGTGATCACCCGAGGTGAAATATGAGCGTTCAACCTATAGAACCGCAGTTGTATCAATCCTTACGTGTGGAATCTCTGGGCCGATGTACAGTTATTTCTCCATTGCCCTATAAACGTTTCATGTCGGATACGGATTTGGTCATGTATGATCTAGATCCCGAACGGTTGAAGGCCAACGTCGAAGAAGGCATAGAGCCTTTGGCATTCGAGAGAGCCGGGGCCAGAGAGAGAATTTATTTCGATCCCACCAATGTAAAAGTGGCAATTGTAACATGTGGCGGTTTGTGTCCTGGGCTCAACGACGTTATACGTTCCATGGTCCACGAGTTGTATTTCATGTATGGAGTCAGGCGTATCAAGGGGGTTCAATATGGATGGGCGGGTCTCAATCCGGCAAGTAGGTTGGAGCTGATTGATTTGGATCCGCGAGTCGTACAGGGAGTAAATGAAAATGGAGGAAGCTTCCTGGGATCATCCAGGGGACCACAGCCCATAGATGTCATGGTGGATACTTTGTTGCGTGAGGACATAAGGATATTGTTTGCCATTGGTGGTGACGGAACTTTGCGCGGTGCCGTGGAAATCAACAAAGAGATAAAGCGACGTAAATTGAATATTGCAGTGATCGGTGTTCCCAAGACCATAGACAATGATATAGGGATGGTGTCTCGCACCTTTGGATTCGATACAGCAGTGGCCCAAGCGGTGGAGAGTCTCAGGTGTGCCCACGTAGAGGCCAGGGGAGTTCGTAATGGTATTGGTATAGTGAAACTCATGGGGAGACATTCGGGGTTCGTTGCGGCCAATGCTGCGTTAGCCGTGGCGAACGCCAGTTTTGTCCTGGTGCCGGAAATACCTTTTGAGCTAGATGGCCCTGACGGATTATTGGTATCTTTGGAAAATGTACTCAAAACCAGGGGACACGCTTTACTGGTGGTAGCAGAGGGCGCAGGCCAGGAGTTGTTCAACGATGAGTTGGGCACGGATCCCTCCGGGAACAAGAAACTCGGAGATATAGGAGTGCTGCTCAAGAATAGGATTTTGGATTACTTTCGAAGCAAGGACATGGAACACACGGTGAAGTATATAGATCCAAGCTATATCATAAGATCCGTTCCAGCCGCGCCCAACGATCGTATTTTTTGCGTTTTTTTGGGCCAACACGCAGTACATGCCGGCATGGCCGGAAAAACCGGGACACTCATAGGTTCGTGGAATAATCTCTTTGTTCATGTCCCCATCGAAGTGGCCATTCGAAGGCGAAAGCAAATCCATCCTGATGGAATTCTATGGACCAGTGTGCTGGAATCTACAGGTCAGCCGGAAAGTATGATAAATAGTCGATAGGGTATCGCGTTTTGTTCGACTTCCTTCTATTCGAGGAGATTCCATGTCCATACCTGGCGACTTGTTAACCACTGCCATGGGGGTCATGCCCCACACGGATGTTCAACGTGCGCTTGAACTGGCCATGAATGTGGATATTCCATATTGGCCTCAACTGCCTCGTTATAGCTACTACGAGGACATGTACGTGCAAGCCTCGGAGCATTTTCCGGGGATCGTGGTTGATTTCGACAGGCGGGTGGTCCTTCATTCTGCAGAAAAGTTCATGTCGGAGTTGGAATATGCATTGGCTCACATGGATGACCCGGCTTTCATGGACGTCAGCCCCAAGTTTTCAGAGATTTACCAGATTTTTTTGCAAATGGACTTGAATGAATTTCCAGCCATAAGGGGTCAGTTGGAAGGACCCGTATCTCTTGGGTTCAATGTCGTGGATGACAATGACAGACCAATAATATTCGACGATACTGTTCGCCCGTTCTTGTTGGATTTTTTAGCCAAGCGAGTGAATATACAGTTGGCCCGTTTGAAGGAAAAAAATCCCAATGCGTTCATGTTCGTGGATGAGCCTGGCATGCAATTTATATTTAGCGCCATGTCTGGCTATGGGGACCAGGCTGCAAAAAGGGACCTGGAGTACTTTTTTTCTAAAATTGATAGACCACGAGGTATTCACTTGTGTGGGAATCCCGACTGGGATTTCATGCTCAATCTGGACCTGGATGTTCTTTCTTTGGATGTATACACAAATGGGGAGATATTTGTACGCTATGCCCCTGCCATAAAGAGGTTTTTAGAGAGGGGAGGGGTGATTGTCTGGGGGGTGGTGCCCACCAACTTTGAACCCTTTTTGCAAGAGACGGTAGATACATTGGAAAAAGGCTTGGAAGGTATGTGGTCATTTCTGGAAGAAAAGGGAATTTCAAAAGACCTAATTATCAGGCAGGGGTTGATTTCACCCGCCACTTGCTGCTTGGTAAACCCTGATATAGAAAAGACGGTCGAAAAGGCTTTTGGTGTTTTGAAGGAACTATCTGGGAGAATGCGCGGCAAGTATGGGCTGTGATGGAGCAGCTCACAAAAAAGCTTCCACTATGGGCTTTACACTTTGTTCGAATGTAACAGGAGTTCCTTCGAAGTCATCGAACATGTAGGTGAAGAAATCCAAAAGATGGGGCCTCATTCGATAGTCGAGATTTTTGGGGACTGGTCCGAACTCTTCCCGTGCCAGGAATTGTTCCATGGTGCCGGGGGTGGATGACACAAGGCTCAATGGTCGGACCAGGTACTTGAACGCCTTTTGAAATTTTTCGAAAAGTTCCACCTGCGAAGGATAAGCGTTGATCATGTGTAGCTTGGTGGTCAGCTCTTCGTCGCTCAATTGTATGTTCATGCGTAGGCCCCTGTACAGGGGGTGGAACCTCATGGCAAGGGCAAGACCGTATTCGTATGCGGGAAAATGGATAAACTCGCTTTGGTTACCTGTGTCCTTTTTCAGGTCCCTCAAGGCCAGCATGCCAAAAAAATGAGTAAGGTCGTGTTCTGGTTGACCACCTTGCCATGCGAGGGTGACTAAAAGATCGGGCTTGTACTCGAGGACCAGATCGCGGATTTGATTTTTTATTTTTTTGAAAAAGGGACGCAGGTGGATCATCTGGTATTGGCCTGAATATAGTTGGCTCAACCTGCTGTATATATCCACCTCGGAGTGATCCAGGCATATGATATCCTTTTGATCAACTCCGGCTATGGATGCTGATTCAAGACCTTCTCTTTTTCGGATTTCCCCGTATTTGGACGGTTCCATGTCCGACTGATAGTACAGACCATCTGAATTGGTGACCCACACGACTTTCAACCTCGGTGCCAGTCGTTGGAACAGACCTGCCGCAGTTATCTCGTCGTCGTGATGTGCAAGCAGAAACATGGGTCGATGGAATTCTTCCAGTCTTTGGGAAAATGCTTCACCCTGTATATGGGCTTCCCTGGTCA
>CAYSLH010000326.1:0-5429 GCA_964431605.1 uncultured Myxococcales bacterium
CCACGCTGTCCACTACCCTTGGAACGAGACACATGGTAGTGATGTCAAGGGTACCGGTAGCGCCGCCGTTTTCGTATCCCACCACGGTTACCACGTCGGCTCCGATACTCTGGGCCTTCTTTGCATACCTGACACCGACACATTTATGCATGAGCTTCATGCCTGCTTTCTTAATGCGTCCGACTATTTCTTCAGGCGCTTTGTGCCCCGATGTCTCAACGATTTTTACTCCCTCGTCAATCATGATGTCTAGGTAGAGATTGTTGTCTATCTGGTTTAGGGCAGGGAAGAAGTTGAGGTTTACAGCAAAGGGTTTATTGGTCTTTGCCTTGATCTGTTGCAGCGCATCTCGAAATTCATCCATATCTTTGTAGTTAGCCGAGGCCAGGACTCCAAGCCCACCTGCATCACTGACAGCCGCCGTATAGTCCACCATGGCAAGGTGCATCATGGTGCCGCCTATTATGGGGTAGTCGATTCCGAACAGTTCCGTAATCTTCGTCTTCATTGTCATTGATTCCTCCAGTGTTGTCACTATTTGTTTGTCCTGCTAAGGCTTGGCCCTCAGTCCTGCTTTTTTTCTTTGTTGGGCTTTTCCAGTCCTGTTCCGAGTTTGCGATCCGCAGCTTTGAGCATAAAAGCGAAGACCATTCCCACCGTACCAAGACCAGCAAGCATGAGGATTGGGTTGGTGTAGTCATACACCTCCCATTTCGCAATTTCTTGAAGTAAAGACGCCATGACGGGGTTGGAGTATGTTTGTAAGGCTCCAATACCGGCTTTTATGGTGGAGACACCGGGGTTCGAACTGTCGAGAACGTGCCCAATGAGCATTGGAAAGGCCCAAAGACCGATGTTCTGGATTGAAAACATCAAACCATATGCCGTGCCCAGTTTGTTTTCTTCAACGATTTTCGCAAGGGATGGCCACATAGCTGCTGGCACAAGGGAAAAAGCAATTCCCAGTATGAACATGGGGACGTATGGGGTGATCATCGTCAAGCTAAACATGAGGTGTACCACGATGAGAAGCGCAGAACCAAGGACCATGAGGGTTGCGCTGTAGCCTTTGTAGTCACAGACAGCTCCGAATATGGGCGTGAATATAATGTTTCCAAACGGGAGCAACGTGACAATGAATCCTGAAAGCTCCAGGGACATGCCGAACTTGTTTACCATTAGATCTGGTGCGTATTTTACGAAAGGAAACACTGCCGAGTAGAAGGTCACACACAGAAGCGCCACGAAAAGAAATGATCGGTTGGTAACCAACTTCACCAAGTCCGAGAACCTGAATGCTTCACTCTGTTCTTCCTGTCCTGCATCTCGTATCTGTTTGTCTATGGCCCTGTCGAAGAACGTATAGATAATGAACGCCACCAGGCCGGAGGCGATGAGTACGAATCCGAAAAATATGGCCGTAGTCCACTCGGGTTTGAGCAGCATGGGCGATACGATCATGGCGGCAGCCATGCCACCCCTGGCAATAGCGATGTTTATACCCAACGCCAAGGCAAGCTCTTTGCCCTTGAACCACTTGACTACGGCCTTGCTTATGACCACGGCCGAAGTCTCGGCTCCAAGACCAAAAAGGAAAAATCCCAAAGACATCATTTTCAAGGCGGGGGAGTAGTCGTGCATGAACGAGTTGAAAAATGCGTAGCCCAGTCCTCCCGCGTTGTAATAATCTGTGGCACCATAGTAGGTGAGAAAGGAGCCAATGGCCATGGATAGGAAAAACATGACACCCGTTATCCTGACTCCAATGCGGTCCAGGATAATCCCTCCGACTACGGCCATGGCAAAAAATACGTTCGGTATGGAATAAGCCGCCACGAAGAATCCATAGTCAGAGGATGAAAAACCAAGCTTGGTGTTGAGGATTTCTTTCAGGGGGGAAAGGGCATCATAGAAATAATAGTTGGTTGCCATGGCAAAGCTGATAAGCAAAAGCATGGCCCATCTCATGGCAACGGAGTCTCTGAGAGTTTTTTCGTTGTTTTGCATGTTCTATATTTCCATTTGAGTTAGTGTTCGGGACTGTATACTACTTTTTACTCTGGTCTTCCAGTGTAACCTGGATTCTCCGTCCCGTTTGATGTCTCTGTGTCAATGCGCGGTCTGGCATGACGCCTTGGGTGTGTAGTCTCTCATACTCTTGGAGGCGGAGGTGAACATGTTCAGAATGCCAGCTGAAGCTGGGTCCTGAGCCTGGCATCGAGTAATTGACCGTCATCCATGTCGTGCATTACGAGCCCTAAATCTGTACTCCACTTCAGGGTGTTTTCATAAAGGTACCAGTTGAAGCCGAGTGTGACTTCCTGTTCCGAATGGAGGTGGCCAGCCAAAGAGAGTTTGTCGGCAAGGTCTTGCTTTGCTGGATCATCGGCTTGCGCATCAACGAGGGACCGGGCATTGGCCGATGCATCATCTCTGAGTTTTTCCAGGACCCATATTCCCGCGAACCGGAGGGCCAACTCGTATTTGTCTGTAAACTTGTACCTGGCGAATATCACCGCACCTGTCAACCCCGGAGTGTAGGGGGAGTCTGTCTGCAGCATGTCCACAAGTCCCAGGTATGCCACAGCTCCCATGGTAAAAGACGACCATCGGTACTTGACTTCTGGGGCAAGGCGAAGATGAATGTCATGGGTTGCGCGGGGCGCCAGATCCCAGGCGGTGCTGATGCCCAGACTCAGTTCCATGGCGTCTTTGTCCTGGAACTGTGTTTTTCCAAGGTGGTAAGCCAGATGAAGGACCAACTCCTAGTGCATCTGCGCATATTGAGGTTGGGGATGCACGAGGTCGGATGGATTGGGAGTCGGTGCCAGGTATACTTTTTCCATGCCCATGCCGTTTGCGGCTCTTGCGTTCAAACCACTGAAGAGTCCCAACTGGAATTCGTACCTGGGTGGTTTTTTGAGATTGTTGTGCAGCATGATTCCCAACTGTCTCTCTGCACCAAAGTACTTGGTGGGATATGACCAGTCCACAACCGGAAGATCTTTGTAAGATCCCAATCGATAGCGGGTAAACGGAATTTTCATCTGTCCCATGCGTACCTGTAACCACTGGTGGAGCCTGTAATCCAGCCACAGGTCCATCAATTCCAGCGCCCCAGGTGCAATACTCAGGTGAAGCAGCCACGAGATGTCTTTGGAAAAGAGAGTTCCTTTCAGGACCGGACGAACCCTCCTAAATTTCAATTTCGATTCACTCGTGTATGGATGCTCACCCCCAGATCCAGCATAGAGGTATTCCCATTGGAACTGCGCTGCGAAATGAAGTTCCATGCTGTTTGCACCGTCATCGGAGGATATGGTAAAGGGGCTCGTTTTTGCCGACGATATATTGCATGCCAGAAGAACGAGAGTGAAGGCCAACGTTGGTAAAGAGCAAACAAGATTCATCCGATTGCCTTTCTGCTGCTCAGATGCTACATAAAGTCATAGGTGTCTAGTTCTCCGACCTTTTTCCCGTCTTTTATCACATGCCAGTGGTCATTGATTCCGAAATGGTAGATGCGGGGTGCGCCTCTTTGATATCTCATCAGGTTTACACAGTTCATGGTCTCGATGTCGAAGAAGTTCAAAAGCAGTCGTAGGGCATCGGCCGGATCGAATTCCTTGCAGGAAAACGCGTCAAAGGAAAAATAATTGTCTTCATCCCAGGTGTGGATAGCCGCGTGAGACTCGGCCCAGATACTGATACCAGTTACACCGCTGTCTTCCAGTTGACGTTTTCTCAAGTATTGTCTCATAACCTTTACTGGTGTGAGTTCAAGATTGACTGGTTGCTCCTTGCTGAGTTCCTCGGCTTTTGTCTTGAGTTCCTCCTCAACGTCATCACAGAACTCTTCGAGTTCGTTGTTGGCAAAGGGATAGCGGCATACGATGGGCGGAATAACCAGGGTCATATCCAGGTTGCGCGCAAGCGATTCGAACAGGCTGAATACCGCATCGGTGGAGGTGAGGTTTCGTCTGTTGTAAGTCGAGGCGTCTACGATAAGATGCCGACCAGCAAAGTCATCAGTGTTGCTATCGATCATAAATAGTCCTTTGTCCCTTTAAGCTGGTTGTTCTATCCATTTTTCTCTTTGCGTCTTTTTGCTATTTCGTCTTCCAGCTCTTCTATCTCTGCGATTTGCCACGGGCGAACCGAGTGGGCCGGGAGTCTTTGTTCAGCTTCCTTCAGACGTTGCTCCAGTTCTTCCAGTGTCAGTTGCTCAATTGGTTTGTCCATATCGAAGCTCCTTGATTCCAAGACCACATGGTGTTTTTGGAAACGTCACCATGGATTAACGTATGACGGGGTGGGATTTTAGTTCCACTTGACTAAAACAGAAAGAGAATAATTTTAGTTTCTATCGTTCGCCGTTGCAGGATATTATCTGCCACCAACATGGAAAAGGAGGTGTGGATCATGGATTTAGTTGCGAAGAGCGCTGTTGTAACAGGAGGAGCTTCTGGTTTGGGGCTTTCGGTGGTAAGGGCCTTGCAGGGCAAGGGTGCCAAGGTGGTAGTTGCGGATGTTCAGAGGGGCTCGAACGATCTCGGCGGTGCGCAGTTTGTGGAGTGCGACGTGACATCCCACGACGCGGTACAAAAAGCCATAGATGTTGCGGTCGACCAAGGACCATTGTGGGCCGTGGTATGTTGCGCTGGAATAGGAACCGCAAACAAGATCATTGGCAAGGATGGACCACAGAACCTGGAGGATTTCAACAGGGTGCTTCAGGTCAACCTGCTAGGGTCTTTCAATGCTTTGAGACTCGCGGCCTGGGCCATGAAGGACAATAAACCTGACGCGGACGGTCAGCGCGGCGCCATCGTCTTTACCGCAAGCATAGCCGCCTTCGAGGGACAGGTGGGGCAGGTGGCGTATTCGGCTTCCAAGGGAGGCATCGTGGGTATGGTATTGCCAGCTGCCAGGGAATTGGCGCGAAGCGGAATCAGGGTGGTCGCGATAGCACCCGGAATTTTTGATACCCCCATGCTTGCGAAGGTTCCGGAGAACGTTCGTAAATCCCTGGCCCAGGGGGTTCCCTTTCCCAAGAGGCTTGGAAAACCCGAAGAGTTTGCATCCATGGTCGAGACCATCATGGATAATACAATGATAAATGGCATAACCCTTCGACTCGACGGGGCCCTCAGGATGATCTAACCGAGGTGGATAAGTACCTTTTATGCGTTCTTATGCAGTCATAATCGTAGTGGGTGTGGGGACTCTCCTCGCAGCCATGGCCGGTTCGACCATCAACGTGGCATTGCCAGATTTGGGCAAAGACCTGCATGTGTCCATAGGCCAATCCAGGTGGGTCATACAGGTTATGCTGGTGTCCACCGGGCTGATGATGATTCCTGCAGGACGATTAGGCGATAGGTTTGGATACAAGAGGTTGTACCTGGCGGGCTTCGGCCTTTTTGCAA
>CAYSLH010000327.1:0-5411 GCA_964431605.1 uncultured Myxococcales bacterium
TATTCAGAGGCTATCTCTATTATCGCTTGTAGCCTCATCGCCTTGTCAGAACGCTTGGCAACAGGCCTGAGGTGAGAACTTTCCTCCAGCGCGGTAGCCAGATACTCTTGACATTTTTCAGTATCGAACTTTACACCGGATTGTCCCCCCGATGCCCTATCATCAACACCCAAAATAAAAACAGGGCGCTTATTACCATGTTCAGTGGAACATCCAAAGAGCCATAAAACGCTCAAAAAGAAAAATGCATAAATAGATTTTTTTCCATGTGTCAAGGTCAACCCTTCCGATTCAAACACGCGTTTCAACTTCAGCTACATTATCCTTTGATCTACCAAGCACCAACCCTGGCTCAAGCATTGGTTCGAGTTCCCATCCTAGCTCATCAGCCAGGTTATGTGCCACTTTCTTTGCAGATTCCAGCAAGGAAGGACTTCTGCCCAACTGCTCCTTTACCGATGTCACCTTTTTGTCCCTCAATCCACATGGAATGATCCGGTCGAAATGGGACAAATCAGGGTCAAGATTGACGGCGAATCCATGGGTAGAGATTCCGCGCGACAGATGGAATCCAATGGCGGCGATCTTGGAATTGCCTATCCATACTCCTGGATGGACATCTGACCAGTTACTCCTTAGTCCACAATCGCTCAAAAACCTGATGACAGCTCTGGCATTCTTTTCCACCCATGAGGGGACATTACACCTCGCATCTGAAATATTGGCCACAGGATAGCCTACCAACTGACCTGGTCCATGATATGTGACATCCCCACCACGTAACACTCTGACCACATCGAACCCGTCTGCCGATATCTCAGACTCGGGTGCTAGTATGTTTGAATCATCAGCATGCCTTCCAAGGGTAATGGTAGGCGGATGCTCCAGAAGAAACAGCATGGGGTAGTGTCCTGCCTCAACCTTTTTTGCATGAGTATATTGAAGCTCCAGTGCCAGTCTATATTCTACCCTTCCCAGAAATGTCCACTTCAACCGCACCATCAAACGCCCAGGAATAATCGCTTACCAAAATTCACCGCGAGATCTGCTTCGAATATCTTTCTGGCGGATTTCTCAATATCATACTCCACCCGGTGATATTCAAAAACTCGAGTTTTGGTATCGAATACTGTAAAGCATGCCCTGTTGTCATAGTCCCTGGGCTGCCCCACGCTTCCATCGGTAATGACATATTTTCTATGTTTTCTTAGCCCGAATCTCCTTGCAACGACTTCATTGACCTCCCCTGGAGCAAGGGCGAATGATTTGGTCAGGTGAGAGTGCCCTATGAAATTCACCTCGGCCATCTCATCCAATCTGGGCAATAATTCCGCTGCCTGGTCCAACGTAAAAATGTATTCAAACTCTTCGGGAACCAATGGGTTGCCATGGCTAAACGACAAATCATCCCAACGTACCACATAGGGAATGCTCTTTAGCCAATCCAGGTGCTTTGGCTCCAAACGTGCCGCGCACCAATCCAGGGCATCCCTGGCAGCATCATAATAGTAACTATACTCCATGCGACCTGACACGGCCGCGTCATGGTTTCCAAGAACCACCACCGAAGCCAAGTCCCTTACGATTTCACAACATTCATTGGGACTTGCGCCATAACCAACCACATCCCCCAGGCAGATATACTTATCCACCTCTAATTTTTTATATGAATCCACAACTGCCTGGAGGGCTTCCAGGTTGGAGTGAACGTCGGAGAAAATGCCCAGCCGCATCTAGCTAAGCCTCCAGGAGCAAAGCCGAAACTCCGATAATCTAGCACCCGTGAAAAACGGTTGCAACAACAAACTCTCTTCCCCCTTGAAAACGATCGGATCTTTTTACTCTGTAGATGTTTTCAGTAAGCGATCTCCAACAGAAAAAAGCTCAGTACCACGCCTCTCTCAAAACGCGTATTGAAAAAGAGAGAGAAAGCAGCCGTGGTTGAAAATCTTCTCAACCACCCAGTTTCAAAGGCAGCATGGGAACCTTGGATGGTCCCTGTGCCTTGGGAAAATGGATCGACCTGATAATGTACGATATGCAACCTGCCACATATGTTCCATCATGCTCCTTGGTCAACACCTTTATACCCTTGACCCTTCCATTCGGTTGAATCGTAAACGAGACCCTCATCACTCCTGTAACAGTAGGATCTCTTTTATGCTGGTCCTGGACACATGTCCTCATGGACTGGACATACTCCAGCATGGTTTTTCCGATTTGAGCTCTGGTAAGCTTTTTAGGAAGGCTCGAATCCACACTTGCAGAGCCAGTGGATGAAGAATCCTTTGTAGATGCCTTTGAACTACCCGTATTTCTCGCAATAGACCCTTTATTGCTCTTCTTGCGCTTTTTTCCACGATTCTTCTTGGCAGGCTGCTTGTGCTTTTTCACGGATGGCTTTTTTGTATCTGTGGTCGGCTTGACAACCACCATCTGTTCTGACTTTTTTTCTTTTTCTTTCTTGTTGTCCTTTTGGTCTTTCTTTTTTCCGTCGTCCTTTTTGGTGGCAGCCGACTCTGTCGAGTTTGCAGGACTCGAAGTCGCAGCCTTTATACTCGTACCTTTGGTATTTCTGACATCACGAGAAGAAATGTTGGGAGGAACCACCGGCTGCTGATCTATCTGTTTTTTTTCAGCCGGACGTGTCATCAGATAGGTCCCCACAGCGCCACCAACGAGAACTATTCCGCCAAGTACCCCTATAAGCAACCATTTTCCCTTAGACGAACGACTGCTGGGAGGGCCAAGATAAGCAGGTCCAGCAAGTACACCTGTTCGACCATACCCTCCTGTATCTCCACCACTGGATGAATCCAGAGTGGAATCGAAAAAACTATCGTTTGGTTTGGCCACCACTCCAGACTGAGGTTCTTCCTGCTCCCATGGTGGAATTTCCTCGTCATCATCCGCGACTCCTCCAAGGATATCCCCTTCGTCATCCTCCTCAGGCGGAGGAGAGCTGGCAACAGCTGCCATCTCCTCTTCCACCAACGATGCAAGCTCAGAACCCTGGTATGGAGCCCACTGTTCCCCCTCGTCATGGTCTTCTTGCGCCTGGCTCTCCATTTCACCGGACATGGGAGAGTCCACATCGGTTTTGTCCCTTGTGTCTCCATCGACTTCGACTAACTCAAAAATATCTCGCAGGGCCTCCACCTCCTGAAGGGCAAGCCAATTATCCATTCCCGGGCACCATGACAAGGTCTTGCCATCGACTTCACCAGCCTTACATCGAGCTTCGATCTCCGCTTTGGAAATTGGACCGACCTGTTCATCTCCTATTGCGACATACCATTGGGCCTTTTCGTCGGAAGAGAATGAGTCTTTGGGTAGCTCGGTAGATTCTGCATCTGCAAATACCTGATCTATTTTGTCTCGATCATCAAAAGATTGTTCGGATTTTCTCAAATTGTTTAGGTTGAATACTTCGGTTGCACGCTCGTCATCATCATTTTCGTCATCATCCTCATCACTACCCAGCCCACCAGACAGAAGTTGATCAAACGCCTGTCCAACCTCATCCCCATCTTCTGCGCCTTGGGGAAAAGACTGTTCATCGGATCTGTCATCTGACAAACCGGGATCCGTTGCCAATGGATCCTCACCAATATCATCAGAAGATGGTGGACGTACTATGATTACATTTCCACAGCGCTTGCAACGAACCTTGACTCCCTGGGAGCCAACCTTGTCGTCCGAAATCAAGTACTGTGTAGAACAGTTGCTGCAAACAAACTTCATCGTTGCAATCCCGTCTTTTGTTGGTTCACCTAATCGTTAGACTCTTTTCAACACACATTAGATCCACTCAAATAGCAATCATTACAAAATTTTACCAAAGCAAGGGGTATCTGCACAACTTTCCAAGCAGGGCTATGCGTCGACGGCAAGTCCTAACTCCTTGCGTAATTTGAAATGCTCCTTGCTCGCGGCGAACTTCAACAGTTCCGTCACCTTGGTCACAGGTCTCATGGGTGTTACTCCATTGGTCTCCCTCCTCAGAATAGCCAGCGAGGTACTGAGGTCCGCGCAAGTGATCAGACCGGCACGGTTGACCGAATGTTCTATGGATTCGACCCATCTCTTGAGGTTATATGCTCTCTGCTTGCTAAGATACTCATGGACCGCCCGTTTTATCATACCCATACCTTTTGGGTCGAGATGACGTTTCAAACCGGATCGAGCCCGGTCAACACCTTTGGCATTCCCCTCGACCTTGTGGTTTTGATTCACCAACAAGCACGCAGCCTGCAGGAGATTATTCAATTCCACAATGGGCAAAACACACGCCAGGATAAACTCCGGCCTGGTCATTGCGAGTTTTCTGCCTATCTGGAACAAGAGGTATTTTTTCTTATCCTGCTGGAACATATCCTTGTAAGCGATGATGGCGGTAGGTTTGGTCATGGCAATTGCCATCCCAGGAAGTTGCTTTGCCTGTTGGTCCTTGAGAGCGAAAAGCTCCACATCCGGACCGCCTAGCACCTTAGCCGCAAGCCTGAAATTATGGGCGAAAAGACTACGATCCCTGGCAAGATCAACCTGATGTTCCTTCCTTTTGATCCCCACATCACGCACGTCCTTTACCACAAACATCCCAGGAGCCATACGATACATCAGACCGAATATCTTCGTAAACGGCACCTTGACCCCGGAATGGGCCAGGGCTGTATTCCAGATATGATCTGTTACAGGCCGCGATGCCACAGACGGAGCTCGCTTTGAAAAATAACTTACGATTTTTTGTTCCTCGGCATCGGCCTTTTTCAAATGCCGCAATATGCTTGTAAGCACAAAGACCTGGTCATATTCCTTATTTTTATTGTAAAGCTTCCATAGGGAGCGGTAGCTATTGATTCTGTCCGCAGCTAAAGCGATAACCCGATGATGTGCATTCATGGCATCCTGTGTGCCACCTTGCTTGGCAGCCAGGAGTTCACCCAGAATCGAAAGCGCATCAACATCATCCGGGTCCAAAGAGGTGATCATCTTATAGGCGTCGATGGACTCGTTCAGATTGCGTAGTACCACCCTGCACAACTCCCCCAGGTCTTTCCAAAGAGCAAGCTTGGTTTTGTGGGCAGAGACAGGTAGTCGCTTGATCATCTTGATATAGTTTTCTTTCAGAGCCAGCCAGTCTTTTCGCTCTGATAAGATTTGAGAGATTGACATGAAGGCCTTGACGAAAGAAGGATCTGTATCCAGGGCCAGGTTGAGGTGATCGACCGCGCGATTGTCATCACGCAATTCATTGTGCAGAAGGTCCGCAACCTGAACATGCAACTCCACGAGTTTGCTGGGCCTGCCTTCTATTTCAATAAGTTTTTCTATAATACCGGCTGCCTTCTGATATTGCTTGGTCTCTAGATACACATCACGAAGCTTGACCAAAGCCTCCTGGCTGTCAG
>CAYSLH010000328.1:0-5389 GCA_964431605.1 uncultured Myxococcales bacterium
GAAAGAGTTTTTTCGAAATTGAGTTCATGTTGTCTTTGACACGCAATCTCCTGCACAGGTTCCAACAGAAGTCTCCCACGCACAGCAATATCAGGCAACATTAAGTTCCGGCGATCTGTCAAATGGCAGTCGTGTTCCGTTCAGACAGGCATGGAGAAAACCCATGTTGGCTGAGGTGAAAAACCTGGAAATTGACAGGCGCCAAACCCATGACTAGGATCTGGATCGAGTATGCAGGGAACACCTCCCCCTGCCACGAGGCAAAGGCTCATGCCTACTGAAAACGAATCTTCCCTTGCCAAGCTCCAGGTTGAGTACTGGCGAGGTATTCATCTAAAAGACAGCATATTGTGGATGGATGCACCCAGAAGGGTTGATCTCTGCTTTATTTCTCACTCCCATCGATGTGAAAGGATTAATCACGGAAAAATTCTATGCACTGAATCCACTGCCACCCTCTGCAAATCCAGGGGGATGAATGCCAACTTTCTCATTTCTCCATACGAACAAACATTTTCCCTGGGTGGTATGGAGCTGGAATTGCACCCTGCCGGCCACATGCCAGGCTCAGCCCAGCTTAAAGTAACATACAATAACCAATTCGAGTTGGTCTATACCGGGCATTTCGATTTGAACCCCCATCGTACCACAGAGCAGGCCAAGATTCACTCCTGCGACATACTGGTCATGGATTCCGGACATGCGCATCCGCAGGTCAGACACGATCCCATCGAGAAATCGGAAAGAGCCCTTCTGAAATGGACCAAAAACGCCCTGAGAAAAAACTTCAACCCTATTATCCTGGCTGACCCGACAGGATTAGCTCAGGAGATAGCAGCCTTGTTTATCGAACAAGGGATCGAAGTAAGGGCACACAAGAGCATTTATTCCCTTTGCAAAGTTTTCTCGTCCATGGGACTGCCCACAAAAGGAGTAAAAAGCCTCTCAAAAAAAGTTTTACGGGATGAGGTGCTGCTCATGCCGCCTCATCTGGCAAACTCCAATATCCTGGATTGCCTGGAACGCTCCTGCTTTGCGCTTGTTACCGATAGCCCAAAATCATCTGTTCATCATGCAGCCAGGATAGCTGAAAAAACTTTTTTCCTCGGAATATCAGCTGACTTTCTTTCGTTGACTGAATACGCCAGGCAATCTGGTGCAGAGGAAATCTACGTGGTCGGCAAATTTGCTAATCTTGTCTCTGAAAGACTGAGATCCATGCACCTGGGCGCCTGGCCCCTGAAACCGCCTGAACAGTTGGATCTTTTTGTTCACCATGGCCGAGCGACCGATATGCATGGAAGTCAGCAATGAGCTACAATTGAAAAAAGGGTGGGTGTGAAAAATGGCAGATGAAGCTTCTGGCGCAAAGAAAGTGCTTTATGCGACATTCGACAGTCTTCCTGCCCCGTCCGGCAGCGCTTGCTGGTCAGAGCAAATCCTTCGGGAGCTTGCTCACTACTTCCAGGTTGACGCCTTGTCTGTGAAAACAGAAGACCTCTCCCATATAGAACGACTTCACCAGGCTCGGCTGTTGAGAGTTCCAGTTGGAACAGGAACCTTTCTTCAAAAGGTAAAAGCCTTCCAACGAGCCCTCAACAGACAGTTGGACAGCGAGGAATACGCATGTTGCCACTTTACTTCCATTTGGGAAGGCATGGTGCTTTGCTCCAGGAAAAAAACTGATGGATATGGACTCATATTCGAGGTCAACTCTTTACCCTCTGTGGAATTCAGATCCAGGTATCCCACAGAGGCCAGGTCTGTTGAGACATCTTACTCTCTAAAGCAACAAGAAGAACGATGCTTCGATGTGGCGGACATAATAATCGCAGGATCCGAGTCCATCAAAAAACACATACTAAAGAGAGGCGTTGCTTCGAAAAAAGTAGTTACTATCAGGCCAGCCGTGGATATTACGACCTTTGATCCAGCATCAGAGACCCAGGGACAACCAGGAACCATTTTGTATCTTGGTTCTTTGCAGCCATGGCAAGGTATCATCCCCCTCTTGAATATTCTGACGGAACTGCCCAGGAACATGCGGGTGCGTCTTTTGATCCTCTCTCCCGAAGATGATCCAAACATCTCAGAGGTCAAGGGAAAGATACAGATTCTTGGGCTATCAAAGACCGTTGAGTTCATTTCCCCCGTGGAATTCGAAGATCTCGCGGAGATCGTATCCCAGGCATCTGTTTGCGTCGCCCCCATGTCCAACCACGAACGAAACAGGCGTGCAGCGTCCATTCCTCACAAGGTACTCGTCTACATGGCTAGCCGACGACCTATCGTGGCATCCGGCCAACCGGCCATCGACGAAATCCTCGAGCACAACCATACCGCGCTCCTTTATGCTCCCGGGCATTCCGATGGTTTATTGGAAGCCTTGAAGCGCCTTTTACTGGATCGGGAACTCGCTTCCCGCTTGGGCAACCAGGCCCGTATCTATTTGGAAGAAAACCTCTCCCTGGATAATTCTTTGAAAAAACTGCGGGGTGTATACCGACGTATCATAGGCGAACCTAGACCTCTAAATTTTGTAAAACAGGATGACTCTACAGATACCAAGCCATCCCAGGTATCGAAAAAACCTCAGAACAACGAACCAAACGACACACCGATTTTTCCTGCTGCTTCCGATACGGCCAAGGTGAGCATGTATCCGGAAGAACAGAAACCTGGAGATTTTCTAAGAGACACCCAGAAGGAGATCTCATCTCCAGACGTGGAGATGATTTTTTACTCTGTCCAGGAAGCAGACACTTCTCCCAGAATAACGGCTGGTGACAATGACTCGTGGCAGGTAATCGCAGCGAGGGAGGTAAACCTTTCAAAACTGGACACGGAACCAGGAAAAAAGCTGACATTCTCCGATTCTTCCAACAGCCAAAAACGATTTCTCCTCGGTGGACCGACCTACCCGGTCGAACCAGAACAAGATGAAGTCACCAGCATTCCGGAATCACAAGAACACACCAGGCCATCAACTCCGTTGGTGCTTCCAAAAAAACAATCAGCAAAAGAAGTTCCACCGCCCCTACCGAGCAAGAAAAAAAGAAAAAAGAAAAAAGATTAACAATTTCTACCAGAAAATCACTCGATATCACTACAATCGACCTGGTCCCACTCTGTTTCGCTCAAGGTCTGACCTTCAAAATCTCCATCGAGAAGGGAAAAACACACGGAATAGCCTTGGCAATCATGACAGGCTGAAAGACAATCATCCCTGTCCGTCCCCTGGGTTCCCTGGCAAACAGTGCGACAATCATAACAAGTGTCATCCCACATGTATCCCCAGTCGAAGCCCAACGCTCCGCAACCCGGCACCAGGACCATGAGGGAGACGAATAGCCCTAGCGGCAGTAAAAGAAATCTTCCGGACAACTTCATCTTTCCTCCGTCAGGCTTGTATAAATACTAACGCCAGTATGGTTGTCAAACCAGAATCAAGCAATCCACGTGCCATAATGCACAAACGATCACAGGCTGAACTATCTATCTGTATAATAAAGAGTTTTCAGTTCCAATAAAAGCTATCACTGACATCGGCACTTGGGCAATGCCTGACACTTCAGTCATGGTAATGGAATAATATCAATCAGTTCCAGGAAAGAAAAAAGGCTTCCTTTTCTTTACTCAGGTGCACTTCTTGCTCGGAGGACTGCTCTGCTCTGCGTGCCCTTATCACCAAGGGCATCTCGTAAAAAGTCTGTGAATCACCAGCCCATGAATTTAGCTGCTCCACCGTGACCTCCACTCCGTCGTCTGTTGTCTCGTTGCTCTGTCGCAACGACATGACTCCCTTTCCGTTGAGCCACTGTTCAAAAAACCAGTCCAGGTCCTTGCCATAGACCTGTGCAGCCAGGGAAGTAAACTCCTCAGTGGACATTACGGAAAAACCGTGTGCCTGCCTGAACTGGCCCACGATCTGTGCCATTTTTTCGTCACCCACCACGCTTTGAAGCATTCTCAAAACCCAGGCACCTTTTACATAATAGACTACCGGTTTCAAATTATCGAGGTCATCGGAAACCACTGGTTGATCATCTCCCCCGGTGTAAAGCCAGTTGATAAAGGGTGAGACTTCCCAGATCCAAATCTTGGTCCTGTGTTCCTCGTCTTCCATCTCCCCCACAGCGTTGCATCCCGCCCAATCAGCCATACCCTCGATGAGCCAGACGTCTTTCATCCTGCCCAAAAACACATCGTTTCCCCACCATGTATGGGAAAGTTCATGAGCCAGGTAAAAATCACGCTCAGTAAAAGAACCAGTTCCGTCGTCATCCCAGATGTAGTTGGGTACTAAGACGAGACCAGGAGTTGCATAACCATTGGTAAAGCGCTCGTCCACCCCTGCAAACCTTATGGTTGAGACGGCAGGTTGTCCAAACAACGAGACGTAATAATCACAAGCCTTTTGAAAACCCTCGATATATGTTCCAGGTACTATGGGATAATCATCGATACTCTTGCCAGGCCTGGCATAAATCTCCAGCTTGGCATCCCCGCAGCTACCCTCTGCAACGTCGTACTTTGCCAAGGCCAGACCCAAGTTTCCCATGGTCGGAAAATCGACACTCCAGGTTTCAGTTCTGGTACCGTCTGAGTTGTTGACATTATCCGTGCGCTCCCCACTCATGACCAGGGTGAGGTCGGATGGGAAGGTCACCCTGAACAACACCTGCGGCAATATCCCTAACGGCCTCAGCTTGGGCCAAAAATCATATCCAAAAGTGAAAAAGGTAGAGTCCTTTGAAATGAGGTTGGCCAGCACAGAGCCTCCACCTTCTGGAAAAAGGTCCTGCACCTGCTCTACATTCTCGTCACTCCACTGTACCTCGATGGTCCATGTCTGGCCCTGTGGTATCTCGTCTTGGGCAACCACTTCCAGCACACCATCTTCATAAGACCACAAGGCCGCGGGAGGATCCGCAGCGGTAACCTCGGCTTGAGCAGCAGTGAGGCTAAAATACACTACTCCGGTGGGTTCTTTGGTGAGTATCTGGATTGTGGCAGAACCGTTGATGGTTCGACTTTCAGGATCGATGCTCAAGTCCACTTCCTCAGAGTCCAGCCCTGGAGGAACAGGCGCCAAAGAAGGCCCGTGATCTACCAACCAATGGGTGGAAGGAAATAACTCGGGACTCCAGGTGCCACGTCCCCATGATGGATAAGCATGCAAAGCTTTGCAGGACGACACCTGAGGAAGGTTGTCTCGCAAGAGAAGATAGTCGGGATCGAGAGTCACGGTTGTGTCTTCACCACCACTACAGGAAATCAGCACAAAGACAAAACCCAGCATCAGTATACGTTTCATACCCAAGCACCTCCCATATTCGATTCGAGCCCATACTTTCACACTAGTAACCTGGAATTGCAACGCCCATGG
>CAYSLH010000329.1:0-5353 GCA_964431605.1 uncultured Myxococcales bacterium
CAAACCGACGAGGATCCGGGGGCTGCTAATATAACTTGTCTGTCCCAGGGAGTTTGTGCAAATGTACAACCCAGATGTGTGGATGGTAATTGGAGATGTACTTATCCCTCTACCTATCAACAGACTGAGACTCTCTGTGACAATCTAGACAATGACTGTGATGGAGAAGTCGATGAAGGATTCGACCAGAAAAACCAGCCTTGTTCGGCAGGTCTGGGTGTTTGCAAGACAGGCGGTGTCATCATTTGTAATCAGGCTCATGACGGCACCGAGTGTTCTGCTCAAGCAGACAACACCAACCAGGGTGTAGAAATATGCGATGGATTGGACAATGATTGTGATGGGCAGGTGGACGAAGATTTGGATTACACCGCCGAAATGGTCCACGTGGTAGATGGTGATAGGTCTTTCTGGATTGATCGTTGGGAAGCTTCGCGCCCAGACGCCACATCGGATCAGAGAGGATTTATCGTAACCTATGCATGTTCCAAACCAGGGGTCCTGCCGTGGGATGATATCGATTGGAACGAAGCAAAAGCAGTTTGCGAAGCCAGGCAAAAAAGGCTTTGCACGGATGAAGAATGGAGCCTGGCCTGCGGTGGATCCTCGGGTCTTTCATATCCGTATGGAGACACGTTTGATGCCTCAAAGTGCAATACATCTTCTGGTTCCGTCTCTGCTACAGGAAGTATGCCAGACTGCGCCAGCTCATTTTCGGTTCTTGATTCCAGCGGAAATGTTTCCGAGTGGGCGGACTGTGCGGATGACAGGGACTGCCGATTCGTAAAGCCTTTTTTCGGCGGTAACTTCGAAGATGACTTGGAACTCATGTGGACATGTTGGTTCAGAAACAATGCAGGCCCGGGTGTTCACCTGGTGGGTCTGGGATTCAGATGCTGCAAAAACGATTGACGAGCTTTCAATATTCAGGTCATTACCAAGGTCATATTTTCAAATCAAAATACCCTTCTCGGCCAGAAGATTGGAAGTTTTCGCCAGTCTTTCGTCGCTCAATTCACTCATGAGCACAAGTATTTGAGGATGCGATATCACCAGTGCATCGAATTGTTCGCGCGGGAGCCTCAGGACACTTGAATTGGACTTGGCCTTCACCGTAGCTATGGCAGGTTCCTTGCGAAGACAGGAAATTTCTCCAAACACATCACCCTCCCGAAGGGTCCCAACTTCGATGTCATTTCCATCTTCAGTCTGGCAAAACACCTCCATACGTCCACGCAAAACAACATACAATCCGTCTGATTCCTTCCCCTCTCTCACAAGGATCTGTCCTTTTTCCACTTGCCGGGAGACAAAATTCTCCACGATCCTTATTCGCTCCTTTTTTCCAAAAGGTTTGAAAAGAGGAGAAGTTGCCATCACGTTCCTGAGCAATCTTTGCTGTGCAAATTTTTCCACGACCTGTTCGACCGCCGGATAATCCGAAGCTACCTCGTCCATCAAGTCTCTCGATATCTCGAACAGTTCACCAGATTCAACACATTGGACCGAAGCGCCCCTGGTTCCTCCACGTAACAAAGCCATTTCTCCAAAAAAAGTCCCCTCACCCAGTACTGCCAACTGCAGTTGTTTTTTAGGAGCAATTCTCTTCAGGACCCTTACCTTTCCGCTGGCAATGGTAAACATGCTGGATCCGGACTGTCCCTCCTTGAGTATCCACTGGTCTTTTGACATCCTGACAAGCTTCATTTTTTCCAGCAACGACACGAAAGCCGCTGGTTCCAAATCACAAAAAAGCGGTATCTCTGGAGCCAATGCCGCCTTCTTGGGTTCAGCCTCAGGGGCATCCATCTCTATGCATATATCGATATCAAAATGTGAACTTCCAACATCACTATCCCCTGTTGTCTTTTCAGCATTTGGTTCTCCGGCTTGAGTCGTTTGACTATCTTCAGCCTTCGATTCCAGATCGAGTTGATCTGCTGGTACAGGTTGGACCACGAGTTCCGATTCCTCAGGTTCCTGAACATGTACTGCACCATCAGCTGGTTTATCTTGTAAAGCATCGTTGGTATCTTCATCCTGAACGAGTGTCCCAACCACGGGTAAAGCCGGCGCTTGCTGTAGCTGTTGCGGACTTGCCTCAGGACTGACGGCATCTGCCTCTTTTGAAGATTCTGCTGTTTCCAAAGGAATGGGTTCTAGTTCAATGGGTTCTAGTTCAATGGGTTCTAACTCAATCATCTCGATGTAATCTGTCGCTATGTGCTCATCTGCTTGTTGGTCAGTTACATCGCGTTTCTTTGGTTCTGGAGTATCCTTCAATTCCACCATTCCGAAGACATCTTCAGAAGAAGTGGTTCGCTGAATTTCAAAGGTCTCGTCATCCCCCGGTATTTCCAATACCTCGTTGTTCATTTCACCATTGACCGCAATGGAACCTGCAGACACGACCCCGTCCGAATTCACGTCTGCCATGACTTTGACATTGGGACAAGGCGTTGCCGTTCTGCGGGAATACAGATCTGCAAGTCTCTCTTGAATGGCCTTGTGATGGGGGTCCATCTCCAGCACTACTTTGCATGTGGCTATTGCCTTTAGAAGAAATCCATCATTTGCATATTCGTTTGCCAGTCTCTCAAAAACATCTATTGCCTCGGCTTTCCTACCGAGCTTGCGCAATATATACCCAAGATTTCGACGAGATGAATAGTCGTCAGGATCCTGTTCTGCCACCTGAGCGAATAACTCCAAGGCTTTTTCGTATTTTCCCTTACGGAGCAGGGTCGCTGCTTCGTCCTTCAACTGTCTTTTCTTGCCGAACATCAGACTTCACTCCCGTAGCGTCTTGTTCCTCAATAACCCTCTGAGTTTCCTTGCGAACGAATCGATCCAAATCATATCTTAGTTTTTTCACCGCCTGAACTGCCTTCTGCCCACCCAACTCCCCCAAAATGACCACAGCGTTCCTTCGGACTTCAGGGTTGGGATCATCGAGATCCGGCTCCACCATGGACAGGACATCATTGTATCCCAACTGTGCGAGTACGTACATGAATACCATCTCCTCAGCGGGTCCGGCATACTTGAGGGCTTTTTTCAGTCCATCTATGGCGGATTTATCACCTATCTTGGCAAGAGCCTGTGCCGCTGAAATCGACGAGTATCCTTCCAACATCTCGACCAACTTACCAACAGCTGCTTTGTCCCGTAGGGTTCCCAATCCATCGATAATGACGATGTTCTTCTTCCATTTCGATTTTTTTATTGCTGACAAAAGAACAGGAACCACCCTTCTGTCTTTTGTCCGAACCAGCCACTTGACCAGTATTTCAGCCTGGCTTGAATCAGCCTCATCCAGGACCCTTTCCATGATCTTCAGTTCATCATCATTCAAAGCAACAGCCTCGCGGCACTCATCCAAAACACGGGCAACCATCATGAAAAATCTCGTTGATGCCAGTGCCATTATTTTATGTACCGCACTGATTCCCTCCTTTTTGTCTGTGCGAATAAGCCCTTCCAGCGCCATGGCAAGCTTGTCCAATTGTTCATCTGACACAGGAAGAATCAATTTTACATTTGATGTGTCTTTTTCCTCTTCTCCGTGTCCGGCCAACAAATCACTTATTCCTCTCGGTGAATTTGGACGTACCGGACCAAGGCCATGGGCCTTGTACAATGCTTTTAGCTTTTCTTCACTCAGTCTTCCCTTGGCTTCGTCAGATTCGTCGGCAACGATCAAAGGTGGCAACTTATTCTTTATCCACGAGACTTGATACTTTGTAATTTCATCAAAAAGTTTATCGAATTCTCTTTTGAAATACCTCAACGATTTTTTTGCATTTCCAGCTCTTCTGACAAGTGCCAGGTGCAATGTCAGCTTGTCCAGAGTACAGCCGGATTCCAGGGCGACCTCGATGGCTTTTGTTGCTCCGGCACCGCCAACTTTTGAAAGAACATCCAGGGAATCTTTTGCTACATGAACATCCTTTCCAATTAGGCCCTGGAACAACTTGCTCAGATCGCATTTTTTGGGATTGGTGAGCATGGATGCCGCGGCCATGGCAACGGCCTTTTCCTCATCGAAAAGCAACCGGCAAACTATTCGTTCATCCGGTGTTCCCTTGTTTTTTTTGAATGTCTCGATAGCGTGGAGTCGAATATCAGGATCCGTATCCCTGAGAGCGTCCGAGAGAATTTCCAATCCAGGCTTTCCGTATTTACCCAAGGCATGGACCACAGCTGAACGAACACCTTTATGCCCATTTACGATCAACAATTGCAACGCCCTCAGTGCCCTGCTTCCTCCCCTTCCATCCAGGGAGCGAACTGCCGCTATCACAACGTCCGGGTCTTTGTCATTCAGACCGTCCAGGACCAGGTCTATCCCCCCAGGATTGATGGAACGTGCGGCCTGCTTTATGGCACGGACTCTCTCTATCATTGTACCCTTCGAGAACTTGTCTCGATCAGAAGCAAGGAGGGATTCAGACATCTCCCCAGCCAACCTCTCTCCTTCCCAACCCATCTTTTTCAGTGATTGGATAAGTTCTTTTCTGACGCTACGGTCCGTCTCACCCCTTATCAACATCTTCAGGAGCAACTCCCTGGATGTCTGGTCTCCTCTTTTGGTAAGTTCTTTTACAACAGCCAGGCGAACCTCAGGGTCATTATCCAGAGAAGCTCTTGAAATCGCTGCGGTGGTGTCACGTTTTGCAAAAACTCCAAGAGCCTGCACAGCAGCAATCCTCACAACCACGGAGGAGTCATCCAGGGAACGACTGACTAACATGTATGCTTCGTCATCACCGAGTTTTGCCAGAGACTTTACTGCACCAGCACGTTTTACAGGAGAAGCGCTTTGGAGTTCTTTCATCAGGCTCTCGTGCTCATCAACACAAGCACTCACCAATAGTAAACAAATCGAAGCAGTGAAAGACAAAGTTGCGAATTTCATCTTTGACCTCCCCGTCCCTTACGATGTCGCTCGAACTTTTTTCTGCTCTTCCAATTTTTGAGAGTCTGCACTTCTTCATCAGTGAGTGCACGAACCGCTCCTGGAGCCAGGTCCCCAAGTTCCACTCCCCCATAATCTACCCGTATGAGACGCTGAACACTATGCCCAACCGCCTGCAACATCCGTCTTATCAGCCTATTTCTTCCCTCTGTCACACTTATTTCAATCCAAGTGGATCGTTCATTTTTTTTCAACAAACTTGCATCCATGGCCTGAGCAAAACCGTCATCGAGTCTCAATCCCTTGGTAAGACGTGCGAGGGTTTGTGATTTTACGTGTCCTCGAACCCTGGCTCGATATGTTTTTGGAACCTGGTTTGACGGGTGGGTCAGGGCCATTGCCAAATCTCCATCATTGGTAAATAACAACAGTCCT
>CAYSLH010000330.1:0-5315 GCA_964431605.1 uncultured Myxococcales bacterium
CAACGTTATGGTCCCCACGGCGCGGCCATGACAGCAAACGTCATAACTTTTCGCCAGCGCATGGCAGTGCGCGAGGTGAGCAAGGTCTTGGGGCTGGATACCGAACGATGGGCAAAGGCTGCAAAGTTGGCTCACAGGGCCCATCACAGCGCTTGGGGTTATGATCCCGATGCACTGATGCAAGGTGTGATAGACGCAGGGATCGATACAAAAGATCCCCTGGTGCCTATGGCTTTGGAGCTCATCTCCAAGATGCAGCATCTACCAAGACACTTGGGCCAGCATTCGGGAGGTATGGTGCTTGCGGCCGGACGCCTGGACGAAATTGTACCACTGGAGCCAGCGTCCATGCCCGGTCGCACTGTCGTACAGTGGGACAAAGACGACTGTGCCGACATGGGGATCATCAAGGTGGATTTGCTCGGTTTGGGAATGTTGCGGGTGTTGGCGCAGGCGGTAGAGCTTACAAAGGTGCACGAAGGTGTGAAGATCGACCTGGCCCATCTTCCTCAAGACGATTCAAAGGTCTACTCCATGCTGCAAAAGGCCGATACGGTGGGGGTGTTCCAGGTCGAAAGTCGTGCACAGATGGCCACGCTGCCTCGTATGAAGCCCAGTTGCTACTACGACCTGGTCATAGAGGTGGCGCTCATTCGTCCGGGGCCCATCGTGGGCAAGATGGTACACCCCTACCTCAATAGACGAGCAGGACGGGAACCTGTCACATATCCCCACCCGGACCTGAAGCCTATTTTAGAAAGGACCCTGGGGGTACCCTTGTTCCAGGAGCAGATCATGCGTGTGGCCATGGTGGCGGCAGGCTTCAGCGCCGGGCAGGCAGAGCAACTGCGTCGCGCCATGACACACAAGCGCTCACCGGAAAAAATGGCGGCCATGGCCGAATCACTACGCAGGGGAATGGCTGAGCGTGGAATAGCAGGCCAGGACGCAGAGCAGATTATTCAAGGGATTTCTTCTTTTGCTCTTTACGGCTTTCCCGAATCCCATGCGGCGAGCTTCGCGTTGATAGTGTATGCTTCAGCCTACCTCAAGGCCCATCACCCTGCGGCCTTTTATTGCGCACTGCTAAACGCCTGGCCCATGGGCTTTTATCATCCGGCCACCATCGTCAAAGACGCCCAGCGTCACGGCCAGACCATCAGGCCGGTGGACGTACTTCGCTCTCAGGTGCAGTGTTCTGTAGAGCCTGACTCCAGTGTGCGCATGGGACTGAAGTTCGTAACTGGTCTTCGCAGGCAGACTGCGGAGCAACTCGTGCGGCAAAGGGAGCGTTCCGGGTTCAGGGATATGCGGGATTTGCAGTCTCGTTGCGGGCTTCAGGAGGACGAACTGGCCACCCTGGCCGAGTTGGGAGCCTTGGTGGGATTTGGTCTCAAGCGAAGGCAGGCTCTTTGGCAGGTTGCGTCTCTGGAGACAGAAGGACATGGGCTGATAGGGCTCTTACCCGAAGATTCCACACCCAGCCCAGTGCCTAAAATGAACGCGGTGGAGCGGACCGAGGCCGATCTCAGATGCTCCGGCATCACCACGGGACCTCATCCCATGGCCCATCATCGCCCAAGGTTGCGCGCCATGGGAGTGCTGCCGACAGCGTCACTCGAAATGAACCAGGACGGTACGAGCTTGAAGGTGGCAGGGCTGGTGATAACCCGACAGCGGCCTGGTACGGCAAAGGGTATGTGTTTTTTGACCCTGGAGGACGAGAGCGGCCTTGCCAATATCGTAATCACTCCTGATGTGTTCGAAAAGTACAGGGCTGTTGTGATAACAGAGCCAGCCGTGGTGATAGATGGTGTGTTGGAGAGAAAAGACGGCGTGGTGAACCTGATGGCAAAGAGATTGATGCCTTTGGAAAGAGTGGGGCAAGTTGTCCCTTCCAGAAACTTTCATTGATCTGCGTGCAACTCAGGGTCGGTCTTGACGCAGACGTTCGACACTCATATGATATTGTGCGTATTGTGCGTATTGTGCGTATTGTGCGAGCCTGACGGACTGTATTGAATCCACGTGCTTTGCTGGATCTTTTCCAGGATCGAGGTCGAAATGGATACGGTTGTTTTTTCTGATATCACGATAGGGGTGCTTTTGAAGTATGCTGCATTGTTGGTTGGCATATTCGTCCTGGCCCGTATCGTATCCATGTTTTTTCGGGGAAAGAAAAGTTCGGAGCACACCCAGTTCGTTCGCTGCGATTGCGGTTGGCAAGGGCACATCAGCAAGTTCGCCGGCAGATGCCCCAAATGCAATAAGCCCCTGGGGGAACAGAGAGCATCTGGCAAAAGTTGAGGAAAACTCATGAGGGATATCATTGCCATGGTCCTTGCTGGCGGAAGGGTAGAGGACATGTCCGTGCTCACCGCCTTGCGTCCCAAGGCAGCGTTGACCTTTGCCGGTCAGTACAGGATTATAGATTTCGCATTATCCGGGCTAATGGACGCAGACCTTGAACGAGTGGGTGTGGTGAGCCTGTATCGTCCGTCGTCATTGATCGATCACCTCGGTTCAGGAGAACCTTGGGATTTTATCGGACGAGGCAGGGGTGCGAAGGTGCTTCCTCCATACCTCGGTCAGAGTTCGGGTAAATGGTACCGGGGCACCACGGATGCCATCTGGCATAATACGAATTTTATCACGGATCACGACCCTGAACATGTCCTCATCCTATCGGGTGACCATGTCTATAATTTGAATTTTGCCGAGATGATCGCCGAACACAGAGACACCAAGGCTGATCTTACCATGGCGGTAAAGGACATGGAGCCATCCATGGGAAGGGGACGGTATGGGTTTGCACAGGTGGATGAAGCCAATCGTGTGGTCGGTTACGAGGAAAAACCTCAAGAACCAAAATCCAGGTTGGCTTCGTTGACCGTCTATCTATTTCGTACCAAGGTCTTGCTTGAATTATTGGAGAAAGGCCTCACCGAATTTTCGACCTATCAGTTATACTCTGATGTGATTCCCGTTGCCATTGCCCAGTATGACGTCAGAGCTTACACATATGACGGATATTGGAACTATTCGCGCTCCGTCGACGAGTATCACGAGGCCCATAAGGATTTGTTGGGCGACGATCCCCTGATCGATCTGGAGCACTGGCCCATAAGGACCAGGAAGGTTCTTCGAGGGTTGGGAGACATGCCCCCGGCTCGTTTTGGTGAACATGCAAGTTGTGATGATTGCATCATATGTCCTGGCGCCAGCATTTTTGGATCTGTTACATCGAGCGTCTTGAGCCCTGGGGTGTGTGTTGAACAGGGGGCAGTGGTGACCAATAGTGTGCTTTGGGACAACGTTGTGGTCAGAAAGGACGCGGTCATAGACGGAGTGGTGATGGACAGGTCCGTTGAGGTGGGCCGAGGCGCTTTAGTGGGTTCAGGTGATATTCTAGGCCCCAACCGAACCTCTCCCCATGCTTTGTCAAGTGGGGTTACAGTAGTGGGGAAAAATACTCATATACCCCCTAATGCGATAATAGGTAGAAACTGCATCTTGCATCCCAACCTGTCACAGGATGATTTCCGTGGTGGTGAAAAAAAGAGACAGGTGATGTTGTCCAGCGGTGGCACACTGGGTGGCAACCATGGGGGTGATGCGTGAAAAAGCCACTGGTCATGCTGCTCGCTGGTGGTGGTGGTACTCGTCTCGGCGTGTTGGTAAAAAAACGAGCAAAGCCAGCTGTTCCATTTGCCGGCAGATACAGAATAATCGATTTTGCCTTGAGCAATGTCATGCATGCAGGGTTTGATTGGGTAGGAGTTTTGACACAGTACAAGCCCTTGTCGTTGATGCGTCATGTTGGTGTGGGTGGTGCGTGGAACCTCAGGGGTAGACGCCGTGGGGTAAGAATTCTTCCCCCGAGGACAGGAGAAGAGGCTGGTGATTGGTACAGGGGGACGGCAGATGCCATTTGGCAGAATTTCAACTTCATGAAACAGATGTCTCCTGAACGGGTTTTGATTCTCAGTGGAGATCACATATACCGCATGGATTATCGGAAAATGCTGGAGCACCATCTTTCCAGGAACGCGGATTTGACCATTGCGGTGATGAACGTGGATCCCATGGATGTATCAAGATTTGGAATGGTATGGACAGATGAGCAAGGGCTCGTTACCAGGTTCGAGGAAAAGCCCAAGAAGGCAGACACACGACTCGCCTCCATGGGCATTTACCTGTTTGAGTGGGAATGTCTGGTAGATGCCCTGGAAAGTATTGTTGCCACGAAGCAGGGTTTTGATTTCGGATTTGATATCATGGCCAAACTTCTCGGCGAAAAGAGGGTCTCGACCCACCTGTTCGAAGGATATTGGCGTGACGTGGGAACCATTTCGTCCTATTACAATGCCAACATGGATGCTTTGGACATAAAAAGCGGTCTCGATCTGGACCGATGGGAGATTTGCACCAAGGACGATGATGGACCTAGGGGCGACCAGCCTCCAGCCGTGTTTTCAAAAGGCTCCAGGTGTGTCCACAGCCTGGTGTCATCCGCTTGCCTGGTGCGTGGAAACGTAAAAAGCTCCATATTGTCTCCAGGTGTCAGAATCGAGCCTGGAGCAACGGTTGAATCTTGCATTCTGATGGATGGAGTGGTCATTCATTCAGGCGCCCATGTCAAAGGAGCTCTTTTGGACAAAAGGGTCCAGGTTGGAAAGGGCACATCCATAGATGCAGGACGCGCTGCCGCGGAAAACCTCGATTTCAGCAAATGCATTCTGGATGGACTATCGGTCGTGGGTAAAGGAGTCGAGATACCAGATGGCGTCCGTATCGGAGCCAACGTTGTCATAGACTCGGATGTAAGTCCGGATCAATTCAAGGATCATTTGCCGGATGGTTCTTCATTGTGTTGTTGATTTTTTTGTTGTTCCAGATGTAAGGAAAGTTGACAGGTGTGCAAAGTACTTGATAACTTATCCAAAAGCTTTGGTTTGATAGTTGGTTGTATGGGTTGAACTCCATTTATAATGGTGTATTCCCGTAGAATCACACCAGGAGGCGAAATCGTGAGTCCATCGGGAAGACCGCGGCAGGTGGCAATTTCTGAAGAACTTTGGGACGTTTATGCTCTCATGTCGGATGATTCAGGAACCGACGCTGCTGCGCTGATCAATCAGGCGATGTTCGAAATGGCCGTTAAAATGGGCTATATCACACCGGTACCAATGGAACTGGCTGCACCGTCTGCAGACGATAAGCCTATTCCTGGGCCCAAACCATCCAGGTCGTCATCAAAACAGCCAAAGTTCACTCCGGGACGTACCCGCGAGGCGGGAGGCGGACGAAAACCC
>CAYSLH010000331.1:0-5251 GCA_964431605.1 uncultured Myxococcales bacterium
CCGCCACTCTGGCAGTGGATCAATCTGTGCTGCCTTCTAGCAACTCCTTCTGACAGGGAATGCAAACATGCCTATCGCCGAACAACCTGCCGTATCTTTCGACCACCATGTCACCGCAGCGATCACAAACGAATGAGGCGAACGTTTCGATCTTTGCTTCCAACTCATGCTGATGGACATCGCCAACCTTGAGAATCTTTTCCTCGTCAGCCTCCATGACCTGGTCTACAAGAGGCTTTACCACATCGATGGGGACTTGAGATGCTGGAATTCCCTTCTCGCGGTACTCTTTGAAAAACGGGGTTTTTTTGGTCGCGCCCTGTGCTTCCGCCCTTGGCACGACCCTGACCGCCCGTCCTGTGGCCTTTTCGACTAGTGTCAAACCAAATTTGCCATAACCAAGTTGCTTTATGTTTCCCTTTCCGAAAGTGCAGCCGGTGATCATCTGAATCCCGTCTGCAAAGCAATGTGCACAGTGGCCTTCGCCCAGTTCAACCAGGGCAAGGAGTTGTCCGTCCTTCGACCTCTCGACCCCAAGCTTGTTCATGGCGGCAGCACCAGCTCGCAAGCCAAGGGGCATAGCTGGGCAAACATGTCCATGCAATTTCTGTCCCGCTTCTAAAAATTCCTTTGGATCGATCATGATATTTGCTCCTTTCAAGGTTTGGTTAGTAGCGTCGCGTTCTTTCTCATCCATCCTTTTGACCAATATAAAACCTGCATTGGACCCATGCATTGATCGTGATCAACGACAGTAGCTATTGCCGGTAGCTATTCTTCGATCCCCAGGAGAGAGTCCATTAGCAAACAAAAATGCAAAGGTTTATTGACGTGGTTGCGAAGTCAAACCGAACCAGGTTACTCGATGGCGTGGGTTCCAGCCAACCTGCCGGCAGCAGCATTTCTGAGGGATTCAACATCCAGGACCTGAAATTTTCTCGGCCCCATTCGGTGCAAAACACCCGCGTTGACCAGGCGAGTCAAGGCCCTTGAAAAGCTCTCAGGGGTAAGCCCGACCTGCTCTGCCAGAGAATAGCTTGGTCCTGGAATCTCCACCACGCACAATGGCCTTTGCAATTCTTCACTGGTGGCCAAAGACACCAAGGCGGCAGAGGTTTGTACCATGGCATCGCGGATGGATGCATCTCCGATTCGAACAAAAGCATCCCGCAATCGACGGCCCAGGGTAGCAAGCAGCATGAGACCCAAATCCGGCTCAGCCCTGAGTGCTTGCCGGAGCTTGGCTCGGGACATGACCCTCGCCTCTACCGGTTCCATGGTAATGGCGGTGGCAGGGTACACTCCGCCGTCTACAAAGGGTAAAAATCCAAACACGTCTCCAGGGCCAAAAACATATACCAGTATGGGCTTACCATTTAACAGATGTCTAAGAATCTTCACCCTTCCCGAATCAAGCACCACTAGACGGCCATCCTTATCCCCTTCATTCCACAAAACATGCTGCGGGCCGTATCCAGCGGGATGCAAATAGGGAACCAGAGCTTTTACCACTTTGGTCTCTGAGGGAAAACACTCGTCTAAAAAACTCTGGCAAATTTTTTGCTCACCGATCATGTAACCCCAGCCAAAACACACGCGATACGATTCGGTTCCATAAGCCTCGATACTGTTCCTCCGGAGTATATATCACTATGAGCTTGAAATGATATCTCCCAAAGATTTTTTAAAAAAACGCACCAAAGATCCAGCCGACCAGGGTTGACATCACAACCACCAGCGTACTGAAAACCAAAGTTTTTTTAGCACCAACCACTTTGTATATAACGAGCAGGCTTGGAAGAGAGAGCGCGGGACCGGCCAACAACAAAGCCAAAGCAGGGCCCTTTCCCATGCCCAGCCTGACCAGCATCTCCACTATGGGGATCTCCGTCAACGTGGCAAAATACCAAATCATACCCACGAAAGATGCCACGAAATTTGACAGCAGACCATTGCCTCCAACCACCGACGCGACTGCATGTTCCGGTATAATTCCACCTATGAATCCCGTTATGAACACTCCCCCGAACAATAGTGGAACGATGAGCAGTCCGAAATCCCAGGTGGCCCCCATCCATTGGCGCACCTCTTGCGCAGAAAACCACCTCCATACCATGAGCAAAACCAAAATTCCCATCAAGCCCGCCAGGTACCACTTGATGGAATGGACGGACTGGGTAAAGGACGGTACCGGTTCAATGGAAGTAATATTATCGCGACTGATACGCTGCACGTCCGGTGACAAACGTCCATCCTCTTCGTATACCTGAAAATCCACATTGTCCTGCGTGGACCTACGGATGTTGGCGCTTATATGCTGACCGTTGTTGGTTGTTATGGTCACATCGTTGGTATCGTACCAATCTGAAAACACCAGGAACAAAATCATGCACAGAAAATACAGGCCGGTTTTCCACAGGGCACGGCTGCTTTTTTCTTCCTGTGGCAACTGTGCCGCCTTGACTCTGAGCTGATCGCTCTTTTTGAAAAAAAGCGCCATGAGCATGCCGATGATCACTGCAAAAAGAATCGCCCCCACAGCCCTTGCCACTCCCAGGTCCAGCCCCAGGACCCGGGCGGAGAGAAAAATAGCCATCACGTTGATGGCAGGCCCTGAGTATAAAAATGCGCTGGCAGGTCCAAGTCCGGCACCCATGGTGTAGATACCGGCGAACATGGGCAGCACGCTACAAGAGCATACGGCAAGGATTATCCCGGATGTTGAAGCCACGGCATAGGCTGTGGAGCGGCGGGCGTTGGGCCCCAAAAAGCGCATAACAGAAGCCTGGGACAAGAAGGTCGAAATAGCACCGGCTATGAACATTGCGGGCACTACGCATGCCAGGGTGTGATGTATTGCGTACCACTGCAACAGCCGAAAGGCTTCCAGTACCGCGTTGGAGACTTTTGGATTTCCAAGGGGTAAGAAGTAGGCAACTAGAAAAATCCCCACCAGCCAAAGAAATTTCTTCCAATCCTTCATTTAAATAGCCTCCATGGTGGTGTATTCTCTTTTGGCCTTATGGCCATGTTTGCAATGTTTTTAGAAAAAAATATACCCTGACAGATCAGCTTCTTTCCTTGATGACCTGGGTGGCACACGAAAAAAAGTTCAGCACGCACGGGGTCATCAGTTTGTAATAGACCATGTTTCCATCGCGGCGGTCTTCCACCAGTCCGTTGGACCTCAGTACTGACAGATGCTTGGATACGGTGGATTGGTCGGAACCGATCAACTTGGTCAAATCCCCGACGGAACACTCGCCAAGAGCCAGCCTGTCGATGATCATCAGCCTGGATTCGTTGGCCAAAGCCTTCAGAACCCTGGCCTGCTGTTTGAAAATTCTTCTTCGTTTTTCATCCTTATTCATGACCACAAGATATATGCAAACATGTACATATTGTCAATGCCAAAGATGCTCCTCCATGTCCTTTGACGACGCGACTGAATTTCCCAGAGCTGCTCATAAACCTTGGGATGTCACAAGGCTTTTGAAATCTGATCCACCGTGACCTCACCCTGAAAGAACTTCACGAGCTTGCCGTTCGAGTCCAGAAGATACATGCCTGGTATGACCATGATCCTTCCCAACTTATCCAGCTTGTCGGCCCTGGCTTCATCCACATCCACGTCGAATCGCTCCACCTCGACTCCCTTGGTGCCTGCCAAAGCAGCCTGCAATGCACCCCAAGTAGACTTTATTCGCGCCTTGGTACAATCACAACAATCCTTCTGCCCCACAAAGATCACTTTGGTGACTTTGTTCTTTGCTTCAGGGGCCTTTGATTTCACAGAGGCATTGGAAGAGTTGGTCTTTGCGGACGCTGTTACATTGTTTTTCGTAGTCGAAGATGCGCGGCTTTGCGTGCTGCAACCGGTGCCCGGTAACAATATGCAGCCCAATAAAAAGGCCAAGATAATGCTTGTATCGGATGATTTCATGTTTTCCTCCTACAAAAACAGCGGCGTTAAGAATTTATGGCTTCTTCGTTTATCAGCCACGTGACTATCTCCTGGAGTTTGGGTACCTTGCCCACTGATTTGACCTGCCCGTTGATGAGCAAAGCCGGAGTCATCATCACGCCGTAGGTCATCATTTTTTCGATGCCTTCTTCCTTTTCCACCGTGGCTTCGATTCCAGCCCCCGCAACTGCTTGCTTTGCAACTTCGAAAAGCTTGTTGCACTTTGCACAGCCCGTTCCTAACACTTTTATATCCATGACATCTCCTCCATTCCATCCAGGTGCGGATTCACGCTCACACCTTTTAGCTCAACGCTTCGTATAAAAAATAGACTCCCACTAAAACGATCACTCCCCCAGCCACTCTTCGCAAAATGTCCGTAGCTCCAGTTGCTCTTTTCGATTCGATAATCTTTTTGGCCAACCCCATGGAACTGCCCGCAATGATGATCAACACACTGTGGCCCAGGGCGTATATCAACAATAGCAAGCCACCATATGGTATAGATCTACCTGAGCCGGCGAGGTACGTCAGGAGCACCACAAGGATGGGTGCGGCACATGGCGCGGATACGAATCCAAAGAGCAGACCGAGCACAAAAGCGCCCAGGGCACCGCGCACCTTGGGCTGAAGCGAAAAGGGCAATGGGATTGTAAATTTCAACAGTCCCATCAGATGTAACCCCATTACGAAACAGACGCCAGCTACTATCCAGTTCCAGGCACCTGAAGTACTGCCATAGAGACTGCCTGCAAGAGCTGCCGCCAGACCGAGTGCCGTAAAGGTCAAGGATAATCCCAACACAAAGAGCAGCGAATAACCCAAAGATCTAAGCAAACCAATACCCGAATCCTTACCACCCGCCACAAAACTCATCATCAAGGGGATCATGGCGAGGACGCATGGGTTGGACGCAGTAAGTATCCCCCCCACGAACACCGCGATCATGGCGAGCCATGGATTGGTGTGGATATACTCCCCGGCACTTTGCACGAAGGATTCTAGCATTGGATGATTCCAACTCCCCTGTTACAGGAAAGTTCCAACAGCCAACTGTAACAGGCATAACATTTGCTTTTTGGCCAAATGGTCATAATGGCAATATCCTAAGCTAAAAAAAGGACCTTCTTTCATGGTCCTGTTTGTCCATAAACTTAGCAGAGATTAAACCGTAATTCAAGTAGGTTTTGAACTGGCTGTACCCCAGTTTCATTTAACTTATATCGGTTTAAGGACGTCGTGCGAAGCGCGCATGCCGCATAAGGCGCGGGTTGAACGAAACCCGAG
>CAYSLH010000332.1:0-5209 GCA_964431605.1 uncultured Myxococcales bacterium
GTTGCCTGGGTCACACGCCGCGCGCTTCTCAAAACAACTTTTTGGCTGCGGCTTTCGTAAGTCAAGTCATCTACAGGCTTCCAACTGGCTCCCGGAATGAAATACTCGAGGGTGACGGTCAGCTTCTTTGCTTTTTTTGACTGTAATATTGCCAGTACCTGCACTTTCCTGTCGGAAAAAGCACCAGTGTTGAACCGGCTTACTTCCCGCCGAACTTTTTGAAGCTCTTCCACCAAGTCCCTGCGCTGATCATCCAGACGCCTGGTGCTTGCCATGACGGAAAGGGTCCGATTTTGAACAAAGTCCAACACACGAAGCCACATGACAGGTTCTACGGGCGGGTCTTTCTTTCCGACCCGCTCAGTCTCTGGCACAGGCAGGGCAGGACGTATACCGTTGAGCAAAGTCAGTTCCGCTCCGAACAACTGCCTCTTCAGATCCACCGCGTCCAACTCATCCATGAGTGCCTCGAGCTTTTCCAGCAGCCCATCCACCTGCTCGATGCTCAATCGCTCCCGTTCGATGGGTACAGACTCCACTCGAAGTACCTTTGCGCCAGAGCATTCAACCCTGACCGAGTTCATCATCACGGCACCTGGTAAGTCCGAAAGACGAAGAGTCGAAATACCGGCCTTGACCGAGACCCTGGCTACCCGTCTAACCCTTGCCCGGTCAGAGTAAACCATGACTTCGGAAATGGGCGAATCCACGGATACGGCCTGCTCGGCCAGGTCGGGTCCTGCGGTTATTGCAGGCGTTGCGCCAGCCGCCAATATCAACCACAAAACTTGTAGCATATCGTCTACCTCCCGAAAAAAAGCAATTCGCAGACAGTTACGTATCGCACTAACTTATTTCAGGAGTATACGTATCTCAACCACAAAAGATCTTTATACTGGGCAGATTGGCAAGATGGGCAAACAAAATTATAGAGTAGAGGGGTTGGATCTTTCGATCACGAAATACGAGACAAAAACGCGTTTGGGTCCCAATGCCACAAAGGCTTTACCCAGGTAGAGATCGTCGTTTTCAGGATCTACCTGCACCAGGTAATCCCGAAGGAACTTGGATGGATCAGCCATTGGATTGCGGTCTGACGAACCGTAGTTGAGCAGAAGGCTGTTGGGATAGAGATTGTCCTTGTTCGAATCGGAAACAGGTTCGACATTGTAAAACCCGTGTTTTACAGACTCGCCGTTCTTGACTATGTCTTCCCACTCGTCCAGAAGGCCACCTTTTTGCTTGATCTTGACATTGTAACCACGAACCAGCTCTCCGTCTTTATAAAAGCCCTTCTTGAATTTACGTATGCCGATCATACCGGTCAGGTCCAACGTATTGAACCCACGAAACTCCCACCCAGCCAGTTTGTCTCCATCAGGAACGGTTCCAGCCCTGAGGACCTCTTCTAAAAAATCGTTACTGGCAGTGGCTAGGGAGAGATAGTCCAATTTTGCGCCCTTGATATCTATAGTCATGATCTCGCCTCCTAGATCCAGCCGTTTTCTCTATACCACAACACGGTATCGCGCAATCCGTGCCTCGCGTCAGGATACTCGAACTCGTAGCCCGTGGCCTTGAGCTTTTCGTTGGAATAGACGAAATCCTGGCCCAGGAACCTGACCATGTCAGCCTCCACTGGGCTTTTTAGCCTGAGCATGTCACGGGCTACATGCTGAACCAAGTCCGCCAGCGTTCCCAGCCCCGACCTCAACAGTTCCACCGGCACAGGGGGCAACTTGACAAATGTGTGTCCGGTCAACAACGAGAAAAACCGCATCAACTCCACCTGGGTCATTTGGCTGTCGTCGTTGACATTGTATGGTCCGGAGATCTTACCCCTGTGTTTTGCCAGGTGCAACGCCGCTCCCACCACGTCATGAACGTGAATGAAAGGCACCCGGCCGGTGAAATTGGACGGTATTGCCAGGGGATTCATGGTGGCCATCTGCATGATCATCTCACCGCCGCCATAGACACCCCTGGGGCCATAAACGCTGGTGGGCCTGAGCACAGCGTGAGGTATGTTGTTTTGCTCGCAAAGAGACATGACCACTTTTTCCGCCAGGTCCTTTGACCTGAGATAATCATTGGGAGGATCCGTCTCCATGTCTTCGGTCAGAGGAAGGGCATCTGGGTCCGGAAATCCATAAACACCTCCTGCGCCCCACATGATGAACTTTTTCAAAGCCCCCTTTTCCAGCGCTGCCTCTAACAGGTTACGGGTGCCTCCTTCATTGACGGCCTGCAACTGCTCCCAGGTGGCGGAATATTTGAACAGACCCGCGATATGAAAGATCCATCCCACCTGGTCCACCAACTTGTCCAGTCCCTCGGGATCGGTCAAGTCCGCAGGTACGAACTCCACGTCCAGGTTCTTCAGCACGCTGGGAAACCTGCCTGCTTTCCTGTCATCGCTTTCGTACATGTGCGGCAAATCCGTTGCTCGCACCTTGTAGCCTGCGTCAACCAGCCGCTGGACCATGTGCGACCCCATGAACCCGCACGATCCGGTCACTAAACACAATGGCTTGCTCATCGCTGCCTCCAGTCAGAAAAGGTTTATTCAAAAACCCGAATTTACACAGCGGATTGAGTTGATTCTATGTTGTGTTATCTTTCCAAGTGGAAGATGTTTACCCCTGATGACGCACCATGTCAAGAAGAACTTTCTCTCCTGAGTACCATCGTTTTTTTACACATAACGTTGGCTTTACCTGCAAGCGTGTTTTTAGGGACGGAGGTAGATTTGTTTTTGGGGACGGAGGTAGATTAGTTTATTGTAATTAGTAACTTATCTGTCATATGTGGTCCCATCGAATGGATTTAATAACACCTTCATCCACCACTCGTTTTCTATGATTGCTGGATGATAATGACACTCGGCAAGTGTTGCTTAGAGACGGACACCTGTGCTGGAGATATCACGACTTCCTTGACGGAAAGGATTATTTTACCTTTGCACTGCTATTGGGGACAAATTCGCCTTTTTGACGTCTCCCGCACAAATGATGCGCCAGGAAATCCTCTAATCTCTTTGCAAAATCCATGGCGTTTTCCGGTAGTTCAAAACCATGTGCCTCGTCAGGGTAGAAAACATACTGTACACATTTTCCAGCATTTCGCATGGCCGCCACGAGTTCATCACTATGTTCTTCAGGAACGTTTCGATCAAATCGAGAATGAGCCACTAAAAGAGGCGCCTGGATTTTTTCGACGAAATTTAGTGGAGAATTGCCTTCCGCCTTTTTCCTCTTCCCGCTGAAAACCAATTCGCGACGGTCTTTTAAAGATGTGCCCGCCCTGACGAAAAGGTTCCCAATGCGTACCAGATCGCTGGGACCAAAGGCATCGACCCCGGCTGCATATAGCTCTGGGTTGACGGAAAGTGCGAGCAGGGTTGAAAAACCTCCATATGAAAAACCAAAAACCGCAACGCGAGAGGTATCGATATCCTTGTTACTTGTTGCCCATTGAACCACGTCTTCGAGATCCTGTGCGATGCTGCCACCTTGTCTGGCATCACTGCCAGCCTTGAATAATCTTTTTCCGAATCCCAAAGAACCCCTGTAGTTCACTTGCACTACAGCATAACCTCTATTTGCCAACAACTGCACCCAAGGATTGAATCTGTAATAGAACCGAGACTCTGGGCCCCCGTGAACGTACAGCACCAGTGGAAAAGTCCCACGCCCTTTTGGAAGACTCAAGTAACATGGCAGTTCAATACCATCCCTGGCCTTTATGAAAACCGGCCGAGTCTCCACGAAATCATTTGATACAAGCCGATCAGATGGTTTCAAAAAGGTCTTCAGCTTCTTTTCTTCTTTGTCATAGATATAAATCGTTCGAGGTTTCGTAGGAGTACTGGAAAAAACCAACCACTTGTCGCTTGTATCAACGCTCCTAACAATGTCGAAGTTCTCGCTACCTATCTGGTTGGCTATGTATTCAAAATCTTCTGCATAGGACGGATCGAGTACATGCCAATGAAAACTCATGTCCGCAGTACTAACAGCCATGGGTTTACCACGCTTCATAAATACATCAAGAATCTCTTCAGAAGGATTATGAAAAATTTCAGTCACTTGAGATGTGGACAGGTCTATCGAATACAATCGCATGGTATTGGTATTGTCGTTGTCCGCAACAATCATTGACCTGTCATCCTCAGAAAACCCAAAAACCCTGAAACTACCTCTCTTGCCAAAGATCTTCAGTCTTCGCCATGGGGATCTTTCATCATCACGAACCATAAGAGCGTACTTCCCTGTTTTCCCTCCCACCAAGACTGCACGAAGTTGCATGTGGTTATCTGCGTACCACTTTGCTACCCTCATTCTGCCCGGACCCGAATATTCTGTTTTGTTACCAGAATCGATTTTAATTCGATAAGCATGATTTCCCAAGCGCCTTGCCGAGCAAGGGCTATAGGCAATAATTACTTCATTTTTGTCTACTGCCACCCCCACGGGAAAACCGCAAGTCGTACGGTAAAGTGTACGGATCTTTCCTGACTCGACGTCCATAACCTTCAAATACTTGTCTATTGAATCCAGTTCATGGGTCATCAGCAGGACGTGTTTGCTGTCTTCCATCCATTTCGGCTCAAAAATATCAGCCTGTTTGTCCAAGAAGAGACGTTCGGATTTCGTCGAAGTATCTATGAGAAACAGTTTTACTCTGGTGCTGGTCGAGACCATGTGAATGGTCTTCTTGCCATCGGGAGACAAAAGATACCATTCGAAAGGTTTGGCAAAAAGGGCATCTATCGGAATTATCTTCGACTCCAGACCAATGGTCGACTGTGAGGGACATTGCCGTTTGGCGGAGCAGGGCCCGGAAGGAGGCGGAGGCAACACCAGGGTATGAACGCATCCGGTCAAATACAGAGCACAACTCCAAATGATCAATGAAATCCATTTAAGCACAATTGCCTCCCCTATTTGTAATGGGCTGCAAAGCCTGTACGCCATTCTATGGTTTTCATGATGATCCATCGCTAGCTGAATATCAATATCGAAAAGTGAACCGATATCGATCCGCTTCGCTACCGGAAGAGTGACATCTACCAGAAACAAGCAGCTGGCCAAATTGCCGTCCACGTGCAGCACATTATTAGCAGCCTAATGAGACAATTCAGCAGTCGCCAGCATAACCCACCAACCTTTAGAATAGTCCGCGCCACTATAGTAAAGATAGGCAGTGT
>CAYSLH010000333.1:0-5182 GCA_964431605.1 uncultured Myxococcales bacterium
AACCAAAAACCTATCAGAAAGGACGCCGCTATTTCATTATGCCGTCCCTGATTTTCTAATTGTTATTCAATATACAATTGGTGACAATGGAAATACTCTGCATATGGGAGGCAACACCATGCGTAGCTGTTTTATTTTATTGTCATGTATTTTGCTTGTTGCAGCCTGTGAACCAATAGGGCAAAGAGCAGGTATTGGTATTGAAAGTATCCAACAGGCCATCGAGGTTCAATATGATGGAACCGGTATTCACTACATAGACTGGAACGGTGTCAATATTTTTGAAAACGTAGGCGGTTATTATATCATCGGCTCTTGCACTGGAGCTGATACTGCTGACCAAAATGTCATATCCCTTGGAAGCGACGGACATACGCTCCACGCCCCAGGACAATGTCCCGGCGCTCCTTTCAGTATCCAGTTCAGTGGAACAAATCCCATCCACGTGAATATCTCGGTGGGTCCTTTGCCGGTTGACTATCGTTCCCTGAGTGTTCCGTTCGATCCTACCATGGCATATTTCGATTCTTTTCTCTTCAGCTCCAGCGGGTATCTGGTAGGATGCGCAAACACATGGTCCCCAAGGAGCGGTTCCGGCGGACTATTCTCTGACATTCCACAGCCATGCAATATTCCAGGTCATGGCGCAGTGGGGCTTGCCAGGGTTACCGATCCGTACCCTGGTTGGTGGGGAGAAATCTCAGGCAGCGTGGTGACAGTAAGACGAACCATACTGGGAGGAAACATCCAGGAAGCAGTTTTTATTAATCATCCCTATACCCATAACATGGAGCTTTCATTCCAGGTGGAGCCAGTCAGCGAGCATATCCTGCCTGCTGGAAGCGTTTACACCCTCGAAGAAGAGATATCATTCCGAGATCCCGGAAGCCAACCTTCAGAGGCATCCGAGGTCATCTCAGTGGATATTCCTTCTTCCGCTTCTGCCGGATCCACCATCGAGGCTGTCGTAACCTTGCTCAACACTGGTGATACTACGTGGAGTGAACCTGCAGACCACATGGGAGGCACACGATTGGGAAGTCTCACTGACAATGAATTGGTCTGGATACCGGGTGAATCAGGTGGCTACTTTTTCAGCGAGTCAGACCAACGACTGTATCTTCCATCATCCGTGGCACCTGGCCAGCAAGTCGCTTTCCAGTTCGGAATCCAACTACCCCAACAACCTGGCACCTACCAGTTTTCTGCCCAAATGGTTCACGATGGCGTGGCATGGTTTGGTGACGAGATAAGACGTTCAATCGAAGCTGTCCAGGGACCTTGTGGTGACGGTGAACAAAACTCTTGTGGAGGTTGCAGCACACTTGAAGCACAACCAGGTACATCTTGCGGTACATGTGGAACTTACACTTGCGAAGGAACCGACTCGGTACGGTGTGATGACAAAGGATCCAACTCGTGTGGAGGGTGCGCTACTCTCGGTCACGAACAGGGTCTAGCCTGCGGCAAGTGTGGGGTCTATGTGTGTGATGGGCTTGATTCGGTACGTTGTCAAGATCCTGGGTATAACGAATGTGGAACTTGCGGTCCTGTTACAGACGGAGGTTGTGAACAAGACGGCGTGAATGATGGGGACGGTTTCGTATCTGGTGACCAAGTAGCTGATGCAGGTATGGATGCTGGTGATAGCGGGGATTATTCAGCTTCGGACTCTGGTCATGATGCAGACCATGAGCAAAGTCTTGACTCCGGAAGCCAAGCGAAACTGAACGGAGATGGGTGTGGGTGCTATAGTGCCAGTAACCACGATCATATCTCGTGGCTGCTATTGATTTGCTCTTTTTGGATGATTTCTAGAACCAGGAAACCCAGAAAAGCAGCATGATCAAACGCCATAAAAATACAAATACCGAGAAAATACATCATCGAACCGAAAGAGGCCAGCAAGAAGATACTCTTGTCTTCCGTGTATGGTGGGTTCGACCTCCATTCATGATCATGTTATCATCTATGTACTTTCAAAAATGGGAGGATTTGTGGGCCTCTATAATTTGATACTATTGTTTATAGGTGTATTTTTCATCAGGTACATTCTAAAGGCCATCCGTCGGGCAAAAGACGAGGCTCACAGACAGCAAACCCAATGGACAGATGATTCAACTTCATATTCCGTTCCCGATGCCCCTCCGAGAAAACCCAAAAATGCTCCTCCCGTTACGTCGGGATATGTTCTTGTAGCCGACAAGAGCCAGACCATCCGGACATTGATACGCATGCTGCTACAGCCAATGGGATTCGGCATCCTGGAAGCCGAGACAGGATCAAAAGCATGGAAGATTGCCAAGAAAGATTGTCCTGACTTGGTGATTGCGGACACGAAACTCTCAGGTATGAACGGGTTTCAACTCGCAGAGAGAATGCTTTCGACTCCTGATTTAAAAAACATTCCGCTAATCTTACTCACAGGCTCAGATGCGAACATAGAGTCAGAAACGCTAAAATTCGAAAATGTCCGCATGACTCTTTCCAAACCGTTTGGCAGCGAAGAATTCCTGAAAGCAGTAGCGCAGTCAACCGTCTCCAGGGAAAAAAGTCCTGTATGTCCTGTTTGTGATAGCACTATAGATGGACAATCCACTACCTGTCCCAAATGTGGGGCCACGCACCACAAGGAGTGTTTTGATCTCAATTTTGGCTGCGGTAAATGCGACTACGAGTTGTAGTCCCACGGTTCGATTATCCTTCCATCCGATTCGCCATTCCATAAAATCCGATGAAGTTGCAACTGTAGCCTTGCGTCCAAGCAAGAATCCAGCATCCATTCCGCCAGCTCTTTATCTTGTATTCGTCCGCTTGCCGGTGACAGGAACACTTGGTTTACACCGGACAAACCATGCTCTTCTATAAACTTCTCCGCCCACCTAAAATCCTCTCGACTGCCTATGACGATCTTCAAATCATCACCGGGTCGCAATCTCGAGAGATTTTCGAGATCCATTTTCTCCATCTCACCGCTGGAAGGAGGTTTGATATCCATCACCACCTGAACACCATCGGGCAACACAGATATATCAAAAGATCCATTTGTCTCCACCTGAACAGTCTTTCCTTCTTCGATAAGCATGTTACACAAATCGACCACATCAGGCTGCAGGAGAGGTTCTCCGCCAGTTATCACCACCAGCCTGGTTTTTCGACTAGTCAATATATCCATCAGCTTTTCCAGACTTATATTCTTTCCCTTCTCCCAGGACTTTTTCGTGTCACACCATTCACACCTCAGGTTGCATCCTGACAGGCGAACAAAAAGTGCAGGAGCACCACTGAAGGAGCTCTCACCTGCTATGGAGTAAAACAGCTCGCAAATCTCCAGTGTCTTTTGCCCTTCCATCAAAGGGGTCTGGTAGTCTCTTGTAGCCATTTCAGCTCAGGTCCTTCCAATAACCCGGAGAGCTTCTTTCGTATCTCGCTATGGTATTCGTCCACTTGCTTTATGTCTGCATCACACAACATGCTTTTGTCTATGAGTTCCCGCTCGTAAGGACAAAGTGTAAGAGTCTCGAAGCCCAAAAAATTTCCTGAATCATTTTCACCCACGGATCTGACAACAGCGAGATTTTCAATCCTGATACCCCAAGCATCCTCCTTGTAAAATCCTGGCTCTATGGAAAGGATGTTACCAGGTTCCAATGGAACCAAATTCTTTCGCGTAGACACGCTAAAAGGTCCCTCATGAACACACAAAGCCGCGCCCACTCCATGACCGGTTCCATGGCCATAATTCAACATATTTTCCCATAAGGCAGCTCTTGCAATTACGTCCAATTGGTAACCGTCCGTCCCTTCTGGAAACATGGCACGACTCAGCCTGAGGTGACCAAGCAACACTGCAGTATACGCCCGACGCTGCTCCACTGTAGGCGTTCCCAATGTAATTGTCCGGGTAATATCGGTGGTACCATCTTGGTACTGTCCTCCCGAATCCACCAATAACAACCCCTTTGGTTCGAGTGCTGAGTCCGAATCTTTGTCCGCGCTGTAATGCACGATTGCGCCGTGGGGCCCGTAGGCAGATATGGTTGTAAAGCTTGGCCCAATATATCCTTGGTCTCGAGACCTTAATTGCTCGAGATGAGCAGCAATGGTCAACTCTGATTGACCGCCTTGTGAAACCACGCCTTTTATCCACGCCAAAAACTTCACCATGGCAACAGCATCCCTCAGGTGACAGCTACGCATCCCCTTGATCTCAGTCTCATTCTTTTTCGCTTTCCAGGCTGGAATGGGAGATGTCTCGGCGAGTATCTTTGCACCGGAATCATCCAGAAGACTGGAAATGTGATAATTGACAGTAGCCGGGTCCAGCCAAACTGTGTTTTTCAAAGACCCTATCTCTGCCAATGCCGAATCGATGGTATCATATGGCAAAACCACAGCATCATCGGGCAAAGAATCTCTTACCTCATCGGTAACTTTTTCAGGTGCCACGAAAAGCGCAATCCTTTTTGAGTCCACGATGGCATAGGCGATGAAAACAGGATTATACGCAACATCAGCCCCCCTAAGGTTCATGAGCCAGGCTATCTCGTCCAGAGCACCAATGACCATGGTGTCCGCACCCTCTTTGTCCAACTCTTTTCTCAATCTTTTTACCTTTTCGGAGCATGATTCACCAGCCAGGTTGGTGGGAAAAACTTTCAGGGAAGCTTCACTCAACGAGGGCCTGTCCGATCCCCAGATTTCATCCACCAGATCTTTATCGACTGCAACTAACTGTTTGCCCTCTCGTTGCAACGACTCGTCGAATTCCTGGAATTCTACAGTGGAAAAAACCCAGGGGTCCACACCTACCTTGGCCCCATTTTCAAGCTCGTCAGCCAACCATTTTTCCAGGGACGGAACCTGTGGTTGGCCTTCCTTGTACAAGTCTATACCGGTTTTCCGAAGTTGGTTTTCCGCTTGAATGAAATACCTGGAATCGGTCCACAAACCAGCTTTTGACATGGTGACCACGACAGTTCCAGCCGAACCGGTAAACCCACTGATAAAGGCCCTCCTTTTCCAACATGGAGCCACATACTCACTATGATGAGGGTCAGTACTGGGTATTATATATGCATCCAGATCTTTTTTTTTCATCAACTCCCTGAGCTTTTTCAATTTTTCACCCACTGACATGACATACCTCCAAAAGGCCGACTTCCCCTGCTGTTATGAAAAA
>CAYSLH010000334.1:0-5166 GCA_964431605.1 uncultured Myxococcales bacterium
TATTGTTACGCGGCAGTGCCGGCACATATGATTGCCCGGCCCTACCTTTAAATGTTGACTCGATGCTTTACATTATGATAGTGTCTGCGAGCCTTGAATTAGGTCATGTGTACCTCAAAGAAGGAGTTTCCATGCAGCCAAGCTTCAAAACAGGTGATAGGGCTGTGTACCCTGCACACGGTGTGGGTGAAGTCGAGGGGATTGAGTCCAGGGAAATCCTGGGACAAAAGCAGAGGGTTTATGTCCTTCGGATCCTGGATAACGGCATGAAAATCATGATCCCCACTGACAAGGTCGAATCAGTTGGCTTGCGAGAGGTTATTCCCAAAAACAAGGTCAAGGATGTATATAAAATCCTTAAAAAAAAGAATGGGAACGCTCCGCGCAGTCAGACCTGGAACCGTCGTTACCGGGAGTACATGGAAAAGATCAAGACCGGTTCAATCTTCGATATTGCAGAAGTCTTGCGTGATTTGTACTTGTTGAAGTTTGACAAAGACTTGAGTTTTGGCGAGCGAAAAATGCTCGACACTGCAAGAACCTTGCTGATCAAGGAGATCTCGGTCGCTCGAAATGTCAAGGAAAAGGTCGTGGAAAAAGAGTTGGAAAAGATTTTCAACTGATTTTTTTCAACCAAGCTTGTAAGACCCCGGAAAAATTCCGGGGTTTTTTTATGGCTGTAAATGATCAACATGGGTCAGCTAAGATCCATGCCGAAATACAACCTGAGCCAAATTTCCAGATCTTCGAGATAAACGGATTTACCAGTAGAGAGTAAAAACGCTTTCATGTGATCGGAAAAGCCCTTCCCTTCCAGTACCACCAGTCCATCGATGGGCCAGGCCGAGATGTCCTCAATCACTGCGGGTATTTTTTCCTCTGCCGTGCCGGGGGTGCCCTGGAATTTGCATTCCAGACCAAGTCGTTTGCCGGTTTTCGTGTGTCTGAGCACCAGGTCGATCCTACGTTCGGATCCCCAGATTCGTCTACCAACCTTGACCTGTCTTACTACCTCCAAACCCAACCTGGTCGCCATGCTTTCGACCCGATCTTCCAGTGCCCTTCCTGATGCCGGTGCGGACGCTCGTCCCGGCATTATTTCTCTGCCTTCCTGGAAAAATTCGTGACGATCACTTCGTAGACAGGACCACGACGGTCGGAGCGAGAGTTGAGCATGCGAGTTGCAGCCACTTTGCGTATCTTGAATCTTCTGTAAAGCCGCCTGACTAATGGTGTATCCGAGTTAGAGAGCATGACGTTGACACCTCGTTTAGCAAGTGTTGAAAATACTTCAGCAAGCCTTCGTTGGTCCTTTTCCTCAAAGCCCGCAGCGCAGTAAGCTGTAAAATAGGCTGTACTGGACAGGGGCACATAGGGAGGGTCGAAATAAACGAAATCGTCCCTTTTTGCTCGCTGGAGGACTTTTTCGTAGGACTCCGACGATATGTGCACGCCTTTCAGTGCCTTGGATGCAGCCACGAGATTCGGTTCATCGCAGATGGTAGGATTTTTATACCTACCAAACGGCACGTTGAACGCACCCTTGGAATTGACGCGATATAGACCGTTGAACCCGGTTTTGTTCAGGAAGATCATCCTGGCTGCCTTTTCGTAAATCGGCATAGAGCCGGGATTCTGTGATCTCACATGGTAATAATAGTCCTTTTCGTACCTGTGTTGCCGTAGCTTTGCCATGAGCATGTTGACCCTGCTCCGTACGGCCCTAAAAGTATCTATGAGTTCGACGTTGGTGTCCGAAAGATATATTTCTCTGTTTTTTGTCAGGCCCTGTCTGTAAAGGGCGAAGAAAAGGGCAGCTGCTCCCATGAAGGGTTCGTGGTACGCTTCGAATCGATCGGGAATGTGTTCCAGCAACTCGCCAAGAAGTTGCGCCTTTCCACCCGCCCATTTCAGGAATGGACGCGGGATGGGTAATCTTTTGTTTGTTTTCGAAGCCATTCTGGTTCCTTTGATAAGCGAAATTGATGTTATCATGTGTGGGTAGTCATCTTAATGATCCCCTCATTTCTCAGACCTATTCGAAAACTCTCTTAGAGACGCAATGTTGTTGAAACATATAAGTAAACTCTCTCATCAGAAGCCGAAGCCGATCCTCGGGCATATTCGAAATGTGATTGTACCACATGTAGCCTCGCCTCAGAAGAGAATGAGTTCGTTTCTTCGTCAGAATTCGAAAAACTAAAAAACAAGGTGACGTCGCTATGAAAAGGTGGATAGATAGCCAGCTTAAGGGCACATCAGTCACTGTTGTTCTCGTAGGGAAAAACACTTGTAAAAGCAAATGGGTGAAATATGAAATAGAAAAAAGTAAAGAAATTGGTAATAGTCTGATCGGTATTGATATTGGCAACATAAAGGATCTACAGGGTAATACCACATAGCACTGCGGCGAAATCCCTGAGGGCTATCCATTTTACTTGTGGAATAAGCATGAAGGTTATAAGAATATCGGGGTCTGGAATAAGAAAGCAGCAAAAGCCGCAGGAAGGTAACGCACAACTTGCTGAAACCCACCGTTCTGCCCGTAATAGCAAAGGTTAACGCAATCACATGATAGAAAAAGATTTTGACATAGCATTTATCGCTGACTTAGCATTCAGGGAAAAGCAGATACAGCAGAACTACCGTCCCGTTATTGCTGTGCACAAGTGGTTTGCCCGGCGACCGGGCACTTTGTTTCGCGGCTTGCTATTGTCCGAGTTCTCGAACACTCCGCTACGCGAAACGTTTTACAAGTCTAATAACTTCCCTGGTCTCCATGTCGCGGACCCCTTCATGGGTGGGGGGACGCCGATTCTTGAGGCCAATCGGATTGGTTGTGATGTTACAGGGTTTGACATAAATCCGATGGCTTGGTGGATAGTCAAACAGGAAATAGGGCATCTAAATCTTAGCGATTATCAGAAAGCCGCCGTGTCTTTGCGGGCAACACTTGAAAAGAAGATTGGGCATTTCTACCGTACACGGTGTGTTTTTTGTGGTTCAGAAGATGCTCACGTAAAATATTTTCTTTGGGTAAAAGTCAAAAAATGCAGGGAATGCGGAGAAGATATAGACCTGTTTCCAGGATATCTTCTTGCTGCCAATTCCAGGCACCCTAAAAATGTCTTTGTATGCCCAGTTTGCGGTGAACTAACGGAAACAAAGAACAGGAAAAATCCAGGACGGTGCAGCCATTGCGCAGCGGCCCTGGTTCTTGAAGGACCTGCCAATCGTGGCAGATGCAGATGCCCTGAGTGCGGAAGTGACAACTTGTTTCCTGATGCCGAACTTGGTCCGCCACGCCATCGCCTTTTCGCCATCGAATACCATTGCCAGGTGTGCAAGCCCACTCATAAAGGGCGATTCTTCAAGAAACCTGACTCCGGGGACATCGAAGGCGTTAGAGAGGCGGAAAAAAGATGGATGAAGATGCATCCGAGATATGTTCCAGATGATGAAATACCAAGCGGAGACGAAACCAACAGACTTCTCCGCTGGGGATACAGGCACTACCGGGAGATGTTCAACTACCGCCAGCTTATCGGCTTAGAACTCTCCGCGCGAATTATCGCCAAAATACCAGATGAGCGGGTACGCAATGCGCTTGCAACGAATCTGTCAGACTTGCTCCGTTACCAGAATATGTTATGCCGCTATGACACGAGAGCACTGAAATCGCTTGATATTTTTTCTGTGCATGGTTTCCCGGTAGGGTTGATACAGTGCGAGTCAAATTTCCTGGGTATTGTGGAGTCTGGCCGTTACATGTGTGTGGGAAGCGGAGGCTGGGCCAACATTATTGAAAAATTCAAAAAGGCGAAAGCGTATTGCGACAGCCCGTTTGAGGTGCGGCATCATGGGCGTAGGAAAGAAGTAATCCCAGTTGACAAGGAATGGATTGGAGACCGTCCGAATGGTGCTGGTTCCGCTCATATTCGCACAGTCAATATCTCGTGCCAGGATGCTGCTTCTTCTGACTTGCCCGACAATTCACTGGACGCCGTCTTTACCGATCCTCCCTATTTCGGTAATGTCCAGTATGCGGAACTCATGGACTTTTGTTATGTCTGGCTCAAGCGATTGGTCGGGCAGTCTTTTCAAGCATTCAAGGCTGTTTCAACTAGGAAAGCGGACGAATTAACCGGTAACGTAGATATGGGCCGCGATTTGAGTCATTTTACGGAAGGACTTTCAGTTGTGTTCAGACGCATGTCAAAAGCTCTGAAATCGGGAGCACCCTTTGTGTTCACATACCATCACAATAAGATTGAGGCATACTATCCTGTTGCGGTCGCAATTCTTGATGCGGGATTGACCTGTTCTGCATCGCTTCCCTGTCCTGCGGAAATGGGCGCGTCTATACATATAAATGGAACCGGCTCATCCATCAATGATACCGTATTCGTTTGCCGTTCAACAGGTATAATGCAACGAAAATGGCTGGCGGATTCCCCGGAGGAGGTCGCAAAAATCGTGGAGGAAGACCTTGCGCACCTCAGGGCAGGGAATGTCAAGCCGACTCCAGGTGACATCAGGTGCATTACTTTCGGCCATTTGATCCGTCTCGCGATATGGTCATTGCGATGTGGATGGGATGAGAATAGACCAACTGCATCACGCCTAGCGGACGTGGCGAATTGGCTCCAGCGGTTCGGAGGAGAGGCTGAAGTGGAAAAGTTTGTGGAGACCATCAGAACAGCAACGACAAAGGATATACCTTTGTTCGCCGTCCACGAAAGCGCTGAGGAATATGGAGCGGAATATGCCGACGTTTCCTTTTGAAGTTTCCTTGGAGGAGATTCTCAGGGACCCTGAAAGTTATGTAGATGCCGTATTTTCATGCCTTGAGTCGGAATTCCTCGTCATGCCAAAGGGGGCTGGCTTTATTGAATATCCTGTCTTTGAATGTGGATACGAAGCCTTGAAGGCGGCGACTGCGGGTTTTTCGCAACTCGATCCGGAAAAAGTGTTTCGGGTAATGGTTTCTGAACCTATCTCTATTGTAGTGCTGCGCTCAATGCTCGGTTTTACGCCGCCGGAATGGGGATACGTCACGACGCAGAGAACGGGCGTCTCGGTTACTCAGGGCTTTGTGCGCTCGCTGGACCGGAAAGTTCGAATGAACCCTGAAACGGAACTCAACACCAACGGCGTTACCAAGGA
>CAYSLH010000335.1:0-5138 GCA_964431605.1 uncultured Myxococcales bacterium
CAACTCATCTTTTCGAGTCTGAAGGTCCCGGATGTTTTGGCCTTGCGTATGCCCATCTTGCCTGAAACGGTCAGTGGATGCCGTTCGCATGAAAGAAGGGCACCTCGTCCTGCCATGAGTGGCCCCCCATCGTTTGCTATACGGCTCCATTGCATCTGAGCAAGATCCAGTTTCCACAGATCGTTTCGATGGTAGGATGGAGGTGGACTGACCCCTCCGAAAATAAGGACAGAGCCATATTCATCCATTGACATGGATTGCCAAGCTCTCGGTGCCGGCCCACCTCTTGTATATTGTCTGGACCATCCTTGCTCATCAGAGAAGATCCAAATCTCTTTGTTGAAATCCAATCCACCTTCCACGTTGGAGCAGTATCCGCCGAAAAGAACTAATCTTCCGCTCTTGGGCTCAATGACCATTGATGCTCCAGAACGAGGAGACGGACCACCATCGCTGCTCACTTGGTGCCAGCCCTGGTCGTTTTGTGTCGTGAAGTACCATAGGTCCCCGAGACATCCTGATTTTGAACGCCCTCCGAACATGTATATCCTGCCCGTGGCCTCGTCTGTGGCCATGGCTGCATCCATCCTGGCAGTGGGAACAAGGTTCGTGTTTACCTTATCCCAGGAAAAGTCAATGGTCTGTTGGGGAGTTTTTTTACAGGCCGTAAGCAACATACTCAACAATAGGATGAAGCCCAGATTCGCCGGAGCGTGTGTTTTTAATAAAACATGTTGGAGATCATGGGTCGAGTTCATTGGTGCATCGTTCCGAGTGTGTTCATGGATTGATATAAATAAATCTATAAGCGCCTTCGCCCCTGAAATACTTGAATCCGTCTCCATGTTTGACCCTCAAATCGTATTTACACGAGATCTTGTAGTCCATGGGCTTCGTGTATCGTCTGACAATGGTGCGTATCAATACATTGAGGGAAGATGTGGGATCGTAGACGTCTTTCAATCCTGTCATGATCAACTTGCCTGTCAAGTGGTTGGTTCCATCGCTCGCTGCGATGCGGACTCTTCTTGGAATCTTGTAGCCAAGTTTTGAATTGTTGTCCATTATGAACCCATCATATTCAAAGCTGACCTTGCTGGTGGAGACGACTTTTCCATCCTTGTCGTATATCATTACCCAACCCCTGCGAACTCCCGCCCATTGTTCGATGGTTCGCAACTCAGCAAAGATGATGGTGTGTTCAGATGTCACGTCCCTGAAACGAAACCATCGCTTGCCCATTTGTTGAGGGCCCATGTCGGTGGCAGAATGTTCGATTACACCAGGTGCATCCACAGAGATGGTCTTGTTAGAAAGCTTGATCTTACCAGTAACCTCAGCCTTGGCTGCAGGGAAGTTTTTGATGAATACACCCTCGTCTCCAAACCTCAAGATCCCTGTTCCAGGCTGGTACGGCTTTACCTGGTTTTTGAATTCCAAGTCCATTTTGAGATCAGGAAAATTTACCTGGACATGAAATTTCCCAAGGTCTCCCGATGCTGTTACCTTACCAAAAATAAGCGAAAATCCATCTTTTGAAGACTTCCACTCATCAGAGTCCAATTCCTGGCTGAACGAAGTTTTCTTTCCGGATGGGTCGATATACTTGGCCTTGACACCCCCCTTGTGAGTACCGATTCCGATGTTCGTGATGAAAAAATCTACAGCGATAAATTCACCTTTGGTCGTCCATGCGTTGAAGTTCCATTCTTCTTTGTACCAGTCCGAGTTGCTCAGGTGAGGACGAATATCACTTAGTTCAACAGGCCTGGGTTTTCCGAACCTGCTCACATCTCCCGCAGCATTTACGAATGCCGGCATGGAAGCTGCCAGGAAAAACACAACCAAGCTATTTATGAATGTTTTAGCTCTCATCTCGTGCCTCCTTGGTCATTTGACGCATCGACAGCAGGAGACATTCCAAGGCCGGAGATTTCAATAGGTGAATTTTTTACCAGCCAGCGTTCGGCGTGTTCGAACATTTCAGGCGTGTCCACATCTTGCCAAAAGGCATCGCCGATATCTACGATGCGGCTCCTGCCCGTTTCTGCCATGGTGCGAACTCCGTCCGAGAGGGAGCAGTCTCCTCCTTGTGTCCGGGACACGTCTGCCAGATGTTCAAAGATGGTCTCGGGACACACAAAGAGGCCTGTGTCTATGGCATCGTATTTTTTTAATTTTTTGTTGATGTCGATTATCTTGTCACCTTCGGTTCTGACTTTGGTAGCATCATCCATGTCAAAAATAGACGAAAGCTTTCGATCCACTGCAAGATAGAGAAAATCTTTGTTGCTGGCGCCATGGACGAGGCGACGCACCATGGTGTGACGATAGAGGTGATCGCACATGGAAAGGATAAACCGACCCTTGACGATTTTTGCAGCTTTTAGCAACGAAATCCCGTTAGAGAGATGGAAATCCGGATTGTCTATAAACTCCAAAGAGGTCTCCCGGGGCAGAGCATCTTGCAGGCCCGGGATCAATTCCTGCTTTTCGAATCCCACGACCACGAAAAAACGTTTTACCCCGATTTGCGCAAGCGCATCCATGACATATGCCACGAGAGGTTTTCCGAAAAGTGGATACAAGGGCTTGAGATAGTCGCTGTCGTTCTTTCTGAGCCTGCTTCCCAGGCCTGCTGCCAGGATCACGGCTTGATCGATGGTATCTGACATTGTTGCTCCTATCTCAACCCATCTCCTGTTTCCATTCCTTGGTCAGTTGCTTTACATACCGCTTGGCTTCTCTTCGTTTTTCAGGCGGTATGGCAAGATGCTGGAACCAGACATAAACTGTGAAATTCAGAAACGCTGTATCCAGAAAAATACGCATGTCATAGAGCAAGCCAACAACCAGACTGCAGGCTGTGGTGAGCAAAAACCACCAAACGCTAAAGACGATGAAAGGTTTTGTTCCCGAACCCCTCTTGGGCTTGGCGTAGTAGGGAAGTAAGGTCAGGATGAGGAAGCTCGTGGTCGCGATAAACACTGCCGACACTGCATATATTACCGGGTTGAACCAGGAAGAAGGGTCGGTAATCCATGAATTTCTGAATATGTGCGAAGTGAACAAAGTGGCTATGTACAACCCGTAAACCGTCCGTGGCAATCCCATGTGAAAGGTGGGCATTATGATGTCTTTTACATCGTTGCGAGCAAAACGAATACAACCAAAAGCAGCAGGAAGTGATGCAAGGATAAACGCTGCCCACGGAGGCCATCCAGCACCTCCAACCACTCGAGGTGAAACATACGCCAAGTATACGATGAGGGCGGGAGCAAGTGAATATGCTACTAAGTCGGCGGTATTATCCAGCACAACGCCAAATTTGTTTCCACCTCCCGTAAGCCTTGCAACAGTGCCGTCCATGCTGTCGAAGGCCCAGGCGATGAACATGAAATAGCACGCCCATTGCAAGTCTCCATGGATGGCTGAGACCATGGAGGCGAGACCTCCCAACACGTTACCCAGGGTGACGAAATCTTTGAGTTTCATTGGATTGAGAAACACGTGGTTTTCCTCCTGAGATGGATTTCGTTTGCGCTGTATAACAGTTACAGCGCTTCGTGTCTAGCTCAACTCAAACTATTCAAAAATAATTATGCAATTGTCGTGCCGCAACTATCGAACTTTCAGCGAAAAGATCACGAATCGCCGACTTGGAACGATATAAATTACAGCCGAGGAAAAAGAGTCAGGTCAGAAGTCGTAGTATTCATTTCCCAGGTGGGTAATAAGGTCTTCTCCCATGAGGTGACGTAGGGTGTTTTTGAGCTTTGTCTGTTGGATGAACAGGTCGTGTTCCGGATACAAGCCTTTGGCATGGATGGGGCTCTTGAAGAAGAAACTCAGCCATTCCTGGATGCCCTTCAGACCAGCTCTCTTTGCAAGGTCCGAAAACAGCGCCAAATCCAGGGCAACGGGAGCTGCCAGAATCGAATCACGACACAAGAAATCAATCTTGATCTGCATGGGGTATCCTAGCCAGCCATATATGTCCAGGTTGTCCCATCCTTCTTTTGCGTCACCCCTTGGCGGATAGTAGTTGATCCTTACTTTGTGATAAAAGTCCTTGTAGAGGTCCGGATATTTGTCTGGCTGCAGTATGTAATCCAGCACTCCGAGTTTACTGACTTCCTTTGTTTTGAATGACTCTGGATCGTCGAGGACTTCTCCATCCCTGTTGCCGAGGATATTGGTGGAAAACCATCCTCTCAGGCCCAGCATGCGGGCCTTGAGTCCAGGGGCTATGATAGTCTTCATAAGCGTCTGACCGGTTTTGAAATCTTTGCCCGTAACGGGCGTATTTGTCATTTCCGCAAGTTCCAACAAAGCAGGAATCTCAGTTGTCAGGTTGGGTGCGCCGTTATTGTATGGAACGCCTCTTTTCAGGCATGCATATGCATAGACCATGGAAGGAGCAATATCCGGATCGTTTTCTCTCAAGCCCTTTTCAAAAGAGGCAAGGTCTTTGTGGACAGGCTTCTCTTCCAGGTATGCTTCCGTGGATGCCGCCCATACGCATACCAGTCGATCGCACTGGTTCGTATCGGCAAATGCATCCAGGTCCTTCATTACTGCTTCAGCTTTCTGCATTAGATTCTTTTCGGTCTTGACGTTGGAAATGTCACCCCGAAGCTTTTTTACATAACGTGGATCGAATACCGCGGACATTGGTTGAATCTTTTCAAGATATGGCTTGAGCTGCGACAGATGGCTTTCGTCAAGCACCTGGGCGATACTGGCTGCCTTGTAGCAGTTGTCCTTGAAAACATCCCAACCACCGAAAACTATGTCGTCGAGCTTTGCCAAAGGAACGAAGTCCTTGATCATGGGAGACCTGTCGTCCGTTCGTTTTCCCAACCTGATGGTTGACATCTGGGAGACCGAACCAATGGGTTTGGAAAGGCCCTTTTTGATGGCCTCCACTCCACCAATCAGTGTAGTGGAGACAGCTCCGAGACCAACACAAAGAACTCCCAATTTACCGCTGGCTGGTTTGATGTCGAGATTTTTTGAGTCGCTCATTTCGGTATCCTCCAAAGTGGAACTTGGCGCGAATATGCGAGTATTGGAATAACTTGTCAACCAATATATGCATTTTTGTCGAGGGATTATCTGTCCCGGATGTCTTGTGA
>CAYSLH010000336.1:0-5104 GCA_964431605.1 uncultured Myxococcales bacterium
TATCGTAGATCTCCTTGTGTCTGTCACAATATCATCCCCGAAAGAGTTATTTGCCAAGCCAGATGTCGCGATTTGTTTTTTCCATGAGGTCCTTGTGTCTAGCGATGGAACGGGCCAGGTCAAGCTGAACCTTTGCCCTTAGGAGATTGTGCTCAGACGCTGATGCAAACAGGCTCTCATCCCAACGAAAATATGATTCTTCCAGCGCGTCTGCGCAGAACCTGGCTGCAAGTTCCAAGGAAATTATTCCGGTCCATTTCGGTATGGGTTGCCAATCCTGTTCTGATGCCTTGTCCCGCATGGCCTGAGCGTATCCTTTGATGGCGGAACGAAACAAGTCCATCCTAAAACAGGGCTGATGTTCTTCACCTGCGGGATTGCACCAGGACCGAAGCGCGTCTCCAAGCTCTACAGCGATAGGCATACGAGCAAGGGTGTCTAGGTCAACCATGCAAACAGCCCGCCCCTTGGATGAAAAAACTATGTTGGATAACTTCGGATCTCCATGCACGATTCTTGGACCTGATGAAAGGGGCAAATCAAGTATTGCAAGTTCGTCCAGAATTTTTTTGGCTACATCGTTCACTTCGCTGAATTTCGGATGGTCTGCGTGTTTCTGCATAACTCTCTTCAAGTTCGAGATGTGTTTTTCCGTATCGTGGACACCAAGCCTCGTGAAGCTAAACTCATGCTCGAAATCCCAAAGGGCCGAGTGAAATAGTCCTAGAAGGCGCCCAGCCTCCCCGCATATTTTTACGGAGTCGGTGTTGAGAAAAGTCTCTCCGTCTATCCATGAAAACATGCGCCACACGCCGGTCTTTTTATCGTCGAACCACAGTTCGCCGGAGGTCGTGGGCACGAGGCGAGGCGTTATAAGCCCCATCTGATGCAGCCTGGATGTCACAGCGTCTATGTCCAGGTGTAGTACCGGATCGAAAATGGGGTTTAGCCATTGAAGGGCATAAGACACGCCATGGCTTACGATCCGCCATGTTCTGTTGATGTGCCCCGAGCGAACCTCTTCGATTCTGGCGTGGTCCAGGTTCCATGCCCGCAGTATGTCTTGTGGTCGTAGTTGATCCATGCCGGTTGGGTAACTCCAGTTTTTTTATCTGTAATCTTTTGACTATATCACGTCTGGTCTCATATGCCCTCAAAGATAAGATTGATCGCAAATGCAGACAAGATGATAAAGTTTGGAGTAGAATCGGTGGAAATGGAGGTGTGTTGCATGAAGCTGACTCGTCGACAACTGCTGGTCGGACTCTTGGGGCTGGGGGCGGGAAGCGCTCTTCCTGTGTCTTGGGTGACTGCGAAAACCCGAGGTACAAAATCCACCTTTGCTCCCGACCGCAGGCTGGCCTTGGCTGCGGCAACGGAGAGAATACTTCCAGGCGCCATAGATGCCGGTGTTCCTGATTACATAGATTATTGGATGCAGCGTGCACCTTTTGAGCAGTTTGTGGAGCCGTTGTTTCGTATTGGCTCGGTACACCTGGATCGCATAGCCAGACATGAACATGGAAAAGTTTTCGCCAGGTGTTCATCCAAGGTGCAGGACGATATTCTCAGGCGTTTCCAGAAAGGCGAGGTGAGGGCAAAGAAATTCCAGAGTAAGGCGTTTTTTGAGCACTTGGTTCGATTTACCCTGGAGGGATTCCTGGGCGACCCGAAATACGGCGGCAACAAGAACAGGATCGGATGGAATTTCATCGGTCGACCCCAGGGACATCCTGGCTGTTGGTGGGAGCCCAGGGATTTCAGAATAGACCAGGGACGGCTGAAGGGCCTTCCGTGGTGATTTGGAGACACGCATGCCGAGCAGAGACGAAGCTGACGTGGTGGTGATAGGATCCGGTGCGGGTGGCGCCCCTGTAGCGGCTGTACTGGCCGAGGCAGGGGCGAGCGTCGTGGTTCTGGAAAAAGGTCCCTACTACACCATCAGGAATTTTGATAAGGACGAGGTGGCGACATGCAGGCGAAATTTTTGGGTTCCATGGGCTTCGGATGATCCCCACACCATTAGAAAAGGCTCGCAGAAGGAGGCAAAGCTGACCCGCGAAGCATGGACGAGTCAGTGTGTCGGCGGTGCCACTGTACACATGAGCGGATTTTTCTATAGACTGAAAGAGTCTGACCTTCACCTCGCTTCCATTACCGGCGGTATCGAGGGGGCGGACTTGGCTGATTGGCCTGTCGGTCTGGATGAAATGAACCGATGGTACGACCTCATGGAGGCAAGGATCGGAGTGTCCGGAAAATCCGGCATCAATCCTTTCGAGTCGCGTACAAAACCGTTTCCCTTACCCGCGCTCATGCCTCATCCAAGCGCAAGGTTGGTGGACGAAGCTGCAAAGGGCCTAGGCCTCAATCCGTTTCCTACGGCGCGCGCCATAGCATCGAGGGCATATGGTGGCCGTCCCCACTGTACCTATTGCGGATTGTGCGGTGAGTATGGATGCGAGACCACGGCAAGGTCCACTATGCTTTCCACTTTCATTCCCCTTGCCGAGTCCACGGGCCGCTGCGAGATAAGGCCCAAATGCATGGTGAGGAGGATAAAGGCCGATGGTGACAGGGTGAGGTCGGTCGTCTATTTCGACCCAAACGGCAAGGAAAAAGAGATATTCGCTCGTGTCGTGGTGCTGGCTGCTTCTGCCATAGAGAGCGCCCGGCTGCTGCTCATGTCTGCTGATTCGCAACACAAGCACGGATTGGCCAACGGCACGGGCCTTGTTGGAAGGAACCTGACCTTTTCCACGTTCGGCAAGGCCACGGCTGTTTTCGACAGGGGCGAGTTGACGGAAAAACTGGGTAAGGATGGAATGGACTTGCCATTCTTGCTCAGGTCGTTGCAGGACGATTACTTCAACGAGCGTTTTGGGGTCCTTCCCAAGGGGGGGACTCATAATTTTCTTCTGCACCATCCAAACCTCATCAACGCGGCCGTCAGAATCGCCATGGACAGCAAGTACTCGGTTTTCGGGGCTGAATTAAAAGAGAGCATAAGAAGGTATTTCAAGGAGGAACTCTGGATGGAGTTCGAGGTGTTTGGTGAGTTTTTACCCCATGCTGATTGTTACGTGGACTTGGACCCGACCCACAAAGACAGGTGGCAACTTCCCGTGGCCAGGATCACCAACAAGCATCATCCTTTGATAGATCCGGTCAACAAACTCATGGTTCGACGGGGCATGGATGTCTTGGAGGCCATAAGACCAAAAGCAAAACGGGTATTTCCTTGGGCATGGGCCAACACTACCTATCACCTGCAACATGGTACCTGCAGGTTCGGCACTGATCCGAACAAGTCGGTTCTGGATTCTGACTGCCAATCCCATGAAGTAAAAAACCTTTACGTTACAGATGGATCCTTCATGCCGAGTTCCCTCGGAGTACCGGCCACAGCCACCATTATTTCCAATTCCTTGAGAGTTGCATATTCCATAAGGGATAGATTTATGAAAAGGGACATTGCTGGTTGAAACTTTTTATGTTCGATAATGAAAAATTTTGCAAAATCAAGTTGAGAAATACTGCAGGTAAGACTATCATTCCCATTCCATGGGCGAACAAACTACACAATCCATTGGACGCTACCAACTGTTGGCCAAGATTGCCACAGGTGGCATGGCTGAAATTTGGCTTGCAAGACAGACCGGGATCGGTGGATTTGAGAAAATAGTCGTCGTAAAACGAATACTTCCCCATTTGGCCACCGAAAAGGCTTTTGTGGAGATGTTTTTGGACGAGGCCGTCATAGCGGCCCAACTAAGTCATCCCAACGTCGTACAAATATTCGATCTGGGTCAGGCGGACGATGATTATTACATCGCTATGGAGTACCTGGAAGGAGAGAGCCTAGGGCATTTGGTGTCGCAAGGTGTTCAAAAGGGAAAACCCATTACACCCGCCCTGTCGGCATCCATAATGGCGCAGGTCTGTGATGGATTGCATTATGCCCACACTTTTGAAGATGACGAAGGCAATCCCCTCGGTATTGTTCATCGTGACATAAGCCCCCACAACATAATCATAATGTTCAACGGTGTGGCAAAGATCGTGGATTTCGGCATAGCGAAAGCCGCCACCAAAATGCACCAGACACAGGTTGGTACTTTGAAGGGCAAACTGGCGTACATGGCTCCTGAACAATGCATGGGTCATAAGGTGGACGCCCGTTCTGATATTTTCGCCTTGGGCATAGTATTGTGGGAGTTGCTTGCTCGGAAGAGGCTTTTCAAACGCGATGCTGAGCCTATGATCATCCGCGCCATAATGGATGAACCAATCCCAAAGGTTCGTGAAGTCCGCGAAAGTGTGCCTGAGGCATACGCAGCGGTGGCTGACCAGGCTCTTTCCAAGGAGCCCAAGGACAGATTCCAGAGTGCCGCAGCCATGGGGGCAGCCTTGCGCTCGGCGCTTCAGATGGAAAACGCTGAAATTGGTTCCGGAGCCATAGCCAAGTACGTTCACGATGTATTCGGGGATCATGCGAGAACCAAAAAACGTATTCTAAAGGAGATAAAGGAAAAAGGAGCCTCCAACGTTGCCGTAAGAAATCTGAAACCCAAAAGCGATTCCATGCCATCGCATTCTTCCGGCGCCAAGGAAGATAAGAAAGGACCATCAGAAGAAGCTCTCTCTGCTCCAACGGTGATTCGTACATCAGACCAGGATGAACACGAAGATTCCGGGCCTGGCAAAGCCCCCACTGTGCCGGTGCCCGGAGAGGATAAGGGTCCGTCTCCAACGATTGAAATTTCGAAACAGTATGACGATTCCGTTGCCGAGTTGACAGGCTCCAGTGCTCAGTCCAAGGGAAAGAGTAAGGTCCTGTTCTTTATTGTTCCTTTGATCCTCATAGGTATTGGTATCGGCGGATATTTTTTCTTGCAACAAGGCAATGGTCCTGGTGGTTCTGGTCCTTCTTCAAAGATTGAACCAGAGCCCATGCTCCCAGCCGGAGGCAACACCAAGACAGGGCAGGCAGATACCAAGACAGGGCAGGCAGATACCAAGACAGGACAGGCAGATACCAAGACAGGGCAGGCAGATACCAAGACAGGGCAGGCAGATACCAAGACAGGGCAGGCAGATACCA
>CAYSLH010000337.1:0-5100 GCA_964431605.1 uncultured Myxococcales bacterium
CTGCCTGTACCAAATGGGTGTTCCGTCAAAACTATCCACGGTGGTCTCTATGTAGTGATCCAAAACTTCCTTCCTTGCTGTGATGGAACGATCTCAATGAATGATTTTAATGCCGCCAGATTTTTTGTGATGGCGTCCCTGAGGACCTGATTTGCGAGAAGCGCGTCTCTCGTCTGCGATCTTGGCGCGAAGATCCAGAATTTCCGGGTCGTCCAGGGCTATATCCAGTGCCCTGTCACAAACTTTTATGGCCTCGGTGTATTCTTTTTTGGAAAATAAGATCTCGGCCTTGACTCGCATCATCTCCACATCCGATGATGCCTTGCTCAAGATCTCGTTAGCATATGAAAGGGCGGTATTGAGGCTGGTTCCGTTCTTGGCATAGAGTGCCGCCAATTTTCGCTTTATCAATTCATCGTCAGAACCAATCTCCAAGGCTATCTCCAACTCGCTGATGGCATCCGTCAACTTATCCTGTTTTTTGTATAGACTGGCAAGTTTGAGTCGCGGGGTTACAGAGTCCTGAGCGATCTCGGCTGCCCTCTTGTAAGCCTTTGCCGCATCTGCGTACTCACCCTGGGCAAAAAAGATATCTCCCAGGGTCAAATGACCATCGAGAAATGATGGTTTTATTACCATGGCGTCATCGATGTGGACCAGGGCCTTTTCGTACTCTCCCTTCTGCAACATCACCCGGCCCAGACCGACCATGGCTTTCACGTTGCTTTTCTCCGCATCCAACACCTTCTTGAATTGCTTTTCTGCGTCATCGGGTTGATTCAGTTCCAGATAAGCATCCCCTGACATCAACAGGGTCTTTATATCGCCTGGTTTTATTCCAAGCGCTACGTCAAACTCCCTGACAGCGGCACCATACTTATTTGCATTCGCCAAGTGAACACCCAACGTCTGATGGACCCTGAAATTATCAGGGGCAAGGGCGGCTGCCTCCTGCAACTTCTTCAACGCCTTGCTGGTCTTTCCCTCACGTGAAAGCACATCGGCCTGCAGAGTGATTATCTCCACGTCCCCTGGATTGATCTGCCTGAGCTTGCGCAAGGTGCGATCGGCATCGGAAAATGATCCGAGTTTGATATATTGTGAAGTCATCTTCTTGAGAACATCTACGTTCTTCGTATCTTTTGCCAGAACCTTCTGCAAGTGTATGATGCATTGCTTAGGCTTGCCTATCTGCTCGTAGATCAATGCAAGCTGCCAACTGGGTTCTGTGGAATCAGGCATAATGTTAGCAGCTTTTCCAAGAGACATGACCGCCTGACCAATGTCTCCGGTCTTGGCCAAAGCGATTCCCTGCTGGACCAGGTACTCACCCTTTGTGGAGTCCAGCCTGCTGGCTTCGCTAAAAAATTTTGCAGCTCTGGCCCAGTCGTTTGCCTTTACCGCAGCCTGGCCCTTGTTGAACATCTCAACAGCCTTTTGTTGGGGCGGAGGTTCTGAACTGAACATGTCGCATCCGCCCCAAACCATCAAGCCAACAACAAAACACCCTGGGACAACAACCCTCATCAACATGGCTTTCTCCTTCAAGGAAGGTTGCACTCAACGCTATCGACAGCTATAAGAATGTTATGTTCTTCTCTTTCCGCTGTCTTAGCATCTGTACAACCATGGGTCAACTCCCCCCGGATTTACGTCAGATGTCAAGACCTCGGCACACTAAGAACTCCTCTCGTCCTAAAACATATACCATTATTCTTTATGTTTTGAGCATGCTCATGGCCATGGGTCTTTGTTCGTGCCACAGACCTCAACAGCCCTGGGACCCGGACATGCGCTTTGATAAAATGTGGAGGACACCGAAGGACACTTTTGCAACTTGGAAAAAAGCCACGATGGATGCTGATCAAAAAATTCTCAAAGAGTGCTACTGGAGCGGACTCACCAGGGAAGAGATTAACGCATGGTTGGGTGTCAACCTTCGTCCGGAGACAAAGGCTCTGCTTCGCAACGCCACATGGATGGACATCAGACCCAAATCAGCCGTGGAGATCAATTTCCGGATCAAAACATCAGATGGCTGCGTGCTCAGGGGCGTTATGGTCAGAACGGCCCAAGGATGGAAGATTCAGTCATGGTGAGGCAAACTGGAAAAAGCATCGGCCACTTGACCGATACAAGCATGGTTTACCTCTAACTGACTATTATTATTGCTTTTATTTGCGTCCACATGACGGATTGCAGCATTCTGTATGCAGAGGATACTTTTATGAAAGATGATATTGAGAACCAAACTACCGATCCCGGGAGGGAAGCCATGGTAGCCGATAAAAAGAAATCATATTTTTTCCGGTGGATGACCGGACGTTCCGGCCAAGTGGAGGTTGAGACCGCCATCGTGATGCCTGCTGTGGTGTTCGTCATCCTCGGATTGATCCAGTTGGGAATGCTCAACCAGGCTAGGCTGATTGCAGAATATGCAGCTTACAGGGCGGTGCGAAGTGGTGTGGTCAAAAACGCGAATATCGACGACATGGAAATGGCCGCGCTAGCCGCTTCGTTGCCGGTATTGAGCCGGGCGCGTAGTGGTTCGGAGGTACTGGACAAGACCGAGACTCCCAGTAACTGGCTCAAGAAATGGCTGAAGCTGGGGTTCGGTCTGGGTATCACCAACCGAATGACGGATGTCTTTATGAAGTATACCGAGGTGAAAATTTGCAATCCCCTCAAGGGGGACATCACCGAGAAGTACTCGGTCGGAGGAAAGCAGTTCATGCCTTTTGACGATCCAGTCCTTGCCGGCAACAAGGACAAGACCAAGCTGGTCATCGAACTCACGATGAACTATCGCCTTGTGATACCTTTTGCAGACTGGGTATTCTGGCGCATGGCCAGGGGGAGAAACCTCATCAGGGAACTCAGGCTCCAAAAGAAACAAAACATCGTAGACATTGGAAAGTTTGACAAGTATCGCCTTGCTGCCGAGATGGGTGTCTATATTCTTCCCATCAGGGCGCAGTATTCCATGAAGATGCAGTCCGACGTGGCGCTCGACACCTTCCCAACGGATAATGAGTGTGTTGCCGGTGGCGGCGCGGGAAACTAACGAGGGAGACAGGAGAATTGCCATGCTAGCGATAAAAATGCGAAAGATGGTTCGCTCGCGCAGGGGACAGACATTGGTGCTGGGCTCCCTGGGAGTATTGTTGGTCTCCATAATGATGATGCTGACACTGAACGTGGGTCAGTCGGTTCACGAAAAGATCAAGTTACAACAGTATGCCGATGCCGCGGCTTTTTCAACAGCGGTACAGGAAGCCAGGGTCTATAATTACCTGGCATATACCAATCGCGCAAACATCGGTGCCCTGGTGTCCGCATCATCCCTTCACGGATTTCAGTCCATGGCTTCATCCATCCCGGAGATGTTCGAAGCAGCCGGCTATACTTTCTTTATGCATGCCGGAATAGAATTTGCCATGTGCCTTACTTGTTGCTGGCCGTTTTGTTTCTCTATGTGCAAGCATTGTTTACACGGCATCAAGGATCTGGACGCGGCCTTCAATTACCTGGACGATGCCGATGATTACAGAGATGCGGTAAAGAACGTCGATAGTTGGTTCACCAAGGTGATTACAGCTCTCGACCTTCACATGATATTCATCTCCGGCACCCAGAAAGCTTTAATGCTCCAAGTCGCCCAGCAAATCCAGTCGGATAAAATCACTAAAGGGATCAGGGACAAGTTATACGAGGGTGTACCTGACAACAAAAAGCCTTCCATAAACGCCGGTGCTCTTCGTTTCATGAACATGGGCCAAGGCGGACTGGTGGATATACCAGGCAAGCCCAGGGGATTTTCCGATGTTTTCTCCTGGACAAAAAAGCTCCAACAGGCCGTTCCCACAATGATCGCCAATGGCACCAGGTGGAGTGGCTTGAATAGCATGCATGAATGGTTCGTATCAGATCGTGGTCTTCTGGAAGCGTATCTATTTACCCATCCCAAAGCGCTCATGAGATTGATGTACAAGGATGGAAAGCCGGCAAAAGGATTGACTCTCATCATCAATCACGAAGGTCAGGGAAGGACCATCAAGGGAGCAGACGACCCAAAGAGCAAAATAACGAAAGGCGACTTCGTACCTGATGGAAACGCATCCGGCGCTTATGACAGCGGTATGGTCCTGTCAATGGGGTTTATCTGCATCTTCTCCATGATCCCCATGGTCATGACCTACGAGGCATGGGTATCTTCGGCAAAAAGCGGTGGCAAGCACAAGGATAGCGGATCTTGCACTGGAGAGAGTAAGCACAAGTTCAGATGCCTGGATTTATCCGCTGGGCCGTTTGCGTGTTTTACCGTTTTCAAACCAAATTCGTCCGCTTCCGCCAATTTTGGCCAACCGACCACCTATTCGGTGGTGAGCCGTGATTTGAGCATGATGAACAATGGCGAACACGGCGCATGGGAAGTGGATAACGGAACAGACAAAAAGGGCAATATCACAGTGGACCTCAACACGGGTGAGACTCTGAACGTTCAACTCTCAGATAATATCTCCGAGATGGGAAAAGGCTGGGCCATGTCCAAGGCCATGGCTTATTACCACTTTCCCCGTTACAAAAACAACGGGTGGAAGGAACACCCCAACCTTTTCAATCCATACTGGAAAGCGAAACTCCACCCGTTTAGGTCAACAGGGCTCAGTGGCATAAACATGGGAATGGCGGAACCTGCACTCGTGTTGGGCGCTGGCGGTGCAAGCAATTTCATTGGACCGGCAATGACCCCAGGCGTTCCCCTTCCCTGAGGAAAGAGAGGCTATCATGAACCTCCATATTGAAAAAATGGCAAGAATCGGTCGGCAGCGTAAGGGTTCTGCCCTGGTGGAGTTTTCAATCCTCTCCGTGGCATTGGTTCCCTTGATAATGCTGCCCATGTACTTCCAGGATGCCATGCGATTCCAGCTCGACACCCAGGAGGCTGTGGCGTCCACCGTTTGGGATTTCTGTTTTGACAACTACGAGACCACCTCTGCTTCGAGTATCACCGGCAACAAGGCTGCCAACAACCAAAAGCGATACTCCAACCTGTGGCCATCGAACACAAAGGAAAAGGCTTCGGATCAAAAAGCCGGA
>CAYSLH010000338.1:0-5051 GCA_964431605.1 uncultured Myxococcales bacterium
CTGATGGCGTATCGAAGTAATGGTGCTGTCCAAAGCTGCACATTGTAAAGACTATAAGGTCTGGTTGCGGAAGCAGCCACTTGTGAACTCAAATAGTCGATAAGATCATCCCATGTGGATCTTATCACATCTTGTAATCCGTCCGATTCACACACTGTTAGGTGTGAATATTTCGTGAAAGCAAACACAGTGGCTTGACTTTCATTCCCTGCCATATCTCGCAGGCTGAATGATATTCTGTGTTGGCCGTCTTCCATATTTGCCAATTCTACCTCTCCCGTCCCTTGTTGCTCGATTTGTCCTGTGACCACACCATCGACAAGGATTTTCGAGTCAGCCTCACCCCCCACCAAGATCCTGGGCCGATCCTGATCTGTCTGGACAAAGGTGTTTAGAATCTTCGGTGGATCCGGTGCAATCGTGTCAACCACGAATGAGCGTATCCAAAGCCATTGGGAATGATTCCCTGACGAGTCCACTACTGCCAAGGCACAATCTCTATACTCTCCGTCTTTAAGTGGCCCCATCTGGACAATGTTTTCTCCTTCCCTTGCCTGTTTCAAATCACCTAGACATTCACCACGATACAGGACCTGTCCAGATTCTGAGGAAGAAAAAACATATGTTGGCATCGAATCATTGGTCGCAACATCCACGGGCTCTAGTTCTTCCAGAAAGGGAGGAAGCAGGTCGCTGTCGGGTCCCGCATCGATTTGAGCATCCAATGATTCACAGTCCCTGTCTCCATTTAGTGAACATGAAGCCTTGTCAACATTACCGCAGCCTGCAAACAACACGTATCCTATTATGTACAGACAAATCATTGATATATATTTTCCAAGTCTCATACAAGGCTCCTTGTCAAACTACCTAATTGTTAGATATGTGCTTGTGATAATCAAGGTAAATGGACTTCTGACAAACGTGGAACTCCGGGATGAAACATGGTCGAGAACTCATCCATCCAGGTCGGCAGCAAAATGCGAGACAAAAACACTATCGAATTGCTTTAACCAAGAGGCTTTAACCAAGAGGCTGGCACCTGTTTAGGCACCTGTTTAGCACCTGTTTAGCAGCACCTGTTTAGCGCAGGGCTACACGGCTACACGGCCGCCTCGTTGTCGCTGTCCGGGATCACCTCTTCGGGAAAGAGCCGGTGGCCTTCAAAGATGGTGAGCACCTCGATTGCTTCGTCTCTCACACGGTAAACGATCCGGTACGTACGTCTAAACACCTCCCGCATGTCACGACGGTCAGCGTACTCGGGAACTATGCGGCCTGCGAGCGGCATGGCTGCCGCACGCTCAACATCCGAGATGAGTTTGTCCACCCACTGCATGGCAGCACGCGGGTTGTCTGTGGCTATGTAGTCTCCGATGGCTGCAAGGTCATCTTTGGCCCGGTCAGACCAAAGAATGTCGAGCGACTGACCGACTTTCTTCTTGCCGGTCATTCGTCATCAGAACCGCCGAAGCGGCGGCGCATTTCGGTGACCAGGTCTTCATGAGACGTGACACGTCCAGCATCGACGTCGGAAAGGCCCTGCTCGACGGCCTTCATGAACCGGTACCGCTCGGTGAACTCGTCGTATGCGGCCGGCGATAGCAAGACCCCTGCTGCCTTGCCGTTCTGCGTTATGACCAGAGGTTCGGATGATTCTGACAGGCGCCTCAGACACTCTGCGGCCCGCGCCTTGAACTCGCTGACCGGGATAATGTTCTCGGAAACTCTTATGTTTCGCATGACCATCTCCTACAAGTTGCCCCACAAACAAGTCTATAATCAGTCCGATAAGAAGTCAATACAAAGACCGACCATGCAGGTGGGAGGGATTTGACATGGCCATGCCTGCCTTTAGTGATGGCCTTTGGCACAAAGGCCATAGTCTCGCCCGAAGTCAACATCGAGCGCGAAACTCCCTCGCGATGGCCAGTGCATCGTGTAACCCCATCGTGTAACCCCGCGTATCGAAACAAAAAGAAGGATCAAAGCAGGAAGAGGATGGCACATCCCTTGGGTATGCACGCCGAACACCGAACACCAGCTGAACTATTTTTCATTTAGCTGAAAAATGGTCTTGACTATTTTTCAACACCCTGAATAATAGACAGCATGCAGGAGCGTGAATTATACACCAAAATCTGGCGGGAGTTGTCCGCTGAGAAAAGCATGGTGTTGATGGTGGGGCCGCGTCAGGTAGGAAAGACCACCCTGGCCAAGATGATCTCTTCGTCGTACCCAAATCATCTCTACTTCAATTGGGACATACCCAAGGATCGGGTCAAACTGTTCGAAAACCCGGATTTCTTCACAGAACTGAACCGCCGAGACGAATCGATTCCGCTGGTCGTATTCGATGAACTCCACAAGTACACCGACTGGAAGAACTATCTGAAAGGCGTTTTTGATCAGCATCACACCCGCTATCGATTCATGGTCACAGGTAGCGGCAGGATGGACATTTACCACAAAGGAGGAGACTCCCTGGCCGGCCGCTATCTATTGTTTCACCTGTGGCCGTTTACCCAGACCGAGCTTTGCAATCAGAGTCGTCCCCTGGAAAATTTCTTGCACGATCCTCTGAGCTTATCCATGTCGGAGTTCAAGCGGAACCAAGAACTCTGGAGGCGAAAAGCGTCTCTCAGCGGATTCCCGGAACCGTACCTTTCCGGCCGCAAGGCCTCATACCGCAGATGGTCGAATACCTATACGAACCAGATTCTCCGGGAGGACATTCGCGATCTGACCGCAGTTCGTAACCTGGGCCACTTGGAGACCCTATACCACTTGCTGCCGTCCAGAGTCGGCAGCCCCTTATCCATTCCTTCCCTGGCACGTGATCTCAAGATCTCCTACAACTCGGTTAGAAGCTGGTTGGACATTTTGGAGCGTTTCTTCATGATATTTTCCGTCCCAACCTGGACGAAGAAAATATCCAGGGCAATCCAGAAGGAACGCAAGGTTTATCTGTTGGACACACCCAGGATCGATGACGCAGGCGCCAGGTTCGAAAACATGGTGGCACTGGAGTTGAAGTGCGCAACGACCCGCCTCAACGATCTCGGACTCGGTGATTTCTCTGTGCATTTCATCAAGAACAAGCAACAGCAAGAAGTGGACTTTCTCCTGACTGAACGAGACCAGCCGCTCGTGCTCATAGAGGCCAAGCGCAAGGACGAAGCGACCTCGGCTGCTCTTTTGAGGTTCCAGGCGGAGCTGGGCATTCCTGCGGTCCAGTTGGTGGAAGAGATGGACAGCTTTCGTATCCTGGACAATGGGCCAGGAGTACTCATCGCCCCCGCCTGTCAGTGGTTGGCCCAGCTTCCCTGATGGCAAGTAATGGGTACTGATTCCCAATGAACCCCAACTGGATGTTATTGCCGTGTCGCAACAACCTATTGAGAAACACCTGTTACGGTTGCGGAAGTAGCGGAAAAACGAATACCAAGGCTAAAAGAATCGTTCACTCCATCCAAGTCCATGTCCAAATCCGCAGACTCCAGCATAGTGGAAACAAAAGGACAGAACTGGGCCAACGTATCACATGACGAATCAGGTTCACATTGAGATTCTGATGAAGCGCACTGGACGCCGTAGGTATCTCCATCCACTGCACATGTCATAAAAGGACCGTCGAGGTTCAGACAATCACAGTTGGTTTCGACATAATCATTGAACTGCTCACAGATTTCATCCACAGCCACTGCCCCTCCCATTTTGCCCTCTGTCATTATGACACCGTTGGCGCCACTTTGTAAGGAAGCGGTGAGCTTTGCATCTTTCAAGATGACAGAGGACAACTCGTCAGGAGCCACTGCCGACGGTATGAAAATTTTCCGAAGTTGTTCGGCTTGGGCCGTGATTACACCCTGTTCCACAGACGCACTATCGAAAACGTTCAATGGCTCCATGGTGCAAACCTGGTCAATCCAAACGAAAGAATCATCGCCTACTGTATACTCCTCACTGCCATCCAGATTGTTTTCGTAATTATCATCACTGTCCGAACCCGACATGATACTCAACGACAGAGAATCGTCATCACTGACGGAATCCAGGTCCTGAATATCGAACAATTGACAAAAAACGCCAGAGGTAATCTTGTCTTCCAATATTTGGTTGGCGTCCATACCGATCAACGAACCTATTGTTGAAAACAAATCCCCAAGAGCATTGTCTGGTATTCCGTCATCCGTATAATCGAAACAGCACGGGGTTTGCTCATCACCATAGTCCATTTCGTAAACATATGTGTCATTGTCGAATAAATACTCGTAACAGCTTTCACCAATTTCACATCCATTACCCGAATCAGTGTAACCTGGCTTGCACCGATCGCACAGGACACCTGTGTAACCTTCGCCGCATATACAGTTCATGACTCCACCGGTGTCGTCACAAACACCACCAGGCTGGCATGGATCGGATTGGGGACATCGCTCATCAGCCACGCACAGGTCACCATCTGTATGATATCCATCAATACACTCGGAACAATCAGAACCAGTGTATCCATCCTCACAATTGCAATAACTTCCCGTATCTCCATCGATGCACTCACCGTGCGCCCCACATGGATCCGAATTGGAACAATTGACTTCCGCCGTGCAGTTGCCCCGGTTATCCAAATTATACCCGCTTGCACATGTGTCGCACCTGTCTCCTGTATATCCCAGGTTGCAAGTACAAACCACCTGCCCTGTATCGTCCTGGCACAAACCGTGACCGGAACACGACCCGGTGTTACAGCTTCCATTGTCACCGGATGAATAAACGCAGTTGCCAAGACCGTCGTCTTCGTATCCATCGTCGCACTTGTCACAAGCCTGACCTTGCCATCCGGGAAAACAACGGCATACAGCAGGAGACGTTGAAATATCACAGATCCCGTTCTCGCCACAGTCAAGTCCGCACTCGACCACCGAACCTGCTCCATCATTGGAGCAAGCAAGAGCAAAAAATCCAACCATTACGATTGCGCATCTCACCATTGAATTCATTTATGACCTCCATAAAAACCATTAGTATCACGATCCAAGGTAGAAAAAAAG
>CAYSLH010000339.1:0-5019 GCA_964431605.1 uncultured Myxococcales bacterium
CGACAATAGCAAGCTGTGGGCGCAAGCTGGCAGTGATATCCATGATGGAAGCTTGCAGTCCCGCCTGGTGCAGGACGTTTTTGGGCCAACCGTATATCATGCCAGGAAAAACGCCGAAAAGGTTCTTCATAGACAGAGTCGCACCTGCCCAATGATGGGTTTTCATTTTTGGCATGGACACAATCAAATCAACCTGCTTCAGCAGGGAGGGCAAGTAAAAGACAGGCAGGTCGGTCCAGCCGCCTCGATTTGGAAGAGTCCACCCTGCCTGTGTGTTGAGATCTACAAATTTTATCTCGTCCTCAGTAAGAACCTCGGCCAAGCCAGATTGTTCCAGTATCATCAAGGTGTCTCGCCTGTGTCCAGAAGCTTCCGCAACAATAACTTCTTTAGCCCCCATACCCAAGAATGCTTCTACTGCGCCACGTATAATCAGAGGGTGAGTATTGATACAGGCTCTTTGCTTATGTGGTTCAACCAAATTGGGCTTCAGAAGCACACGCTTGTGTCGAATCTGTGTTGATCTAAATCCAAGTTCTTGCAAGCCAGAACGTATCAGTTTGCCAAAATCCACATAATAGTCAGAAGCCCGTGCAATGAAGGTTTGCGGCTTGTCTCTTCCGGGCCACAATTGCCATCCCAATCCGGTACCCAGGCCAAGGGCTGCCCCTGTTATGCTTGCTTTCAAAAACCGGCGACGGCTCAGTGTACTATCTGGCCCGGTCTTTCCGTGATTTTTCTTTCCGTGATTTTTTTCGGACTTCATAAGCCACTTTTCCCAAAGCAAGATACCGAGCCAGAGGCCGCCAAACAAAGGAGGCTCAAGCTTTCAGTCTCGTAGCTGCCGATTCGCTCTTGGTACCCCAGGCACTTCGTCAGCCAAGTCTCTGCCAGGCCTGGTCGCATATTCCAGGCGCTGAGCCCCAATATTGCCCAAGCTAGCGAAAGCGGTGTCCGTAAGGTGGGGGCCTGCTTTTGTAAATACGACAGACTATGGACCACATTCGAAGGTTTCACTCTCCCAGCCAAAGCAGACAATGCCACTGCTGTGGTCTGAGGAAAGGGCTCAAGGACAGCACCATACATGGTAGTGTTGCCGTAATTCCATCCACCCTTTGGAAGTTGGCGGTCCATCAACATTAGGCTTGCTTCGGTCACTCGTTCGTGTTGAGAAAACCCGCATTGATTCAAGGCGATCATGGCCAAAGATGTTGGTTCCACCCAAGAGTGTGTTTTTGCCACCCAGGGCCAACCGCGTAGAGCGGTGTCGTGGCCGACAGGGCTATTTGATTGTCGAGGAAAATGACGCCCTGTGTTTTGAAGTAAGAAATGTGCCGCCTTCTGCATGGCTCGGCTGTGATTTTCTGAGCCCGTCCATGCTAGGATTGCCAAACTGGTTGGCCAATACGCGTCAGGAGTCTCTTCCATGAGACAGACACGTCCGTCTTCGCTTTGCTTGGTCGCCAAATAGTCTCGGGCTTTCTGTACACTCGTTAGCGTATCTTCTCCGTCGGCCAAAGCCAGACAGGCCCATGCGGTGGAATCAGGTCGTGATCCTGCTTCGCCTGAACGAGGTGAGCAACCACCCTCTGGGCCAAAACGATGGATGAGCTCCAGCCTTGCATTCTGCCAAACACTATTTGAAGGCAAATTCTTGCCCATGAGCAAAAACCCGAGTAGAAATCAGCCAAAATTCGACCGCAAGCAGTTTGCTATCTCCAGGTGCGAAAACCAGAATAGAATACGAATACAAACGGATAAAAAATAACTCACACCAAGGCAAATATCAACTGCGTGATTGAACCTGTGTGTGATAGCCGAATGAAAATGTCAGGAGGGACGGAGGTATTGTATCACTTTGTTTTACCAGCTAAAAGTTCATTTTGTGCCAAAAGGCTTAAACGAAAGGTCAACTTGAAAAACAGGCTCCTCCCCTGATTTCCTCTGATTTCCTAGTTCAGGGCAGGTTGGGACTGCTCAGTTTCGAGCCGTGTTGTTGCACTAACACCGCCTTTTTTTGTGTTCAGACGTAAAACGCGATTGAGAATGTTGCGAGCAAAAGGCATCAGGCCAAACCGCAGGATCCCTTCCCATAGAGGATCTACTTTCATCCATGCAATATTATATGCAAGGCGCTTTACCACACCTGGCATGCCAAACGAGCGGCGCACTATTGAGCCGTATCTCAAAAATTCCCGGTAAGCATGCTGGTGACCTTCTTCTAATTCATCCGGTGACATCCTGGCAGGCTGAAAAACCGCATGGTCAGTATCGTACCTCGACCAACTCTTATGCAGTAGCCTTCCATCCTGGTCCAACTTGTTGAACAAAGGTGTACCAGGAAATGGCGTCAAAATATGGAAAGTCGCGGTCTCCAACTTATGCTCGATGGTAAACTCTACGGTTCGATCAAACACATCTTGACCATCACAGTCAAAACCAAAAACAAAGCTGGAATTTACCATGATACCAGAATCATGAAATCGCCCCACCGCTTCGCCGTAATCAGCAAGGATGTTGTGGCTTTTGTTCACGCTTCGCATGTTTTGTGAAGACAAGGATTCAAATCCCACAAAAAGGCTTCTGCAGCCAGCTTTGTATGCCTCATCCAGGTAACCTGGTTGGTGTATCACGTCCATAGACGCTGCTGCTTGCCAAACTATTCCAGACCCACGCAGCACATCGAACAAAGCTCTTGCATGATGGCGATTTCCCAACAGGTTGTCATCGAGAAAAAAAACCATGCCGTCATCAACCATGGCCAGTTCCTTTTCTATTTCCTCTATGGGCCTAGCCTCGTAGTACCTAGGTCCCCAAAAGCCACTTTTATAACAAAACGAACAGGAGTGAGGACAACCTCGTGATGTAACCATGGTGTTTCGAATGAGGTATTTACGATGATCGACCAAATCCCACCTTGGTAACGGTACTAACTGTGCCGAGCCTTTGGGCTCACCGCGGTATATCCTCTTGAGAGTACCCCGTTCGAAATCCCGGAGGATTTCAGACCAAACCGATTCTGCCGGTCCAATACAGATTGCGTCCGCATGATTCAGTGCCTCTTCGGGCATGGACGTGGGATGGAGCCCACCCAAGACAATTTTAGCACCACGGCGTCTATAGTGGGCAGCTAACTGATAAGCTCTATAAGCTGAGGAAATGTAGGTTTGGATACCGACAAGATCGAAATCATCATCTACGATTCCTGATTCTATATGCTCATCCCTGATAGTTATACTATAGTCATCCTTTGGAGTCAGACCAGCCAGCGTAAGCAAGCTCAACGGTGGAAACCGGGAATATTTAATAAGACGGTATTCCCTGTCTTTTTCTTGTTGAAGCGCAGGAAGAAGCAAAAGGATTTTTCGTTCCATGGTTTTATTCTCCCTGTCCTGACTGTAATGCGCCTTTTAGCAATGCCTCCACTTTCTCAAGATAGGCACGGACTTCACTTACGCCTTTCGAAGTGCACTGATAAGAGGTTCGAGGTTTACGATCAACGAATTCCTTGGTTACGACCAAAAGGCCCCCTTCTTCCAGTTTTCGTATGTGTGAAGCGAGATTACCCTTGGTGAGACCCAGACTGGCAATCAAAGCATTGAAGTCCACACGATCTTGTGAGGCTGCAAGCGTAGCCATGATGGCCAATCTGGTCCGGTCAGCCAACAACGCGTTGGTTCCAGTGATAATTTCCGAAGCTTTCATGACTCATCAAGCAACGGCAGAACCGGAGCTTGCCCTTTTCGCAAGAAACAATCCACCTAAAGAAAGGATGTTGAGTCCACCGAAAAAAACAAATGGCCAAATCAACAAGGGCGTATCCGTTGCAACCAAAAGTCCTGACAGCAAGAGGCCCATAAACCCCAAGACAAGGGAAGTGCGAATGGAAAAATTAAAAAACCTGCCTTGGAATAGATAGTCGGCTGTATATAGCGCCAATACTGCACCTATCCATTCAGGATGGCCGCCGTAAAGAAGCAAGGCCAGCACTACGAATTTGACGAGCAGATCAGCTATCAACGACAGGGAACGCAGGTAACGAAAATTGGCAGAAACAAATGACGAGAAATCCTGCTCACCATGTACAGAAGATCTCCATACGATGAAGTAGAGACCAAGCAATAAAAGGGGAAGAGTGGCTCCCACCGTTATAAGACCCATTACACGCACCTGGCGAAAGTACTGAGCGAATAGAATAATCTTTGTGGTGGAATTATTGGTGAGCAACTCTTCCACTATAAAAGCCAGCACCAAAATCAAGGATATGGCATGCAGCATTATGTTGGCGTTGATAGCTGCCTGCTTAGCCTTTTCTGGCTGAGAACCAGATCGCTCTATGGCTTTTCGAATCATGGATACATCCTGGATGGCTTGCTGAAGTGAGTTCATTTTTTAGTCTCCTTTGCAAACTGGTTTGTATTACAAACTATACTAACAAAACCGTTTGGTCAAGGAGAAAATTCCCTGATCATAAAAATTTCATAACCCTTTCAAATTATAGGAAATATTTTTTTGGAACCGAGTTTTCCATGTCAGCCTGGTCATACCAGTTCGGCTCCCACTTCTGGTTTCCGCTCCTGAGAGAGGCTCGGGGATAGAGCCAATATTGCGGAAAAACAATCGCTTGTGCTCAGTAGAAAATAAGTGACAAGTGACCAGACCCGACCCCATTCAGCGTCTTAGAACCAGAGCACCGCTCCAACACCGGATGAGGTCCATTCAGCGTCTTAGAACCAGAGCACCGCTCCAACACCGGATGAGGTAAGCATGGGCACGATCGTGATATTGATCCCGCTGTTTCGCGCCCTGGAATCACCGTCCCGATCTCCGCAAGGCTCAGCTCCACATAAAGCAGATGCACGCAGATGCAGATAAGGCACGAGCAACCCCATGCCGGTTCCGAGAACCGCGCCTGCGATAACATCCGTATAAAAATGCTCGCCTGCCTCTGTGCGTGACACGCCCACTGCCGTGGCCAAGGCAAGGGTGCCTATCCAAACAGGTACAACCCACGGGCTA
>CAYSLH010000340.1:0-4976 GCA_964431605.1 uncultured Myxococcales bacterium
TATGGCGGGTGTTGCAACAACCCCAAGTCCATCTCCGGGTCTGACTATAATCTTTCCACCGGCCACAATCTCCACCAGTCCTGCAAGACGGGACATGGAATCGCTGAGTTCACCACGCTCAGCATCCAGGTGGAGCTGGAGAGTGACTTGTTTTTGTGCTCCCTCCAGACCATCCTTCAGTCTTTGCAACTCCAGTTCGTTCAAGCCGATCTCCTCTTTATCTTTTGTACCGTCCCAGGTTCACTAGATACAAGTACTGGTTTTATACTACTGAAAATATCGTATGCTTTCTTGTCTAATAATTTTCTTATCTTGTCATTGCCAACAGTTAACTGATAAAATCTTTCGCATGTCTTTTCGATTGAAAAAACGACGTAGCACCCCCAGAGCCCCACTGAACAGACCTGTAAGAGTCAAGGTAGGCAACAAAGAGTACCAGGGTCGCGGTATAGAGGTCGGCATCGGGGGCATGTCTCTTTGGATCGGACCAGTACCAGATAAGGGACGAATGGTCACCGTTACTTTCTCGCTACCCAGCTCGGCGAGGCAAATCACGGCCATGTCAGAGGTCGCATGGTCCACGTCAAACATTGCCAAAGGAAAAAAAGGACGCATGGGAATCCGTTTCGTGGCGCTGCCCCGTGATGAACGTGAAGAGATTCGTTCTTTTGTAACGAGACTGGCCAGGCACTATAGAGACCTTCACATCATGCTGGCTATGAACCAGTGGAAGCTGGACCGTCTCAAGGAACTGACAGAAGCTGCCTGCGTACCACCTTACAGCGACGTGAAGGAACTAAAAGAACGAGTTAAAAAAGCCATGGATGGCTTCAGGCTATAGTGCGCCCTGCGCCCCTGTCCAAACAATCCATTTCCCAGGCAACGATCAAATCCACCAATCGTTCTGTCTGATCCCGGTACCTGGTATGTCTCTCTGTCCTGGAATATTTTTTTACAAACTCCCTGATTGTGGGGGCCAGGAAAAACGAAGCCAGGGAAATCCTCGCATCATCCACGAACTCCGTAAACTCTACAGCAAAACCTGTCCTGACATTACGCAAGCCAGGTGTAGCACGCTGTTCTCTGACAACGACTCCCTTTACGTTTACCGGTTCAGCTACCCCGGGAAGTTCGAACTCCACCAGCAGTTCTGTTCCCAGTTTCATAAAAAATTCGCTATGAAGAAAAATTCCACCTATGCTCACGTCCGAAGAAGGCAGGTGTGCCTCAAAAGTGACGCCCTTTGAGCCCACAGCCACTAATTTGACCTTCACCTCAGTTGGCTTGCGAGGAAACTTTCGCCGTTCCGAAGCATCATTCTTTTTCAGGCCTTTTTTCATGGCCACTCCAATCAAAAGTCAATTTGAACCTTTATTCCGCCGAATGATGGAGCAATACCTGGAGTTACAATCAGCGATGGACTTTGTACCGAGCCTGGCCGACCGTCTTGTTCTGAATCGTCCGACACCAAATCAACAATAAACATGATAGTCGAACTAAGGGCAAATGCTCCCGCAACAGCCCAACCTATGTTGGCACCGATAGCATACGTTCTTGCCCGCCCAAGAACCTCGTCGTAAGACGAATTGATATAGGGCGGATCGGAATTCGCTGCCTGTTGAACCTCATTCTCGGCAACCTTCGCCCTCCATCCGAGCACTCCAGCCGTACCGGCTGCCAAAATCGCCAGGCCGCCGCTGGTCCAGGCCAACACGGTAAGAACGGAGGTTGGCTTTTTAGGATTCGTCATTCGTATGGCAGTTGTAACTTTTGAGACTTTCCCCTCTTTTACATCTTTTTCTTTTTCGTAGGAAAGTCCTGTCAAAACCGATTTTACCAAGTCTACTTTAAGCATGGTTGTTTGCTGGAATCTAACCGGCACGTCCTCTACGAATTCGCTGAATCCTTTTGCCGAAATCTTCAGGCGGTGCAAGCCCGGACGCAACCCGGAAATTGCACCACGCAAAGGTGTCTTGGCCACCAGTTTATCGTCCACGAATATGGATGCACCATTGACCGGAACATCCACCAACAGCGATCCCACGACCAATTCGGGTGCTATCAATTTATACAGGGCCTTACGGATGGCCGAGATCAGTAAATCTTCCCTTCCGCTCAGGGCCTCATTGATTCGCCTCGATTCACGGCATGTCTTTACATCCAGTAATTTCAGGTCGAAGGTGTAGTCATCGCCCAGGGCACCTATGACACCTGTCACCAACTGATCCACGTTGAGGATTTTTCCTATTTGGCATAAACAGGATGTCTTTCCACCGCATGCTCGAAGTTCTGTGCGTGTAGCGAGTCTTCGGATGGTTTTATCTTTGTCCTGCAAAACCACATTCTTCAATAGCCCTGCCTCCGTTCGTAACAAGCCTTCCAGCCTTTGGGCCGTGGCATCGTCGAGGCCAAGGGGTTTGAGCCTCCATATGGCCATGGACTTCGTGGTCTCCACAGTCCCGCCGAACACGGCATCTGGAGTAAATAGCGCCACCAAGCTCGCAACGAAAATGGACAGTGGAAATTTCAATTTGGGTCCTCTATGGTTGAGCCAAGTCATCGATTTTAAGATTCATGACCAACAACCCCATGCGCACCTTTACCACACCCTTTTTCTCAATGGAATCCACAACGCCCAACCTACCTGATGCTATTCCATTTACGATTCTGACCTTGTCACCAACTTCTATGGACGAAAACTTCCTCTGTGCCTTGTGTTGCTGCTCCTTGATGGCATCTTTCAACCCGTGGAAATCATTGTCACGGCTCCAAGCGATAAACCTGAACAATGGCAACAACGAGTCGAGTAGTTCAGTGATTCTCTGCCCAAACCCACTCTGGTGAACAATAGGATCGTCTCGGTTGAAAACCTCTCCCACCACCGTGTAAGGATCAGATCTGTCCAATCCCGCCAACAAGGATTCAGCATCTACGCCCGATATGGGTTGCGATTGCCCCATCAGCCCTGCACCAGTCGAATACTTCACAGACGGAGCAAGGTCAGACAATATCCCGGTCAGCCGGTCGGATTCGCCGTAACTCTTACATCGCTGCTGAACATTTTTCCAGTCGAGCCAGGAATTTTTGTGGATAAATATTCCAGACTCCACCCCGCCATTTCTAACCCTAACACAGAGAGAAATGTGTCGATGGTATGGTGCTGCATCCATCACATTGTCGGCGATGGTTCTCGACTTGTCCAAAAGGCTTCCGACCTGCTTACGTGCATTCAAATCCCTGTAAAAAAACAGGGTCAAATGCGAGACCTTGTGCTGGTTGAAAATGGAAGGACGCTCTTCGCTCATATCCATTTCCAACCCGGAAAGTTTTTCCCCCAGTCGTTCGTCTATGGCTTTACCCAGAGAAGACAACTTGAGCTTCACCTCCAGGCGTTCAAGATTGAATGCGTTGGAGACCCACTTGTTCTCTGAAAATGCATCGAAGTCCTTGTTTTCGAAACCCTCGAACGGGGACATGGTACCTCTCAATAGTCTGTTGCTGTTGTTCTCTATATCCGCTCAATCTTGATAAAAAAAAGCACTTGAGCTACCTTTAAATAAAGGAGGACAAGGGCTGTGCCAACCGCGGAAATCTACCGGATTTACCTCCTACGCCCTGGAGCCAGGCCAAGAAGGCACGACACACTTGCGCTCAACGACGTGGAGCACCATAGACACCTGGCCTGCCATTGTTACAGCGAATGCCTCCATTTTGTTGCCCGTAGCCCGTGGCAAGGCTTTTCATGCGATCGATGTCCCTTCAATGCCAAGCGAGCCGGGTAAATTCACCTCACCGCACCTTGCGTTACAGTACAACAAAGCATACTGACTGGACAAGACCTATAATTTTTTTTGGTTGTTTGACAAACCAGTCCACATGCAATTGAATACTCAGAATGAAAGTTCGTTACCTTCTAGACGGAGTGGAGAAAGAAGGCAACACGAAAAATCTCTCCACTCTTGGCGCATTTGTACAGACAGACACTCCTGTCAGGGATGGTCAGGTCAAGTTGGTATTGGAGGCGCAAGGCCGGCCCATTTCTCTGTCGGGTCAGGTTGTAGACACATGTGACCAGGGGTTTTCTGTGGCTTTCGGTGTTCTGGAATTATCTACTCTGAACCGACTGGCAGCCGTTGTTGGGTTGAGCCAACCACCAGAAAACAGACCTGTTGCCGATCCTGCAATACCCCAGGAATCACAAGACGATTTGATCGACATTCAAACCGAGCATTGGTCCCCACCCGTTACCGAACCAGTGGTCCACGAATGGAGACCCGGCAGCGAACTATTGACTCCGAGTTCAATGGGCTTACAAGAACACAGTCTCCACTCATTGCCAACCCTGAGCCCGGCATACAGACCAGGTCAGAAACCGGAACAAGAATCCGGTACACTGACCAGGCAAGCACCTGATACACAGCCAAGCCAGCACGAAGAGCCGGCCGACAAACGCCAGTCTACCAGGCACGAAATGTCCATACCCGTGACTTTTGACAACCTGACCGGACTAATCAAGGAGTTTACACACAATATATCATATGGAGGAATGTTCGTTTATACCACTGAACCAATAAAGGAAAATTCGGAAATCGCCGTAACCCTGGTTCACCCTGTCCATGGACAGAGACTCACCTTGCTGGCAAAGGTCGTACACGCCAGCGATGCGCCCAACTCCGATCCGGTCAATGGTCAACCACGTTACGGTCTTGGCATCGAATTCCGTCTGCCTCTGGATGAACTCAAACGAGTGTTGTCGGATTTCATCGGATCCCATCAGTACCAAAGCTCAGATAACATAGCCCCACAGGTTCTGAACGAGGCACGAACCAGGCTGGAACTCGCAGGACAATCTCCCTATGCCCTTCTTGGATTGGAGGATGGTTCAGACCAAGATCAAATCAGGCAAGCCTATTTCAAACTAGTTGACCGATTCCATCCAGATCGGTACTTTGGAAAAATAGCAGGCAAGGACAGGA
>CAYSLH010000341.1:0-4974 GCA_964431605.1 uncultured Myxococcales bacterium
GTCGCCGTCTAGGAGGTTTTGTTGGTCGGAACCGCAAGTTCCGTTGGCCGTCGTCATATGACCATAGTAGGTGCCGTTCCAAACTGCACAAAGAGACTCATTTGTATCAGGATTGGTAGGACATACGTCGCACGTCTCGTCTCCGCAATTTGCCAGACCGACCATGGTTACAGCCGTCAGCAATATAAAGGCAAGCCTTTTCATCGATGATCCTCCAATGCAAGTGCTGATTCGATTGATAAACTTACGACCCAATTGGGTCTATTGTCAAAGTCTTTAGTTTGAACTCCTCTTTTAAGAGGTATATTATCATGCTGCACTGCGCCGAGGGAGCCGTCTGTGAGCAACGGAAAAGAACGAAGAACAGACCCGCGGGTATTCGTCGGGTTGCTGGTTCGACTCAGAGCCCTGGACGTGGAGCAGTTCATCGATTCTTATGCTACCAATATATCTTCCGGTGGTGTGTTTATTCAGAGCAAGAAGCTTTATCCCAAGGGCACCTCGGTACGATTCGAAATTCAGCTAAAGACGGGAAAAACTGTTCTGAAAGGCGAAGGGGTGGTGGCCTGGACCAGGCAGCGGGCCTTGCCTGGTGGCAAGGTTCAGGTGCCGGGGATGGGAGTGAAGTTTCTAAGGTTGGATCCTGATTCAGCAAAGCTTGTAAAGCAGATCGTTGCTATCAAGAGCAATAAGGTTTCAAAAAAAAACAATGTTCGTACCGCACCTGCTCCAAAGCCAAACGTGGAGTCCATCCCGCTGGAGGTGCAGGCTCCGGCAACTGCTTACGAACCTAGTATACAGGTAAGTGGCGAGATGGCCGATCCAGAGGCAACCCCAGAGGTGCAAATTCCCATGGGCATGGATCTGGACTTGGCACATAAAAGGCAGGACTCGCCCACTGCTGCACCTGCAACCGGTGGTTTGGTGTCTACGGTGATAGGCATCGATCTTGGCACCACCAATTCGTGTGCTTCGGTGGTCAAAGATGGTAAGCCCAGGATCATTCCTTCCAAGAAAGGTTACCGAACCATCCCATCCATAGTGGCTTATGACGACTCTGGACGATTGTTGGTAGGCCACCGGGCCAAGGCGCAGATGGAGATGAACCCGGAAAACACGGTCTATGGTTCAAAGAGGTTACTTGGCAGGCAGTTCCATTCTCCTGCTGTGCGGCAAATCATGGACCGGTTCCATTACAAAATCATCGAGGGCCCAAAGCATGAGGCAGCTGTCAGCATAGTGGGCCGCCCGTTTTCCCTTCAACAGGTGGCGGCTTTCATCCTCACGGAAATCAGAGATGTCGGGAGGGACTTGCTAGGCGAGGAGATCAACAGGGCCGTTATTACGGTGCCTGCGTACTATAATGAAAAACAAAGACAGGCAGTCCGTGAAGCAGGAATGCTCGCCGGATTGATCGTTGAGCGTATCGTCAACGAACCGACCGCTGCAGCGCTCGCGTTTGGTTACAACCGCAACCTGGACCAAAGGGTGCTGGTTTACGACCTGGGTGGGGGCACTTTCGACGCGTCGGTCATGGAGCTTACCGAGAATGTTTACGAGGTGATCGCAACGGGTGGAGATCCTTTTCTCGGAGGAGTGGATTTCGACAACCAGGTCGTGGACTACCTGCTGCAAGAGTTCGTGCAATCCATTGGAAAGGTTCCAACCATGGATCGGTCGGCCATGCAGAGGATACGGGACGCTGCCGAGGCGGCAAAGTGCGCATTGAGCGAAAAGGATGAGACCATCGTGCGCCTGCCGTTTTTCGCAACGGTCGACAACACCCCCAAGGATCTCGAGGTTCGTTTGTCGAGGACAACACTGGAGCAACTCGTCTCTCCCTTGGTAGAGCGCTCCATGAAAGTCGCTGCCAGGGTCCTGGCAAAAGCCGGATTCGGTCCGGCAGACATCGACAGTATAATCCTGGTAGGCGGTCAGAGCAGAATGCCCCTGGTGTGGAGGCGGATACAGGATGTGTTCGGAAAACAACCCCACAAGGGTGTGCACCCTGACGAGGCGGTGGCCATGGGTGCGGCCTTGCTGGCGGATTCGGTTGGAAAGATCGATTCGGTTGTATTGATCGATGTTCTGCCTCAGAGTATTGGTCTTGGCCTGCCGGGGGGGCGATACCTGCCTGTTCTCCAGGCTGGAACTTCTCTTCCTACGACCAAGGTGTACCAGATTTCCACATTCAGGAACATGCAACGGGTCATGGAGTTGTTGATATTCCAGGGAGATCACGAGCGGGTCCTGGGTAACGATTACCTTTCTACCCTCGTGGTCTCAGGCATTCCACCAGGCCCTAAGGGTTCGATTATGGTGGAGTTGACTTTTTCTTTGGATCAGGAAAGTCTGCTCAAGGTCTCTGCCAGGGATTTGACGAATTCCCAGACCATAGACGCCAGGCTCATGGCTGCCGAGACCGAACAGACCATTCGACAGAAGTTGAGAATCCCTCCGGGTGAAGTTACACCAGGTACCGGCGACAAAAACAACCCTGACCTGGCGTCGGATGGACTTGGAGACATTTCCGATGAGACGGAGCAGATAGACAGGGGACCATTGGCGGAAAACAATATTCACTCTGTGGATCGAGATGGAAAAAAAGCAGGTATTCTCGACCGGATTCTTGGCAAAAAGGATCATGGAAAGCACTGAATGAACCTGGCCGCCATGGAGTCCAATCCTTTGAGCACAAGCCTTGATACTAACTGGAGGTGGCACATGAGACGAAATAGGGATATTGGCATGAAGACAATACTTGGTTTAATGTTGGCACTTATGGCATCTACGTCCTTTGCTTCGGATGTATATCTGAACGGTAAAAAGATCACCGGTTATTCCGATGTGGATTTCGGCAAGGTGGAGGTAAAGCTGGACAAGGCCGGTAACGTGCGAATTACCGCACCTGATTTCAAGGTCCAGGAGATGGTTCCACAGGACGCAGCTAACAACACCGCCAGTAAACCGGCTGTTGCCAACCCTGCGGGGCTGAAAAAACAGTATTTCATCGTTACGGAAGAGACCAGGCCGGCGGTCACTGGCTTCGATGTGAAACTCATCATCAACAACAAGTATATCAAGACCATTCCCGACACCATAGCCCAGAACGTGGTTGAGCTGAACGAGTTCCTCAAGGCTGGCAGCAATACCATAAGTTTTTTTGCAAAACGGGACGGTCGGACCGCCAAGTCCACCAGTCCGGATGACAAGTTCACCCTGATGATAGGTGTTGGAACAACTGAGGGAGGAAAACTGTCCATTGAAGAAGTCCTGCATGAGTTCACCATCAAGGCAACAGACACCGGCGAGCCTGCAAAGAGCTTTACGCTTGTGGCAAACTGAGGATTGGAGATGACCATGTCGAAAAGCCAGGAGATTATTCAAATCACTGAAAAATACGGTGCTCACAACTACCATCCGCTTCCCGTTGTCATAGAGCGGGCACAGGGCGCTTGGGTATGGGATTGCGAAGGCAAGAAGTACCTTGATTTTCTCAGCGCCTATTCGGCCGTAAACCAGGGACATTGTCATCCCAGGATAATCAAGGCACTCAAGGACCAGGCCGATCGGGTAACTCTGACGTCCAGAGCGTTTCACAATGATCGGCTTGGACCGTTTTTGAAGGAACTTTGCGAATTGACAGGGTTTGAAATGGCGCTTCCCATGAACACAGGCGCAGAGGCGGTGGAGACAGCGGTAAAGGCTGCGCGAAAGTGGGGTTACACGGTAAAGGGGGTGAGCCAAGACAAGGCCGAGATAATCTGTTGTATGGATAACTTTCACGGTCGGACCACCACGGTGATTTCTTTTTCAAGCGAGGAGCAGTACAAGCAAGGATTCGGACCTTTTACTCCGGGTTTCAAACTGGTGCCCTATGATGATGCAGAGGCTTTGGCCGCAGCCATCGATTCCAACACCGTGGGCTTTCTGGTGGAGCCCATACAGGGTGAAGCGGGAGTGGTGGTTCCCACCGATGGCTACCTGAAAAAAGTCCGTGATATCTGTTCGCAGAATAACGTGCTTTTTATTGCCGACGAGATCCAGACAGGCTTGGGTCGTACTGGTAAGCTCCTTTGCTGTGAGCATGAAGGGGTAGTGCCTGACATGTTGATTTTGGGTAAGGCTATTTCCGGCGGGGTGTTGCCTGTCTCTGCTGTGTTGTCCAGCCGTGAAGTCATGGGTGTTTTTCGGCCAGGCGATCACGGTTCTACCTTCGGCGGATGCCCCATCGGCAGCGCCGTGGCATCAGAGGCATTGAAGGTCCTGGTGGAAGAAAAACTCATAGATCGTGCGGCTTTATTGGGTGGAGAATTCCAGGCTAAGCTCGAATCCTTGGTGGGAGCAAAGGTAGAAAAGATCAGAGGAAAGGGCCTGTTGCTGGCTGCGGTGTTGCGGGATGATGCCGGTCCTGCCAGGGGATACTGCGAGAAATTGATGGAGCGCGGACTATTGTGCAAAGAGACCCATGACAATATCATTAGGTTTGCGCCACCATTGGTTATCTCACAAGATGATCTTTCCTGGGCATTCGAACAGATCAAAGAGGTTCTGGGCTGATACTTTTTTGTACAATCGAAGTCCCCTTTGCCAAATATTTTTTTGGGGGGAGATGAGCGATGCTCCGGTGGCTGGAAAGACGAGTCAAACGATGGATGGAGGTTGCGGACTTTCCGGTCTGGTATTGCCCGGACTATCGCCTGCCCTTGTCTTGTGCAGAGGGTGCTCTCGGTATAGAGCCCAGGAGGGCCGATTTCACCATTTGGTATCTGGTGCAGACCGACGTTTGTGATAAGACCCAACTGCGACGGCCCGTTGCTATTTCTTTCGAGCATCTCCAACGCGTGCATACGAGCAAGTACCTGGAGTCACTATGGCAACAGGATACCATGGCCCGTATGATCGGATGCAGTGGTGTCAAAATTCCCAATGACGAGGTTATAAAGACCGCTCGCCTGGCCTGCGGAGGAACCC
>CAYSLH010000342.1:0-4953 GCA_964431605.1 uncultured Myxococcales bacterium
TCATAACCAAAAACCTATCAGAAAGGACGCCGCTATTTCATTATGCCGTCCCTGAATTTGTTGGGAGCCGTTGACATCACGGCAGTAATAATGCTTTGTTTGCCCCAGGTAAAAACAGTGCTAGAGAGGTACGAAAATGGCTGAAGAAAAAATCGCTGTAATAGGTGCCGGCCCAGTGGGAGGCATCCTTAGTGCTCATCTTCTAACAGCTGGACTCGATGTCACAATAATAGATATCTACGAGCCACACCTAGACAAGATACGCAAGGACGGCCTTGTCATCGAGGGTGTCAAAAACTTGCATGCCCAGGCACCTAAATCTTTTATTTCTACGAAACAAGCAGCCGAGCAAGGTCATCGCTTCGATTACGTCTACGTTTGCGTAAAAGCCACTGTAGTCAAATTCATAGCGAATGATATACCCTCTGTTCTTACCGACCAGGGCGTAGCCATCAGCTTCCAAAACGGCCTCGATACCGAGCAGGGATTGTTGGATGTTCTTGGCCCGGAAAAAACCCTCCGAGGTGCTGTCAATTATGCCGGCAATCTACTTGGTTTGGGCAGGATAAAAATGACCTTTTTCAATCCTCCCAACCACCTTGGCGCCTCGGTCAAATCTTCATCCAACACAGCCCAAAAGGCAAAGGATCTTGCTGCGCTCATGACCAAGGCAGACCTTCAAACCAGCTTTTCGGACGACATCCAGTACCACGTCTGGGAAAAGGCCGTTCGCAACGCTGGGCTCATGCCCGTATCGGCCCTCACTGGCCAAAACATGGCTCAAGTAATGGAATCAGCCAGGTCTGTTCATCTGGTAGAGAATCTGTTGACAGAAGAGATTGAAATTGCAAAGGCTGCCGGGTACGAATTCCCCGAAGGCTTTTATGAAGAGACCCTCGAGTATTACAAAAAAGCTGGAACCCACGTGCCGTCCATGAGAGGCGATGTCGTAGATGGCAGGCAGACCGAGATAGAATTCCTCAACCATCGCATCGCTGAATATGGAGAAAAGCACAATGTACCTTGTCCATACAACAGGGCCATCGCCAACCTGCTGTTATGCGTGGACGAAGTGGCAGTGCTGAACAAAAAAAGCAAAACGAATCAGGAGGACAAAAAATGACCATGATATCGTGGCAGATGACGGGACAGAATAAACCACTCGAGCGTACAGAATCGCAATTGGTGGAACCAGGCCCAGGCGAAGTTCGTGTCAAGGTTGCAGGATGTGGAGTTTGCCACACAGACCTGGGCTTTTTATATGACGGAGTAAGAACCAAGTCTGAACTACCCTTGACCTTGGGCCATGAAATATCCGGTATCGTAGAGGCGACTGGTGACGGCGCAGAGTCGTGGAAAGCAAAAGCCGTCATAATCCCCGCTGTCATGCCATGTGGCCAATGCGACCTTTGCAAGCGTGGCAAGGGTAACATCTGTCGGGCTCAAAAAATGCCTGGCAACGATATTCAAGGGGGATTTGCCACACACATAATCGTACCAGCCGCACAGCTGTGCGAGGTTCCAGGTGGCAGCGCCCACGGTACCATCGGTAAAAGCGGTGTAACCCTGGCCGAAATGAGTATCATCGCAGACGCAGTGACCACACCTTACCAGGCTATCGTAGAAGCAGGCGGTCTCGATGCCCAAGACACTGTAATATACGTTGGAGTCGGTGGGGTAGGTGGCTTTGGCGCCCTGTTGGCCAAGGCTATGGGGGCTGCTGTAATAGCCATAGACATCGACCAAGCCAAGCTCGACAGGCTTGCCCCCCACGTTGACAAAGTATTCAATTCCGCGCAAATGTCCTTCAAGGATCTTCGAAAAGCCGTATCAGGCTGGGTAAAGGAACAAGGTCGCAGGCCCACAGAATGGAAGATCTTCGAGACTTCCGGTACTGCTCCAGGCCAGAAGACCGCTTTCGGCTTGCTGACCTTCGGAGCACACCTGGGAGTAGTGGGCTTTACCATGGCAGCTCCGGAACTCAGACTCTCAAACCTCATGGCTTTCCACGCAACGGCCAAGGGCAACTGGGGTTGCTTGCCCGAGTACTATCCCGCAGTGGTCGAACTTGTACTGGAAGGCAAAATCCCGTTGGCCGAGTTTGTAAAAACCTTCCCACTCGACGATATCAACGAAGTCTTTGAAATGGCACACGAGCGCAAAATATTGCAACGACCGGTAATGGTTCCGGGGGATTGATTCGCAAAACATCTACCTATAAATACAAAGACAAACAGGAGAATGGACATGGAATTGAAAAATCACGACCTGGTGGAAGAAATACCCTCTGACGGCATGGTCCTTTTCGAAAAAAAACCGGTAAAAGACCTGGACGGCAATCCTGTAGAAGGACTATACAACGCTTGGATTACCCTCAATAACCCCAAGCAATTCAACTCCTACACTACCTCCATGGTCAAGCAGGTTATTCTCAACTTCCGTAAGGCTTCGAACAGTCGTGATGTGGTCTGCGCCATTTTCACGGGAGCTGGAGATCGCGCATTTTGCACCGGCGGCAACACCAAGGAATATGCCGAGTATTATGCTGGCAGGCCGGAAGAATACCGTCAGTACATGCGGCTTTTCAACGACATGGTCACTTCCATATTGCACTGCGACAAACCCGTAATCTGCAGGGTCAATGGCATGAGAATAGCCGGGGGGCAGGAGATCGGAATGGCATGCGACTTTACCGTGGCGTCCGATCTCGCCAACTTCGGACAGGCAGGCCCTCGCCACGGCTCGGTTGCAGACGGTGGTTCCACCGACTTCTTGCCCCTTTTCGTTGGCGTCGAGCGGGGAATGGAATCATGCACTCTGTGCGAACCATGGTCTTCATACAAAGCTCAACGGCTTGGCCTAATCAACCAGGCAATCGCAGTACTCAAGGTGGACGGCAAAACCATACGCAATCCCATGGTCATCACCGACCAATGGCTTGAAGATGGAAAAATCGTATACGGCGAATTCAAAACTGGCGATGCTGCAAAACAGGCAAAACAAGTTCTCAAGTCAGGACAGATAGACCTAACGCCTTTAGACAAGGCGGTGGAAGACCTTACGGCCAAGCTCCTTCACACCTTCCCTGGATGTATAAGCAAGAGCGTAGAGTCAGTTCGCAAGCACAAGCTGTTGCATTGGGACAAGAACCGTGAGACTAACCGCGCGGGGCTCGGACTGAACATGATGACAGAAGGACGCGCCGGATTCAGGGCGTTCAACGAAGGCAACAAGGAAGTGGGGCGTGAAGTGAATTTCATCAAACTACGAAAAATGCTTTCACAGGATCCCGCCTGGACAGATGAACTCACAGAGGCTGTCATGCCGTGGAACAAAGACTGAGGCGAACCATGGCTCAAGCACCAAGCACAAAAAAGACGAAGATAGGTCTTGAATATGAGGGTCAGGTGCTACGCATTGTCCTCGCATCGCCGCCGGGAAATATTCTGGATGCCCAAACCATGACCGAAATCGTTACAGCCATCGATTTTCACGAGTCAAACAAGGACATAAAGGCCGTCGTGTTCGAGGGAGAAGGTAAGCATTATTGTTTCGGTGCATCCGTGGAAGAACATCAGAAAAATCGAGCGCCGGAGATGATCGCATCCTTCCATGGCATGTTCAAAAAACTTCTTTCCTTCGGGGCGCCACTCATATCCCTCGTAAGAGGTCAGTGTCTAGGTGGTGGAATGGAGCTTGCCAGCTTTTGCAACTTCATCATAGCCGAGCCTTCGGCAAAGTTCGGACAGCCTGAGATTCAACTGGCTGTGCTTCCTCCTGTGGCTGCAGTGATCCTGCCAGGTATCATCGGACAGCTTCGAGCCGACGATCTGGTGCTGACCGGAAGGTCCATCGATGCACAGACAGCAAACAGATGGGGTCTGGTAAGCCAAGTTGCCGAAGATGGGGAATCCGCACTGGATGATTTCCTAAAGAAGCATATACTGCCCAAGAGCGCGCAAGCTCTCAGGCACGCAAACCGCGCGGTTCGAAGGGAATGGTTCGAACAACTCTCCCACAAGCTGGATCGCATGGAACGTGCTTACGTCGACGATCTGATGAACAGCTTCGATGCCAATGAAGGTATTGAAGCATTTCTGGAAAAACGAAAGCCTCAGTGGAAAAACCGCTGAACAAAGCACAAGGAGCAGAACAATGGCGTTCACCAAGGCATTCATTCCCTACGGCGGATACTGGTCCAGCCCTTTTTCAAAATGGCAAGGCAGCTTCGCCAACTTGCACGCTGTGGAACTTGCAGCAAAGACCGGAAAAAAATTTTTCGAGCTGAAAAAAATTGATCCCATGAAGCTGGACAACCTTTACTTCGGGATCACTATTCCCCAAACATCCGTGTTTTATGGAGGACCCTGGATAGCCGCCATGCTGGGCAACCCCAATATAACCGGTCCCATGATCGGCCAAGCCTGCATCACTGGTATAACAGTGACCAAGATGGCAACGCAGGACATAGAAAACGGGTTGGTCTCGGCATCCTTGGCCATCACGGCAGACAGGTGTTCCAATGGTCCGCACATGGTTTTTGCCTCTCAGGCAAAACCCGGAGCCACTCCTGACAGCGAGGATTGGGTCTGGGACAATTTCGGACACGACCCTTGGGCCAAAAACTCCATGCTCCAGACGGCTGAAAATGTGGCGGCCGAACACGGTGTCAAAAAAGAGCAAATGGATGAAGTAACTGCCAGACGTTATGAACAGTATGCCATGTCCTTGGAAAATGACAGGGCGTTCCAGCGCCGCTACATGATCCCCGTCGAAGTGGGCAAGGGCAAAAGAGCCAAGACAATAGAAGGAGACGAAGGCATCTTCCCTACGACCCTGGAGGGACTGCAAAAACTCAAGCCAGTGTTACCGGATGGTCAGGTGTCTTTCGGCTCCCAGACTCACCCTGCAGACGGCAACGCAGGACTAATCGTAGCCACACGTGAGATGGCA
>CAYSLH010000343.1:0-4945 GCA_964431605.1 uncultured Myxococcales bacterium
CCAAGGTCGGCCAAAGGGCCCCCTTGTTCGACAGAAAGAAAATTCGAGGTGGTTCTGGTGCAAAAAACGCCGGTCGTCCCCAGGATCGAAGGATCGGTACTTCATCCAGAAAGCTCAAGACCATCAAGCCCCACGGCACCAATTATGACTCCAAGTCCACTACATCTGCTGAAAAAGCATATGGATCGAAAGTACAAGGCGCATCTGACAATGAGCCCTCTTCCTCGGGCGACTCAGGTTCCGGCAAGATAAAAGACAAGGACAAGAAGTGCAGGCCGCTTCCCAGGCGAGTCAAGGTCAGGATGAACTTCAATGAGGCAGAAGTCCTGGAAATAGTCCAGTGGATCAGTGAACAAACATGCAAAAACTTCATCATCGGGGACAACATACGAGGTGGGAAGATAACGATTCTGTCCAACACCCCAGTTACAGCCGACGAGGCTTACCGGGCCTTTCTGTCCGCCTTGAACGTAAACAACATGACCGTCGTACGGGTTGGTAAATTCTACAAAATACAGATGAAACGCGACGCGGCAAAAGACACCATCCCCACGTTCATCGGTGATGACGTGACCATGCCGAACATGGACATGATGGTCACTCGCTTGGTGCAGCTGAAGTATATCGACTCCAACACCGTAAACGGCACGGTCAAGCAGCTGACGTCCAAGGATGGCGATTCCTATCCCTACGCTCCGACCAACACTCTCATCATCTCTGATACGGCATCCAACATGCACAGGATCATGGAAATCCTCGGCCAGCTCGATACCCCCATGGGTCAAGAAGAGATCCGGGTCATCCAGGTGGAATTCGCCGAGGCCACGGAACTGGCACAAACCCTTGAAGAAATATTCGGCCAGAAAGGCGGAAGGTCTGGTAAGTCAAACAGATCCCACAGCATAAGGCCAGTGAGGGGCAAAGCTGCCTCGAGTGGTGAAATGGTTGACGAGGAGGGAGTCAGTGTATCGAAAATCATCCCAGATGAACGAACCAACCAACTAATCGTGGTGGCCACCGCCAGATCTTTTGCCCGGGTACAGGAACTCATCGACAAGATCGATATTCCGATCCCGGGCGAAGGCCAGATTCAGGTCGTGTATCTCGAACACGCCGACGCAGAAGAGTTGGCGAATACTTTGACTTCCTTGTCTCAGGGCACAGGAGTGCGGCACCGAAGCACGAAGAGTAAATCCACAAAAGCCAGGGGACCTGCCAAGGCTGCGGAACTTTTTCAGGGCGACGTGAAAGTCACCGCGGACAAGGCGACCAACTCCCTGGTGATCGTTGCCAGCCAGAACGATTTCCGTTCGCTGCAAAAAGTAATAAGAAAACTGGATATCGCACGAAGGCAAGTGTTCGTAGAAGCGGTTATAATGGAAGTCAACATGGACACGAGCAGGGATGTGGGCCTTGCTTTCCACGCAGGTGCGGCAGCCAACATCGCCGGTGAGACAGTCCCCTTGATCTTTGGCTCCCAGTTCAAGACCCAGGGTCAAAACATCAACTCCCTGTCCATAGTTCCAAACCTGAGCATGTTGGGCTTCTTGTCCGGGTTGAGGGGGCCTGACATGACAGGGACAGAGAGTATTCTAGGATCCATTTCGCTTCCGTCCTTTGGCGTCGTCCTGCAGGCATTGCAGACCGATTCCAACGTTGACGTCCTGTCCACTCCGCACATCCTGACATCTGACAACGAAGAAGCCCAGATTCAGGTTGGAGAAAACATTCCCATCCCGGCCGGCTATGGAGGAGGCATGAGCAACCTCATGGGTCTTGCTTCTCTTGCAGGTGGTGCCGGCGCTACCGGAGGCACATCCGGATACGGCGCATACGGTTCCCGTATGGGTGGATTTGGAGGTCTTGGTGGTCTGGGATTCGGACTAGGCATGGGAGCCATCAACCGTCAGGAGGTAGGACTTACTCTGAAGATAAAACCGCAGATCAACGAAGGAGACTATATCCGAATGGAGTTGGAAGAGGAGTTGTCCGAAGTAAAAGACACTTCCAACCCTCTGGGTCCCACCACCACAAAACGCTCCGCAAAAACGGTGGTCGTAGTCAAAGACCAGCAGACAGTGGTCATTGGCGGCCTGATGAGAGACAAAATAGACATTGGTGAGACCAAGATTCCTCTTTTGGGTGACATACCTGTGATAGGCTGGCTGTTCCGCTCAAAAAAACAACAAAAGACCAAGACGAATCTCCTTCTGTTCCTGACTCCTTATGTCATCGAAAGCCAGGAAGACTTTCGCGCTATCTTTGAACGAAAGATCCGAGAGAGGCGGGAGTTCATGGAACGATTCTATGGACAGGGTAGACAATACGAAGCTTTCATAGACTTCAGGAGAAAGCATGGCCCCATGGCCGACATCCACATGCACCTGAGCAAGGAAATGTCGAAGATTGAAAATGGGGGAAATGGTTCAGGGACCGAGGTACTCATCACTCCAATCAGCATCCAGGCTCCAACCGACAATGGTCAATCAGCCGGTACGGCTGAAAATAAGCCCAAAGACCTCAACGCTGCAGACAAAGGTGTGACAGGCAGAGACACAGGGAGTTCATCCACCGGGGCACAACCGGATGGCGAGTTGGAAGTAGAGTAAGCGGGAGCAAAACAGTCATGGGTGACAAGCACAAGCTGGGCGAGATTCTCCAGGCAACCATCGGGTTTCCTCCTGAAAAGTTGACCGAGGCACTTGAGCACCAGGTCCAAAGGGGAGGCCGTATCGGTGAGATACTCGTGGGAATGAAACTCGTGGATGCAAAGGATGTGGTCGATGCCTTGGGAAGACAATTGGATCTCGAGGTCATCGAAGAAATCGACGTCTCTGCGGTGGATACCGATCTGGCGCGAAAGATACCCATCAACTTCGCAAAGCAGCAGAGAGTGCTTCCTCTTGGTACAAATGACGGTGAAATAGTCGTTGCGCTAGCAGACCCCTTGAACACCTTTGCCCTCGATGATGTACGGATGTTGCTCGAGAGCCCCATTCGACCGGTGATCGCCACCTCTGAACTCATCCTAGATGGCATCAACCGCCTGTACGATAGGTCGGCTGGAGAAGCCGAAGCATTGGTGGACGATCTGGAAGAGACGGATCTGGACTCGCTGGCCCACGAGTTGGAGGAACCAGAGGATCTGCTCGACTCGGATGATGAAGCCCCAATCATCAGGCTGGTAAACTCCCTTTTATACCAGGCGGTCAAGGAACGATGCAGCGATATTCACATCGAGCCCATGGAGCGGGATATAGTTGTGCGTTTTCGACGTGATGGTGTGCTCTACGAAATCCTGAGAACACAAAAACGATTTCAGGCCAGCATTATCTCACGTATCAAGATCATGGGAAGTCTAAACATTGCAGAAAAACGACTACCCCAGGATGGACGAATCAGGATCAAGATCGCCGGTAAAGATATCGACATCCGACTTTCTACGGTGCCTACTGTCCATGGTGAACGAGTAGTGATGCGCCTGTTGGATCGTTCGGCCATTTTGCTGGACCTGGACGAGATTGGAATGAACGAGCGCAACCTGAGGCAGATGAATCAAATCATCCACAAGAGCCATGGGATCATCCTGGTGACAGGCCCCACAGGAAGCGGAAAAACCACCACCCTCTATGCATCCTTGAACAAGATAAACTCACCTGAAGTCAATATACTCACAGTGGAAGATCCAGTGGAGTACCAGCTTCCAGGCATTGGGCAAATCCACGTAAATGAAAAGATAGACCTGACGTTTTCCAACGTGCTTCGGTCCTTTCTACGACAAGATCCGGACATAATCATGGTCGGCGAGATTCGCGACCTGCAAACAGCGGAGATCGCGATCCAGGCTTCTCTGACTGGTCACTTGGTTTTCTCCACGGTCCATACCAACGACTCGGCCAGCGCAGTAACTCGATTGGTGGACATGGGGGTGGAGCCTTTTTTGGTAGCATCATCACTGATGGCAATCCTGGCTCAACGTCTGGTCAGGACCGTATGTCCACAATGCAAAGAAAAGGTCGAGGTAACGGACGAGCAATGGAACAAGTTGGTACTTCGTGACACACCAAAACCACAGTGGGTATACAAAGCGCAGGGATGTTCAAAATGCTTCAAGACGGGATACCTTGGGCGCTCAGGAATATATGAATTACTGGTGGTTGATGACGAAATCCGTCAACTCGTGTTGAAAAACGTTGATGCAAACACCATAAAGCGTGCTGCGATCTCCAAGGGGATGTACACGCTTCGCGACGACGGCGCAGACAAGATCATAAGAGGCGTTACCACCATAGAAGAGGTAATGAGAGTCACCCAGGAAGATTCCATGTAGCCAATGGAGACAAACACGCTATGCCAGTGTTCAAATACAAAGGTCTCACCACAGCGGGAAAAACCGTCTCTGGTATCCGCGACGCAGACAGTCCCAGAACCCTGAGGAGCCTTCTGAAAAAAGACGGCATATTTCTTACCGACGTAACCGAACAAAAATCAGTACGTCGCGGCGGGGGTTCTGCGACACCGGTTGCACGCAAGTTTGGACAAGGTGTATCAGCCCAGGAGCTAGGTGTTATAACCAGGCAACTTGCGACCCTACTCCATGCAGGGGTGACCCTGGTGGAGAGCCTCACCGCCTTGGTGGATCAGGCGGAAAACGATTACCTGAAGCTGGTGCTATCCCAGGTAAAACAGCGGGTAAACGAAGGGTCATCCCTTGCGGACGCCATGGGTCAGCACCCAAAGGTTTTTCCATCCCTGTACTGCAACATGATTCGCGCGGGCGAAAGTTCCGGTGCCATGGACGTGGTATTGAACCGCCTGGCGGATTTCACGGAAGGGCAGGCCAAGCTGCGTTCCAAGGTCATCGGTACTCTCATGTACCCTGCCATCATGATCGTAATAGGCATGGGCATTTTGGCAATTTTGTTCATCGTGGTGATTCCGAAAA
>CAYSLH010000344.1:0-1709 GCA_964431605.1 uncultured Myxococcales bacterium
ACCAGGATCTGGTAAAGGTTGTAAAAAAGATAAGCAAACTTACCGGAAAAAACTTCATCCTTGAAAACGGACTCAGGAAGGAAAAATTGACTATAATTTCGTCAACGCCTGTTACTATTGACGAAGCCTATGAGGCTTTTGTCGACGCCCTGCATGGCGAAAACCTCAAGGTGGTCGCGGTGGGCAAGTTTTTCAAAATCTCCCGCAATCATGGATACCTACGGGTAGAAAGAGAGAACAAAAAACCACAGTTAGAAGTCGTCAAAGTCAATGACACCACCTGGAAGGTTAAGCGGAAAAGTATAGAGGAAAATATAAAGCATCTTAGTCGCATTGCTATCCAGGCCAGGATCGTTCCATTTATGGAAAACGGAGAAACCCGGGGCATCAAGCTATACAGCATCAGGCCTGGTTCTTTGTACCAACTGCTGGGGATAAAAAACGGTGACGTTATTTACAAGATAAACGGCACACCTATAATATCACCCGAGACAGCTCTGCGCGTGTATGAAAAAGCCAAAAAAAAAGTTGACAAAATAGTGGTGGAATTGAGCCGCAGGGGTGAGGATAGAACATTTACCTATTTAATCGAGTAGTTGATCTCACATGGTTAGTGGATTGCTTTTGACTCCCCCTTGCCCTCCCCTATAATGCCCTGTTTCTTGGTCTATATTCAGCCAACGAAAGCAAGGAGACGAGCCAGTTTACTTGCTGGTAAGGCTATCCATGCACTGTGCGTATACTGAAGCGAAGTCCAATCGTATATCGTCAATGCTGTCCGCGTCGAAAGGGCTCTCCAGCTTTTCCTGTATGTTGTCGAGGCCCACCAACACGAGCGTGTATAAAATGGCTGTGCCAAATGCAACGATATAACCGAAGTTGTTGATTGGGTTTTGCACACCATTTGTCTTGCCTGCTACTTCAATGGCAAGACTTGCAAAGAACGGCGAAAATAAAATAGGAAACAGGTTGAGGAAGATCTGCCAGTATCCTCTGAGTGACAGTGGTGTCCTATACTCCTTGATAGTGGAAAGTTTTTCGAAGTCTCTCATGATGTGGCTCAGGTACTGATTAGCCCTGCTGACCTCTCCACCAGCCAGACCTGCCTGGCGAGCCTTCTCCATTTGCAAAGACAGTCCGCTGAACTCACCATAGATCTCCGTCAGTCGCTCCCTCTTGCCTCTGGTTTGATCTGACAGGTAGTTCGCCACCATCTCCATGTTCGTTTTCAGCCTTTGGATGCCATCCTTGAGAATTTCTTTCCCCGCTTCGTTACTGGGCGCCTGTACCCAATCACGGTAGGTGAAAAACAACGACATGGTGGCCCCTTTCATGTCGGCAAGCCAGGTAAGACTACTCTCACGTCGACGAAAGGCTGCGTTGATAGCGAAGACTATGGGGAAGATGACCGCCACCAGGAGACCGGTTGGTATCTTGGCCTCCATTCCAAACTTCAAACATAACAATGTCGATAGTATGGCTATAATTGACACGATAAGGGTCTGGAGGGTGATGAATTCATAAAATCTTCTGTATTTATTCATATCGACCTCGTAGAAATTGTTTTCGAATGACCTTGCCGTAACAAAAAGGCATTTTCAACCAATATTTTCTTTTTCATCATAACCATCATAACCGAGGAAAAACTGTCTTATTTCTACTATAACCACAAGGGTATAACCACAAGGGTGGCACCTTTTTCGGCACCT
>CAYSLH010000344.1:1809-4938 GCA_964431605.1 uncultured Myxococcales bacterium
GGCACCTTTTTCGGCACCTGTTTGGGGCAGCACCTGTTTGGGCAGGCACCTGAAACAAGTGGCTGGCACCTGTTTGGCACCTGTTTGTTTGGCATTTGGGGAATGGCCTTCGCTTCCGTCTAAGATTTTCTTGCTTGCTTTAGGGCTCGAGCCTGATAATTTGTATTACAGGAGGCACTTATCGTGACAGAACAAGCTGATTTTCTCGTAATCGGAGGTGGACTTGCCGGCCTTACGTTTGCTATGCATGCGGCAAAAGTCGGACGAGTGATCGTGCTGAACAAGGCCTCTGACGAGGACTCAGCGTCGGACAAGGCTCAAGGCGGCATAGCGACTGTTATGAGTGACGAAGACTCCTTCGAATCACACGAACAAGACACACTTCGCTCCGGTGCCGGGCTATGTCACGAGGACGTGGTCAGAATGTGTACCAGTGCAGGACCGAAAGCCATAGAACAGCTGGTATCCATGGGCGTAGAGTTCAGCCGCAATAAAGCTCATCGAGATGACTTTGACCTCGGAAAAGAAGGCGGTCACTCAAAACGCCGTATTCTGCACGCAGGTGATTTCACCGGACACGAAGTTATGACCACCCTGGTAAAGGCGGTCAAGGCAGAGCCGAACATTCGTGTTCTCGACCATCAAACCGCCATAGACCTGATCATCAACAGAGACGATACAGACCATAAGGCAAGATGTCTCGGCGCTTACTCCCTTGATAAAAAAAACGGTTCCATCGAGACATTTTGCGGACGTGCGACCGTTGTTGCAACAGGCGGAGCAGGAAAAGTTTATCTCTATACATCCAACCCGGATATCGCCTCTGGAGACGGTATGGCCATGGCCTATAGAGCTGGGGCGGAGATGGCCAACCTGGAATTCGTCCAATTCCACCCTACGTGCCTTTATCATCCCGATGCAAAGTCATTTCTTCTCTCTGAGGCCATGCGAGGTGAAGGAGGGATTCTGAGACTGGCTAACGGCGAAGAGTTTCTCCATAAGTATGATGAACGCGGTTCTTTAGCCACTCGTGACATTGTGGCCAAGGCCATTGACCACGAGTTGAAAAAACGTGGTGATGATCACGTGTTGTTGGACATGACAGATTTGGACCCGGATTTTTTAATCAATCGGTTCCCCAACATACACAAGCGATGTTTGGAGTACGGACTGGACATGAGGAAAGACCCCCTTCCCGTCGTCCCTGCTGCACACTACTTCTGTGGAGGCATCAGAACAGACATACGGGGAAGAACGAGTGTTGCAGGCCTGTATGCCATTGGAGAGAGCGCTTGCACTGGTTTCCATGGGGCCAATCGCCTGGCTTCAAACTCACTACTGGAAGCTCTCGTGTTCGGAAAAAGAGCAGCCAAGGACGCGAAAGAATGGATCGAGTCCATCTCCAAGACCTGCGAGGAACCTCCCGACTGGGACTCAGGAAGCGCCGTAGACTCGGACGAAATGGTCGTGGTAAGCCAGAACTGGGACGAAATCCGGCGCCTTATGACAAACTACGTGGGTATAGTAAGGTCGAACAAACGACTGGAACGAGCCCTTCGTCGCATCAATATGATGCTGGATGAAATCCAAGAATACTACTGGAATTTCATTTTGACTTCCGATTTGGTGGAGTTGCGAAATATCTCTGTTGTTGCTCAGTTAGTAATTCACGCAGCCACTCACCGTAAAGAAAGCAGAGGACTTCACTACACGTTGGATTATCCTGAATTGGATGATCGAAACTTCAAAACCGACACGATTCTGCAAAAGGGTCCGGATAAAACTCCCCGGATAATTCAAACAAACCTTCCTTACGAATGGTAAGATTCAACCATCAGCTGTTTTTCCCTGCCTGTTCGAACTTCTTCAATTGTAACACGCTCTGGGGCAAAGCCTTGGAACCATCCAACAGCCATGTCCTCACCTCCACTATTCCTACTCCAGGTGCGAAGGTCATGTCGTTTCTCATAGACCTGGTGTCAGTCATCCTTACCTCCATCCTCACCACCACACACCCGGAAAATACCCCTGCTGGGACTTTGACCTTGCGATTCACATCCAGGATCCTGTAATGCTCTACCGTGTTCAGGTCCGCAACACTCATCCACTTGGTTCCCACCTCCAGGGGTAGCTTCAATAAGTATCGCTTATTTCCATCTCGAAGACCGTTGTTATCAAAAGCATACCTGCTGGGCTTAGGCCTGTCGTCCAGGAAAAAAGGGCCCTGTTTCTTAACCAGGCTAACCACCAGGTCTGCCTGAGGTTGTCCCTGGAAAGACGTGGCATAGCTCCACTTGTTTCCCACTGCCAAAGGAAGGTAACTTTGTATGTTCACCAAACCTTCACCGCGCAGCTCGGATCGTGTTCCTACGCAGCCGTCAGCGAAAGCCACGATAAGGACCAATCCTACTGACAGACATGAAACTTTCCCTGGTTGGTATGGGAATTGAGTCACTTTTGACCTCCGTTGCCATTTTTAGTTGATGTGGAGTTCGGCTTGGTAGACAAAACCAGCGATTGGGACTCACTCCTGCTGTCATCCTCCGGGGATTTTTCCAGTCCTGCCAACGCCTCTTTTGCCCTTTGGCGAATATCAGTCGATCCATGTCCTGCTGCCAGAGTAAAAAGATATCCCCGAGCCACAGGACCACCCAATTCGGAAAGGGCTGAAATCAACTGGAGTAAAAACACCGGATCCCGGCGATGGCTCATGCGTATCAAAGGGATCACTGCCTCCTGGTCTCGTTGTTCCACCAATACACCTATAGCCTCTAATGCCACCTCGTTGTCAGGATCACGAAGAAGCCGAAGAACGTCATCATGCAACTGAGGAGTTTTTCGATTTCTCAAGGTTCGCAAAATATACAAACGACGTTGGGGGTCTGAACTGACAAGGTTCTTTCTGATATCCTCAATTGACATGTCAGCTGCATCCATCTGAACGTCCAGGTATTTGACCGCATTGTCCACGGCAAGATTGTAAACCAAAGCGAACCCTTCGTTTCTCTGGACGGAATCCGAATCCTGCACCAAAAAGGCCTTGCCTGTAGATCGTAAGGTCTCAGCATCAGAGCCAACTGAAGGGGTCAGGCGCAATTGCACCTGTACTGCACGGTAGACACCGGAATC
>CAYSLH010000345.1:0-4855 GCA_964431605.1 uncultured Myxococcales bacterium
GACGGAAACAAAGCCAAGGTCACCGTTAGGTTTAGAGGTAGAGAGATGGCTCACCGGGACCTTGGTTTCGAGATGCTGGAGAGAATAATTCAGGACGCGGGAGATTTAGCAGTCGTTGCCAGTGCACCAACCATGGAAGGGAGATTGATGTACATGGTCCTGGCTCCGTCCCCCAAGGCTATGATCCTGAAGAAGGCCAGGGAGGAAGAAAAAGCCAAGGCACAAAAAGCCGCCAATAAAGGAGATGGCTGAAGTTACTTGATGAAACTTAGAAGATAAGTGATAATTTATTACATAAAGAGACTCGATTCTTCGATGGCTGATGAAAATCTTTCATTTATACATCGGAGTATGTTGCGAGTAATGGAGGAGGAATTAGATGCCCAAAATCAAGACAAACAGAGCTGCTGCTAAGCGATTCAGACGGACCAAGACAGGAAAGGTCCGGGCGAAATGCGCTTATTTGCGGCACATTCTGACTACCAAGAACAAGAAGCAAAAGCGAAGGCTCCGCAAGGCCAAACTGCTGTCAGCCGCTGACATGAAGCAGGTCCGGCGATTGCTGCCCTATGCTTGAAAAAAGCTAGGAGGAAGAAATGCCCAGAGCTACAAATGCTCCGGCTAGACGCCGAAGAAGAAAAAAAGTACTGAAGAGAGCCAAGGGCTTCTCGGGAATGCAAAGTAAGTCCTTTCGCGTAGCTGCCAATAAAGTAAAGCGTGCCATGGCATATGGATATGTAGGTCGAAAGATCAAGAAGCGAGACTATAGAACTCTTTGGAACGTAAGGATCAATGCTGCAGCGCGTCTCAACGGACTTTCCTATAGTCGCCTCATCCATGGCTTGCACAAAGCAGGAGTGGAACTGGATAGAAAAGTATTGGCAGATTTGGCGCTGAATGATCCCGACGGGTTTGCTAAATTGGTGGACTTTGCCAAAAGTTGAAAACGTGCCGGGCCTTATTTTTCCAGAGAGAAAGTCACACGACCCGACCGTAATTGCATTTCCTACTGGAATAATGTCTTAGGGGAGATTTATGGTCGAAGAACGAACCGAACTGCCTGAAAAGATATATTTCAAGATAGGTGAAGTGGCGGAAATCGTCGGTGTCGAGCCATATACACTTAGATATTGGGAAACGGAATTTCCTGCCCTCAAGCCCAACAAGTCTCGTTCGCAGCAGCGGCTATACCGTAAGAGAGATGTCGAACTCCTATTGAAAATCAAAAAATTACTTTATAACGACCTCTATACCATTGCAGGCGCAAAACGACAGCTGATAAAAAGCGGAGAAAAGAGTTCTACCCCTCAAATGGATCTTCAGCTCCCTGAATCAGTAGATACGGGTGTTTTCCAGAAGATCGAAAAAGAGTTGCTTGAGATTACGAACATCCTGGAGAGTTTTGAGGACTAAGCAGATGGTCCATACCGAGGATGCCGTAACAGGATATTTCAAACTTGGTGAACAGAATCTAGCCTGGATAAACAATCAGTTATCATTGGACGTGTTTAGATCTTTGATGGTCTTAGTTGTGTTCGTACCTTCGGCGTTATTGAAGCCGGAATTGGGAATCATTTGGTTTGGTTATCTGCCCTACCTGATTATTTCTCTTTTTTTGGTTTTTCTCAGTTGGAAAGGAGTAGTGAGTAGAATCCGTTTCTGGATTTTTTTGATCCTGGATTCATTGCTTATCAATGTTTTTGCCCACGTGATAGGTGTAGGTCTGGTTCCCATTGGAATCGCCATGATTCCCTTGGTCCTGGCATATACGACTTCAGGAGGTGAAAAAGAAGGACTCGTGGCCTGTTTTTTGATTTTGGGTTCCTTTGCTGGTGTCATCTACTTGGAAAATCTTGGTATTTTGACTCCAATGAAATTTGCAGACAAGTCCTTACCGGAATTCACCAGTCCTGGAGGTCCCCTAGGGGCATGGCTGATAATCTCCGGAGTGCTGGTGTTGATTTACTTTTGGATATCTAACCTAATGAATAACCTCGAAAAATTCAACAGGCAAATCATTCATGCATACAATGAAGAACAAGAAATCTTACAGAGGTCAGCCAAGCTTTCCAGGGCACTGAGGCAGACGGAAAAACTGGAGGGATTCGGAAAACTTGCTGGAAGCGTTGCCCACGATTTCAACAGCCTTTTGACTGTTATTCAGGGATTTACCAATGAAATTTTGGAGAACGAACATATTGGAAAAGCCATTGAGAGTGATTTACTGGAGGTAAAAAAAGCTGCAGCCAGAACAGGCGAATTGACGGATAAACTGCTGGCTTTCAGCAGACGTCAAGACGTTGAAGCTCAACCCCTTGAAATCAATGAACTCATCAAGAACTTTCAACAATTGATTTCTCCCATAATAGGTGAGGGGATTTCAGTCTCCATCGCACTCGTCAATAAACCTCTTTGGGTCAACGGTGACAAAAAAAGAATAGAACAATTGCTGATGGCGTTAGCAATTAACTCGAAAGATGCCATGCCTGAGGGTGGTAGGATTTCAATAAAAACCCGGAAGGTAAAATTCAAGGATGGAGATACGGGCAAGCCTCCTTCATTACCTACTGGTGAATATGTTGAAGTCATTTTTTCCGACAATGGTCTTGGAATGTCTGGTGAGGTGCATGCCAGGGCTTTCGAACCTTTTTATACCACCAAGGCGCAGGGGGAGGGAAGCGGACTAGGACTTTCAGTGGCATATGGAATAGTCAGACAGCATGGAGGTGAAATCAGGGCCGAGACGGCAGAGGGCAAGGGTACTGTGATGAGAATATTCTTTCCAGGAATTCCAGAATGGTCTGGAGCGGACATTTGAACGAGGAAAAGCAATTTTCAAAAGGAAGCGAGTTTTATAGTCAACAGTACAACCTTACGTTGGCATATTTGAGAATAGCGCTACCTGTAATTCTTTCCGCCATAGTAGTATTTTTTTCCGATTATAAATTGCCATACCTGGTTCCTCTTTCTCTATACCTGTTACTGAGTCTTCTGGCCCTGAAGAACGGAAGCAAAAACGCCTGGCCTTGTGTAACTGGAAATACATTCTTTTTGGTTGATGTCATCCTGGTTTTTTGGGCGTCATATGCCACGGGGCTCCAGACATCGGCCCTGCTGTCTTTGATGGGGGTACTTGTCGTGATATACACGCTACATCGAGGGTGGCGTGTAGGCCTTGTAATGGTAGTCGTTCTTTGTACCGGTTACGGGACACTGATCATCTTGGAAACACGAGAAGTAATTCCAGTAGCGCCACTTATTCTGCGAAACTCACCCATGTATGCCATGCCTGGTGGCAGGCTTGCCGGATGGATGCTCACTGCAACCTCTGTTGGCGTATCTTATTATTTTACAGCGAAGTTAGTACGTTTGCTGCGAGAAAAACAAAAATTGGCATTTTCAACACTGAGAAAAGGTAACGAAGCAATCAGAAAAGAAATGCATATGGAACAGCAATTACTGACATCTCAGAGACTGGAAGGATTGGGAAGGTTGGCTGGTGGTGTAGCTCATGAATTCAACAATCTCCTGACGGTCATGCTCGGTTATGGGCGACTGGCTTTAGATGGAATGGATGAAAATTCTGATGACGCCCTTGACATGCAGGAGGTAATTACTGCAGCCAGGCGTGGACAACGATTGGTGGAACAACTTCTTTTTTACAGTCGAAATCCCCAATCTGAACCAGAGATCATTTCTCCTCTAGAGTTGGTTCAGAATGCTCTTCCCATGTTGAATAAGTTTTTGAAATACAATGTGAAACTGGAAAAGTCTTTTACGGCCTTGCATGGTGTTATAAAGGTCGACAGGCTGTTGATGGAACAAGTGCTGGTCAATTTGGTGAACAATTCCGTCTATGCCATGAAAGAGGGGGGAACTTTGACCTTGGCTGTATACCCTGTTGATATCAATCAATCATCTGGTTTGGATCTGAATGACGATGATCATGACCAGAAGTATTCTCATGTATGTATAGAAGTACGAGATGAAGGAATTGGAATGGATGAAGATGAAAGATTTGCTGCCTTGGAAGCTTTCTACACTACCAAGGAAGAGGAAGGAACCGGACTGGGGCTATTCATGGTCAGGGAGGCAGTAGAACAACATGGCGGCATTTTCAAGATGGATTCGGCAAAGGGCAAAGGAACCACGGCAAAAATCATTCTTCCCCTAAAGGCCGAACGTAAAAAGGCCATAACAGGAGACATTAAAAAACCAGTGCAAGCAGGTAAGGAAAAGATTCTTCTGGTGGAAGATGAAGAAATGGTCAGAGAGTTTGCCCTAAGGGCACTTTCACGGGCCGGTTACTCCATAGTCGTTGCAAAGGATGCTGAATCTGCAAAGAGAGAGTTTACAGAAACTGAAGGATTCAGCATGTTATTGACAGACGTGGTCCTTCCCGGACAGTCAGGCTATGAGCTTGCACAGGAGATATGGAAGAAGAATCCTTCATTCAAGGTACTGCTCATGTCCGGGTATAGTGCACAGACCATGAACAGGTTGGGAATCGACGTGTCTGATATTAATCTTCTCAAGAAGCCATTCACTCTTCGATCGCTACTGGAGAGGGTGAGAAAAACCCTGGATGGACTGGATGGATGATAAGCTCTCAATCGTTGAAAATCGATGGTAGCTCGATCAATTTTCCGCGTTTGTTTACACATACCAATTGTATCTCTGCCTGGACAAGAGCGCCGGAGGTACCATGCCTGTATACCTGCTGGTCAAAAGACAGGCGGAAGTCGGATACTCTTTCGTATGAGCTCTTGATGAATATCTCGTCATCTAGTAGGGTAGGCTTGCGGTATTTGATGGTAACCTGGTGTACGACGAATTCTTGGAATCCGTCACCTTG
>CAYSLH010000346.1:0-4851 GCA_964431605.1 uncultured Myxococcales bacterium
AGAATGGTTGATCAGTTCATGGAGATGGTTCGCATAGATTCGGAATCAGGCGACGAAGCTCGGATGATGGAATATCTTCTCAAAGAGCTACAGGACTTGGGTGGCGAAGCTTCGCTGGACGACTATGGCAATCTCTTGGCGAAATTTCCAGAGAAGGGATGCCGGGGAAAAGAGCCTGTGTTGCTTTCCTGTCATGCCGACACGGTCAAACCGGGTATTGGCATAGAACCGGTATTGGAAGATGGAACGATTCACTCTGCCGGTGACACCATCCTGGGTGCTGACGACAAGGCAGGCATCGCAGAAGTGCTAGAGGCCATACGCATCGCCAAGGTCTATCCTCCTTTGGAGTTTGCAGTATCGCGCCAGGAAGAAGTTGGTTTGCTTGGCGTAAAGGAGATGGACTTTTCCCGCATCGAGGCAAAACGCGGATTTCTGATGGACAACGACACCCTGGATACAATTGTCGTGGGCGGCCCATCTTACTTTGCCATAGATGTTACGGTTACGGGAAAATCAGCTCACGCCGGCATGGAGCCGGAGAAAGGGATCAATGCCATACAGGCCGCGGCCAAAGCCATCTCAGCCCTTGAGCTAGGTCGAATAGATGCCCAGACAACTGCCAACGTGGGCGTCATAGAGGGAGGCATGATACGAAACGGCGTGCCGGACCATGCGAGTTTTCTTGCCGAATGCCGCAGCGCCGACCATGACAAGGGAGTAGCATTGGCTTCCGAAATGGAGCGAATCATCCGTAAAAACATACAAGACTTTGGAGCGAAAGCAGATATAAAAATCAACAACCTATGTAGGGCGGTCAGCATACCGGATGACGCTCCCACCGTAAAAATCGCTCAGCAAGCCTTGAAAACGGTTGGCATAGAAGCGAAGCCCATCTTCATAACAGGTTTTACCGATGCTTCGATATACAACAACCACGGTATCGAGATGGCAGTGGTGGGCATAGGGGCACAGAACGAACACTCCACCGAAGAACGAATAGCAGTTAGCGACATGGAAAAGGCCCTCAAGGCGCTGGTGGAGATTCTCCGTTTGAGCGCTCTATGAACATCACGCAGCCTCTGCATCCTCCCGAGTATCAAAAACCCATCGACGCAACACAGGGTATGTAAAAAACATCCAAACCAGGAGCAGGCTCAACAGGTGGACCAGTCGGGGATTCCAACCGGTGCGGCTCTGGATGAGCCACCAGGTCGTTGTGGTCATACCGATACCTGTTGCGGCCGCCACCACGTACCTGATCAATTGTTTACGAACTTTGCCAGTGGAATTGAATGCCCATGAACGATTTGCCATAAAGTTGAAAATTGCGCTGGCACAGGCGCACAAACCCCTGGCGATCACAAGCACGCTCATGCCGGCCCAGAACAATGTACAGGCGGCAAACAATCCCGCGTCTATGCCCGCTGACAGTAACCCAACGAGAGCGCTTTTTTTTCTCGAAGAAAGCATTTCTCAATCTCCTGCGCTTGTGCCAAAGCACATCAATCAATCCCACATGGAGCGGTCATCGCCTCTCCATCACGAGTACAAACCCCTGACCCGGCACAAGCTATGCGAAACCCGATTGCTTGCTCCACGGTCTGGACAGCAAGCCTGAGCATCTGGCGCTTTTTCATCTTGGATATGGAGTTACCATATGAACACGTTATTTCAGCAGCCGCAGCACGGACAGGCGTATCATGTTCCCGTGAAAATTTAGCCACCAGGGTAAGGCTCTCGTGCTCGATACCATATGCGCCACCTTCATCGAGCCCTTGTGCCAATGCGTCTGCAAGGTGCTTTTTGTAAACACGCAATCCCGATTGGACATCCACGAAGTCCACTCCCCCTATTATCCTGAATGTCTTATTCACCAGCCAATTAGACAACCTCCTATGCCATGGCATCTCATCATGGCTCCTGGCTCCTATGACCATGTCATATTTTTCCAGCAACAAGGCCAGTGTGGGCAACTGCTTTGGATCGTGTTGCCCATCGCCATCCATGAGAGCCACTGCATCCAAGGACCAATCCTCCAACTCCTTCAGTCCCAACCGGACCGCACCCTGCTTGCCCAGGTTTTTTTCAGTCTGCAAAACACGCAGAGGTAAAGACGGCAATAATCGTTGCCGAATCCTATCCAAAATTTCCATGGTTCCATCCGTACTCGAGTCATCCACTACAACTACCACCGCCGGCCCTGTTTTACGACAAGCAGCGAGCAAGGCTTCTATGTGACGAGCTTCGTTGTAAGCAGGAATTACAATACCGACTTTTGACTGAAAGACTTTCGTTTTTTCCAACTTCTGGATCCTGCGACAAGTAACCGTCATCACACACCTCCTCGTAAGGTTCTTGAAACAGAATGACCATTCAAGGGGTGTGCCAACAATTCGGCTAAAACCTGTATCAGCCATACCCATTGATATTTCAGCGAAAAAAACCCACTGGCATTGTACCGGATCGAGATATCGCGAAAATCTTTACACGACACGAGTCGACATTTTCACAGGTGTGACGCAGTAGCACCGTTTCAAGCTGCTATAAAGTCATAACGTCATGACGTAGAGGTCAAATCTCATCCAGGAAGGAAAAAAATCGAAGGACTACTCGAGAACATTGATATTTCTTTTAGAACAAATGTCCTTGAGTTGCTTTGGCCACACAGTGACAGTCACCTCACCTAGGTGTGCCGTACGCAATAAATACATGTATGTCCTCGCCTGACCTATACCACCACCGATGCTCAGCGGGATGATATCATTCAAGATGGCCTGGTGGTATGGCAGCTTCAGGAAATCTTCCTGGCCTGTCTCCTTGAGTTGCAGCTTTAGAGTATCTTTCGTAACCCGTATGCCCATGGATGTCAGTTCGTGTCGCCTGTGGGTAACGGGATTCCAAACCAAGATGTCACCGTTGAGACCATGCATGGGCCGACCGTCTTCACTCTTTGTCTCGCTGATCCAGTCATCGTAATCCGCGGCTCTCATCTCATGGGGATAACCATCATCGAGAGTATAACCTATTCCAATGATGAAAACGGCCGGATGCTCCTTCAGGATGGCGGTCTCGCGAGCTTTTCTTGGTAGGTCCGGATACTTGGCCAGTAGATCCTCGGCATGCATGAAAACCAACTCCTCGGGGAGCTGAGGGTACTTGTCCGAACGCAGTGCGGGATATTTTTCCTGCACGAACATGCCCGCGCCCCGAATCACCTTCCAAATCTTTTTCACCGTATCCTTTAGGTAATCAAGGTTCCTGTCCTCTGGATTGATGGTCTTTTCCCAGTCCCACTGATCTACATAGGAAGAATGATCATGGTCCAGGAAATAATCCTTTCTGACCGCTCTCATATCGGTGATCAAACCTTCTCCGGGTTTGCAATCGAATTGTTTCAGGGCCATTCTCTTCCATTTCGTGGCAGCCTGAACCACTTGGGCCTCGATGGGTTTTTCCAAGCCCAATCCACACTTGAACTCTATGGGTGTACGGGAACCGTCCCTGTCCAAATAATCATTCACACCGCTGTCTTTGGAAACGATGAGAGGGACCTGAACCATGTTCAGATTGAGTTCCTTGCACATGTTGTCTTCTATATAACGCTTTACATCATACAATGCTTTCATCCGCTCCATGGGAGTCTGCAACGGTTCATAATCGTTGGGAAGAATCTTCTCCACCTCTTCATAAGTACTTACGCCAGGTCCTGCCAAGTCTGCTGTTTTGTCCATTTTGTCAGCCATGATACACCTCGTTTTAGTCGTTGATAATCAGGGATTTCTCTAATTTTCCCGCAAGAAGCTATCACCCATCAAGGGGGTGTGCAAACAATAAAAATGGGCTCAACTATAAATGTATACAAAGGAAAACTTGTCGTTGGCGACTCTCGTCATTCTCAGTGCAGCTTTTTTCGCCTGATTACATAGACCTCCGGAAAAAACGCTCCCCTGTTGGGTCCATTGAACTTGTGCGTGGTAACTCCGCGCAGGGTCCCATCGCTTGCAAGAAACCAGAAGGTGTAGGATTCACCACCCTCCTGGACCCTGTTGATGGAAAACACGGTTCCCCAGTCAGGAGGGATGGTCTGTGCGAATTTCAACTCGTTCCACCTGAACACGTCCGGAGAAATATCGGATTCCGGTGGCAAAGGCACATCCGCTTCTTCCGGAGAGATAAAGGAAGGTTGAGTCTTTTCCATTGTGTTCTTTTTAACCTGCTTTTTGTTCGCAGCCATTGCCTGGTGCAACCCCAAGCTGAACATCAATGATATAGCTACTCCGGCAAGAAACGCTGCTGCGATTGCTATCTTTCTCGGCATGAAATAGTTCCTCCTATTAAGTGCAACCACTATGATATACATGCCCAAGTAACAATGCCAATCCATTTTCCGAGTTGCAGCCACGGTTGCATTATGAGATCCTCTTTTGCCTGAAAGCATGTCCAGGTTGAAGTCTCCGGAGGAAAACATGCCTGAGCAAAACGGCGAAAATCGACATCAGGCCCTGCCACCCATTGCCATGCATGATGCATACGGCCCCATCATGCGTTCGTTCTTCGCGAAGTATTTCAGCTCTATACCTTTTCCACGAAAAGCCATCGAGACAATCCGGGAGTTGTCCGAAAAGGGTATAGTGGTCTACACTGCACCATCTGCAAACCTGCTTCATTTTCTATACATGAACTACCTTTGCATCCGACACCAGTTGCCCCTTGCCAACTTTGTAAATGGCGTTGACCCGATACTTCTTCAACCCATCTCCACCCTATGGGACAGAATGCACAAACTGGGAGAGGAAGACGTGGACGACTCACTGGAGCAAAAGGGCCAGAGGGCGCACAGTGAGATGA
>CAYSLH010000347.1:0-4803 GCA_964431605.1 uncultured Myxococcales bacterium
AAAGAAAAGTCATGGGGTCGGGTCTGGTCACTTGTCACTTATTTCGCCGGAAAGTAGGGGACGGGGAAAGTCGGGGACGGAGGTGGATGGGAGGAAAGTCGGGGACGGAGGTGGATGGGAAGCAGCGTCCCTGATTGACTGGATTGTGACTATCTCGCGTTGACCTGAGATGATTTTGCGTGTTACAACCCGGTGCCATACGGCTTTGACTTGAAAACAAACACAAACAGAGAGGTTGGCATGAAGCTATCGGACGTTGTGTGCATAGGTGCTGCAAGAACTCCTTCAGGATCATTCGGCGGTTCGCTCAAAGACATTCCGGCTTATGATTTAGGGGCGGTGGCCCTCAAGGGAGCCATGGACAGGGCCGGTGTCAGAGGTGAGCAAATCGAGGAGGTCTTTTTTGGAAATTGTCGCCAGGCAGGCGTGCGTACCAACCCGGCTCGCACTGTGGCGGTTCGTTCGGAAATTCCCTACTATATTCCTTCTTCCACCATCAACATGGCTTGTCCTTCCGGGTTGAAAAGCACCATATTCGGGGCCCAACAATTGATGTTGCAGGAAGCAAAGATCGTGGCCGCCGGCGGCATGGAGAGTATGAGCCGTATCCCATTTTTCATCATGGATGCCAGGTGGGAACCGTTCAAGATGGGGGACAAGAAAATCGTCGACGGTTGGAGCGACAACATCGATCCCACCACTGGCCAGGGCATGGGCATGACTGCGGAAAACCTGGCAGAAAAGTACGGGATTTCACGCGAGGAACAGGATCGTTTTGCCTTGGAATCACACCAGAAGGCGGCCCATGCCCAGGACGAGGGTTGGTTCGACGAGGAGATCGTCCCGGTACATGTCCCTGCCAGAAAGAAACAGCCTGAGTTCACCTTCGATAAGGACGAGACCATCCGGCGTAATTCCAGCATGGAAAGGCTTGCCAAGCTGAGGCCTGCTTTCAAGGACGGAGGTAGCGTCACAGCGGGCAATGCGTGCGGTATGTCGGACGGAGCTTCAGCCCTGGTGCTGACCACCAGGGAACATGCCGATTCCATCGGTGCCAAGATACTCTTTTCCATCCAGGGATACTCATCTGCGGCGGTGGAAAACCACCTTATGGGCGAAGGACCTGGCGTGTCCATCCCGAAGGCTCTGGATATGGCCGGGTTGAAACTCGACGACATGGACCTTTTCGAGATCAACGAGGCATTTTCCGCTCAGGTTCTCACCAACGTAAAACAACTCGAGCTGGACACGAAAAAACTCAATATAGGCGGTGGTGCCATCGCCCTGGGGCACCCGGTGGGCTCTTCCGGCTCGCGCATTCTCATCACACTGTACTATGCTTTGGCCAGAGAGGGTAAGGAGCTGGGTGCCGCGGGAATTTGCGGTGGAACCGGCGTTACTTGCGCCATTGTGATCAAACGCGAGAGCTGAACTTTCGCGCCGCACAGAATATCGCAACTTCCTGGTGCATTTCCGATTCCCACCCTCTGTGGGTTGACACGATGGCTATCGGGTGAAATACATAAACGCCATAGGAGGTGTTCATGGCCGAATCCAAGAAAAAACCAGCGAGAATAGCAGCGGCTAAAACAATGAAGAAGATCATGGCGGACCATTTTCTGGGTATTGACGCCGCATCCAAGGATCCATCCAAGAAAGTCGCGTGGTGTACCAGTGTGGGACCAGCGGAACTTCTCCAGGGGTTCGGGTTCGAGGTCTATTATCCGGAAAACCATGCAGCCATCCTGGGTGCAACCAGGAAGGCCACGGAATTCATACCTTACGCCAACGCTGCCGGCTACTCTCCTGATATATGTTCGTACCTCACGGCTGACGTGGGTGCATACATGCAGGGATTTACTCCATTGACCGCCGCTTACGGAATCGAATCGGTGCCCAAGCCGGATGTGCTCATCTACAACACGAATCAGTGCAGGGACGTACAAGACTGGTTCATGTGGTACGGCAAACACTGGAACGTTCCGGTGCTGGGTATCCAGACCCACAGGAATATCGGCGAGGTTACCAAGGAGCACATCGACTCCATAGCCGGACAGATTCGTATGTTGGCCAAGGACCTGGAGCCAATAGCAGGCAAGAAGTTGGACATGGACCAGTTCAAAGAGTCGGTGAGACTCAGCAGGCGTTGCTCAGAGCTTTGGGAAAAGGTGCTTCGCACCGGCAGCCATGTGCCGTCCCCCCTGACTTTTTTCGATGGAACGATTCACATGGGCCCGGCAGTGGTGCTTCGTGGAACCCAGGTAGCCGTCGATTATTACGTCCAACTCCTGGACGAACTCCAGAAGCGTATCGACGATGGTGTGGCCGCGGTGCCTGGAGAAAAGCTGCGGCTTTACTGGGAAGGCATGCCGGTGTGGGGCAAGATCAGGGCTCTTAGCGAACAGTTTTTCGAGTTGGATACCTGCGTGGTGGCTTCCACTTATTGCAACTCTTGGATTTTCAACCAGTTGGATCCGGACGAGCCTTTCGAGTCCATGGCAAGGGCTTATACCGAGCTTTTCATCGTGCGTTCGGATCCTGTCAAGGAAGATTACATCGCCTCCATGTGCGAAGATTTCAAGGTGGACGGGGTGCTGTACCATGACGCCAAGACCTGTCCGAATAATACCAATAACCGCTACGGTATGCCTCAGCGCCTGACTGAAAGAACCGGAGTGCCTCACCTGGTGATCAACGGTGATCTGAACGATCTTCGTTGCTATTCGGAAGAACAGGCAAAGACGAATATAGAGGCCTTCGTAGAGCAACTTTCGTAAAGGCGAGTGATGAAATACTTCGCTGGAATCGACGTGGGTTCGTCCGCTACAAAAGCGGTGATAGTAGACGAGAATCTGGATGCGGTGGGAAGGGGCCACGCTTACTCTGCCGCGGATTTCGAAGGAGCGGCCCGCGCTGCGTTCGACCAGGCCCTGGGTGAGGCCGGGTGCGATGCAGCGGATGTCTGTGAAATAGTCTCCACCGGGTACGGAAGGACAAATGTCGCTTTTGCAACCATGAGGCGAACAGAGATCGACTGTCACGCCAGGGGCGCCTATCATTATTTTCCCATGGCCATAACCGTGGTGGATATCGGCGGGCAGGACAACAAGGTCATAGAGATCGACAAAAACGGAAAGAGGGTGCATTTTTCCATGAACAGAAAGTGCGCCGCTGGCACCGGTTCTTTCATCGAGGAGATGGCCTTGCGATTGAAGGTGCCGGTGCACCAGGTCAACGCTCTTGCCGAGGCGGCCACTGACGAGACTGTGAGCATCGGGTCGTATTGTACCGTGTTTGCCATGACCGAGATCCTTGGAAAGATTCGCGAGGGTGTAAAGGCCGAGGACCTGGCACGCGCCGCCCTGGTGTCCGTTGCCAAGCGGGTGCTGGAGGCGCACGTTTTCACCGGGCAGGTGATAGCGACAGGCGGGGTGGTGGCGCACCATCCCATCATGGGGAAAATCCTTCAACAGACCCTTGGTGCGGACGTAAAGATTCCGCCTTATCCGCAGCATGCGGGCGCCATGGGGGCGGCCCTGTTCGCAGCGGGGGCTCACAAAGAGGAGAATCAGGATGGCTGATCTGGACGCTTTGTTCTTTCCAAAAGGTATCGCCATCATTGGAGCATCGGCAAAACCCCTGACCATCGGCAACAGGGTGATGGTGAATCTGTTGCGTTATGGCTACCCGCATGCCGTACACCCGGTTCACCCCAAGGTTGATTCGGTCCTGGACCACAAGGCATACAAGTCCATCCTGGATGTTCCGGATCCCATAGACCTGGTGCATATCATCGTCAGAAACACTCTGGTGCCCAAAGTGCTGGAGGATTGTGCTGAAAAAGGCGTGAAAGTGGCGATTATTAACGCCTCGGGATTCAGGGAGATCGGCCCGGAAGGACAGGAGTTGGAAGATCGTATCGTCGCCATGGGCAAGGACCTTGGAATCCGCCTGTTCGGACCCAACTGCCAGGGCGTCATGAATTCGGATCCGAGCGTGAGCCTGTATTCCAACTTCACCTTCGCCCGTATGAATCCTGGACATGTCTCGGTGGTGGCGCAGGGCGGTGGTGTGGCAGAGGTGATAAACAACTACTTCGGCATGAACGGTATCGGCCAGAGATTCTATGCTTCCAATGGGAACGCTTGCGATATTTCGATACCGGAGATTATCGAGTATTACGGCCAGGACGACGAGACCCACGTCATTGTCCTGCACATAGAGAGCTTCAGAGACCCGGACGAATTTCTCGAAAGGGTAGCGCCTGTGGCTGCAAAAAAACCGGTTCTCGCCCTCAAGTCCGGTTCCACGCCGGAAGGAGCCAGGGCTGTCAGTTCGCACACTGGTGGTCTCATGGCGCAGGACACCACGTCCGATGTCCTGTTCGATAAATGTGGTGTCATGAGGTTTTCGTCCCTTAGCGAGCTTTGCGAGACTGCCGCAGCCTTCAATGGCCAACCAGTGCCGCGGGGAGATTCCATAGGAATGGTCACCAACGCCGGCTCTCCGGCTATCATCGTCACGGACGAGGCGGTCAAGGCCGGGCTGAAGGTGCCGGACCTGAGCCCCGGCTCCAAGGAGGTTCTGAAGGAAAAGCTACAGGCCATCGCCTCCATCGCCAATCCCATCGACATGATGGCCACGGCGTCTGGTGACGATTTCGGTCTTTCTCTCGAAACGCTCCTGAACGATCCTGCGATCGACGCGGCAGTGGTGTGTTTCATGACACCGTTTTTCGTCGACACCTCGAGTATTGCGTCTGCAATCGAGCAGAGGGCAAAGGATTCGACCAAGACCATAATC
>CAYSLH010000348.1:0-4773 GCA_964431605.1 uncultured Myxococcales bacterium
TGGAATCCCTCTCCGGCGCAACGCCTCGTGCCTGATGGGCATTCGTTCGAGCAGGAAGAAACGCATCGATCAACCTGGCACTGGTCTGGACATGTGTACGGGTCTCCCCATTCAGCACATCCATCCCCATCGTAATCACCACATGTCATAAGTGTATTGGATTCACATGCCTTGGCTCCGACCGTACATTCATCGGTACAATTAGAACCCCCACAGCCGGTTGAGAAAAAAACAATACTCACAAAAGCCAACGGCACAAAATACATGAATTTACCAAACATATTGCCTCCAGGTGACCAACTTTTCATATTTGACTCGACTATTTTCCATAACATAACCTCTAAGTAAAAAAAAAGAAAACCCTCACCCTTGGAGCCTCTCTGCAGACAGCACTCCTTTGAGTTTCAAAATCTTCTTGAGAACTTTCTGAAGTTGGTCAAGGTTCTGTATTCCGAGCTTGAAATTGCAAATTGCCCTTCTCGCGTCGTCACTCCTTGCGTTGACCTGGCTGATGTTTACATCAGCCTCACTTAGCACGGCGGATATAGTGGCCAACATTCCCGGTTTGTCCTCACAATGCACCCTGACGCTTACAGTTCTTACCACGCTCTGGTCCACGTCCCATCGCACATCGATCAATCTTTCCGGATCAGCCTCGAGCACCCTCGGGCATTTTCTGGTATGAACGGTGATTCCACGTCCCCTGGTGATTACTCCCACCAGGTCGTCTCCTGGGATCGGATTGCAACACTTGGCGAACCTGGCCAGCACGTCATCTAGGCCCTGTACCAATATTCCTGTTTTCGATTTCTTCGATGGTCTCCTGAATAGTTGACCGATTTTCGACGGCCTGGTGTCATCGAGTGCCTTTTGTACAGCTTTTTGTTTCTCCGGAGGAAGCAGCTTGTCCACAACCTTGCCCGCAGAGAGCTTGCCATAACCCATGGACACGAGCATCTCGTCAGGATTTTTAAAACCCAGTTCCTCTGCGATCTTCCCGACTTTCCCGGCTCTCCACGCCTTGTTGAGATTTATACCGTTTCTTTTGGTCTCCCTCTCCAGTACCTCTCTGCCTATCTCCTTTGACCGTTTGCGCTGTTCGGCTCTGATTACGGACCTGATTTTGTTCCTGGCCCTGGATGTCTTTACAAACCCCAACCAATCCTTGCTGGGATGTTGCTTGGGACTGGTTTGAATCTCTACAGTGTCTCCATTCTTCAACTTCTGACGAAGAGGAGCTATCTTTCCATTTACCTTGGCCCCAACGCAGTGATGACCCACCTCAGTATGGACAGCATAAGCGAAATCCAACGCGGTAGCCCCCCTGGGCATGGCCTTCACATCCCCTTGAGGAGTAAACACAAAAACCTCGTCGGAAAAAAGATCCACTTTGACTGTCTCCAGAAATTCAGAGGGATCTTTGACGTCTTTTTGCTGTTCGAGCAGTTCCCTGAGCCAGGCAAATTGAGAAAGGTCGTTGTCATCCTTTAAAGCTTTAAACCCCTCTTTATAAACCCAGTGAGCTGCCACACCTTGTTCGGCTATCTTATGCATTTCCTCGGTTCTGATCTGAATCTCCACCCTCTGCCCGTCCGGCCCCAGAACGGTGGTATGCAACGATTGGTACCGGTTGATTTTCGGCATGGCAATATAGTCCTTGAACCTGCCCTGAACCGGTTTCCACAATGCGTGGATGAGTCCCAGAACCCGATAGCAGTCACCTATGGACCGAGTGATTATCCTGAACGCAATGATGTCATAAATTTGTTCGAAGTCCATTCCCTTCTGCTTCAACTTGCGATAGATGCTGTAATGATGCTTTATCCTGCCGGAGACCCTGACTGAAATCTTATTTTCTTCACAGGTTGCCCTGAGAAAATCTATGACCTCGTCCATATGATGCTTTCGTTCGTGACGGACTTTATCCAGTTTTTCGTCGATCTCTTTGAACTGAGCAGGCTGCAACCAGGAAAACGAAAGGTCTTCCAACTCGGAACGAATCCACTGAATTCCGAGACGATTGGCCAATGGAGCGTAAATCTCCAAGGTCTCTTGGCTTATGGCATGCCGACGTTGCTCATCCATGAACTGAAGAGTCCGCATATTGTGGAGCCTGTCGGCCAACTTGACCAAGATGACCCTTATATCCTGTGACATGGCAACCAGCATCTTTCGGACATTTTCAGCCTGCCGTTCCTCTCCGGTATTGAAGGATACCCTTGAGAGCTTGGTGACTCCCTCCACCAGAAAACGAACTTTAGGTCCAAACAAATCCTCTATTTCCTCAGGTGTGGCGAGAGTGTCTTCAAGGGTATCGTGAAGCATGCCGGCCACGACACTTGCCTCGTCCAGATTGAGTTTTGCTATGATAAAAGCGACGCCCAGGGGATGAACCAGGTAAGGCTCTCCAGAACGTCTCAGTTGGCCTTGGTGGACCTTTGCAGTATACACATACGCCTTTTTGATCTCATCAACGTTGATGTCCGAGTTATGAGAACGTAACTCATCTATTATGTCTTGAAGGCGAACCATTCAGATAAAAATCACCTGTCTCGTCAAAGGCTCAAAAAAAACGAAAGCTCAAAGTACTTGTTCACTGGCTAAACAACAGTATAATCCGACTATTCATTCCCTCCCTCCGCAACACGCGGCGAGGTTAGGCGAAAGAGCGATTCTAGTCCAGCGATTTCTTTGTCACCTGATCCGCCCCGAAATGTGTCATCTTATTTGATAACGGTTTTTCCGTTGTACAGCTCAGCAAAGCGTTCCGCGTCCTGCCTCGTACCGACTATGTCATCATAATGCATAGGTATGACAACCTCTGGAGAGATATCTTCTGCAGCACCCACCGCCTCCTCGGCGGTCATGACGTAGGTACCTGATACAGGCAGCAGGGCTATATCCACCTTGAAATCCTTCATTTCCGGAATTCGGTCCGTGTCACCGGCAAAATAGATCCTCTTTCCGTTCAGAGAGAAGATGTATCCCACATGACCCGCAGCTTTTGGGTGAAAATCCTTGTTGGTATTATAAGCGGGCACAGCCTGCAATTGTATCCCCAAAACCTCCAACGAATCACCCGGCGCCACAATGAGGAGTTCACCAGGCATGTCGACCAGTTGATCCATGCATGAAGCCACAGCCACTATGGTGGTGCTGGGCTTGGATATCTTCTGGATATCCTCCGGCGAACAATGATCGAAGTGTTCGTGGGAGATGAGGATGATATCAGCCGTTGGCTCTCCATCTTTCAAGTGGAAAGGATCCGTATAAACCACTTTTTCGCCTTCCAGCCGAAAAGCGTCATGACTGAGCCTGAAGATCTTATCTAGCATGATTCTAATCTCCTTAGAACATCAACTGGTTGAAGACTAAAGCACAATATATCAGGGCATGACGCAACATCTGCCCAGAGCATCCGTGTTTCCATCGCCGGAAATATCATATCCAATAGCAGTGTCGCAAATCATGCCAGTCGGGCAATCTCCATTTCGGCAGCAGAAGCTTCTGCACACCTGCCCTAGCCCGTCTCCTGCGTCGAAACACAGGTGGCTCTTACAATCGCTGTCTTTATTACAGGCAGAGCCGTCATTCAAAGCAGTACCGTATGTCCAGCCACCATCGTAATAGCAGGCCTTGAAAAGTGAATTTTCGGTTCCGCCCCACATCTGGCAATAATAATGAGAACCGGTAGGGCAGGATTCGGTCTTGCAACAGAAGTTTTCACAAAAACCATCCGGATCACAGAATCCATCGCGGCAATCACTGTTCGAAAAACAGGTATCATCAGTATTTCCAGTTCCCGGCATGGGTTTGCAAATGCCATGGTCCATGTCTCCATTGGAATAACTTATTGTGGACAATATACAACTCCATCCGCTCACAAATGAGCAACCGACGATGGACGAGCAGGCATCCACGCATCGATTCGAACCCAATCCCACATCCCAGCACATCTCGCTGCGGCAATCTGAGTCCTCAGTACATAGACTGCCTGTATCCAACGTGCCACCGGAGTTTGGCCAACAATAACCCGCGGAGTCGGTATTTGCATATGGAATGCACGAAAACCCAAGTGGGCATTCGTGCATGGAGTCCGTGTCTCCGGGCACTTCGTGGGAATTGTTGCACCAGTGAGAGCAAAGGGTCCTGCCATCGTTGGAATTAGGCTGGCAATACATATCACCGCTGCAGTGGGACGAATCGTTATTGCAATCCTCCCCAATTGCGCAAACTCCGTCACCGCTCACCGGATCTATATCCGTATCAAGATCACAATTATTATCTTTGTTATCGCATATCTCGGTAGCACCAGGATAAATATCCGGGTCCTGGTCGTTGCAATCGCCAAAACAGTAACCAACCGAATCACCATCAGCATTGGGGGCATCCAGTGTCGACGCATTACAGTCGTCGTCTTTCGCATTGCACAGCACCTCTGCATGGGTCGGATAGATTTCAGGATCGTTGTCGTTACAGTCGCCCTCACAGACAGAAAACGAGTCACTATCCGAATTCACGTCATCGGGGGTTGATGCGTTACAATCATCGTCGATGTTGTTGCACATGGTCTCGGTGTTGGACGGATAACGCGCCGGATCATTGTCATCGCAGTCTCCACTGCACAGGCTGTCCGGGTCTCCGTCTGCATTGGGGTCGTCCAACGTATTGGAATTGCAGTCATTGTCTAACCCATCGCAGGTGATCTCGGTATTTCCAGGGTATATGTTCGAGTTGTTGTCGTTGCAATCGCCCTGACATACGGACCTGGGA
>CAYSLH010000349.1:0-2606 GCA_964431605.1 uncultured Myxococcales bacterium
TCAGAAGCGCCTTTTTGTTTTGCAGATGTGATGAACGATACCGGGCCGACATATTGTACCATCCCTGATTGCACTGATGGATCATGTCCTGATGGTTACCTTTGCAACGATTTTTACACTCAGGCCGATCCTCCCCAACCTGCCTTCTGTCAAAAATGCCTCGGTGGAGAGCATGCCATGGGTGACCAATGCTTGTGTGATTCAGACTGTGGAACTGATGCTCCGGATTGTTTCAAGGATCTCGTGACAGCTGGGGATAGCTTGCCGACGTGTACCATAACGGGATGCACCGTGGGTGAGGAAGATGATTGCCCCGGCACCTGGGAATGTGCAGTCTCCGTGGATATGCAGTCTGGAAGTTCGGTCAAATATTGTAAACCCTGCGATCCAGGGGACCATTCACTAAGCGAAGGGCAGGAATGTGGTTGCAACAAAGACTGTGTGCAGGGAGCTGTTTGTCACAAGGACCCATTCAGCCAGGATCCTGCGACGTGTGTGATGTGTCTCGGAGGTGATCCCCGTGGATTTGGCGAGACTTGTCAATGTGATGAGGATTGTGTGGCCGAGTTTCCCACCTGCCTGCCGTCAGGGAGATATTGTTCTGGGCTGGGGTGTACGGAAAATCCCGACCTGTGCCCTGAAGGAGTGGAATGCAAGGATGTTTTCGGGTTGTTCTCTTTCTGTAAAAAACCCTGATGACTTGTTCTATAGCCCCCTCATCCACTCGGGCCGTCTGATGGGAGAGGCGGGATCAGATAGGGCCAAGTCGATGGTCTCGATCAAACGACGCTTGTCCTGTTGCAAAACACCTTTGAGGGCCACGTAATTGGAAGCATGGTTGGACCTGAAGATGATTCCGTCACGGTTGATATTTTCAATCAACACTCTGCACTCGGACAAGCTTTCTTCCGGGGACAATGGTCTCCAATGCGCATCTCCATAGCATTCTTCATAGGAAGGAGTGCGGGGTTCCAGCATGAGGGTCAAGGCGGAGGCGTATTTCGGACAGATTTGGTCAAGGGCTTTGGCTGTCTGTTGAGCATGGCTCCGAGAGCCTTTCGGCCCGGCCAATCCCAGTATGACTGTTACCGAAAGGTCGAATCCTGCCTCGTGGGCAATTGCACAGGCCTCTACCATCTGTTTGCGGGAAAAACCTTTTTGGATCCGTTGCAGGACTTGGTCATCGCCTGATTCCAGGCCGAAATAGAGCATGGTGAGGCCGGCTGTGCGAACCTGAGCGAGTCTTTCGACAGAGCGATTCAAAAGATTTCCAGGTCCCGCATATGCTGTAACCCGTTCGAGCTTTGGGAACTTGGAATAAAGTCTACGGACGATGTCAGCCATTCGCTCGGGCTTCATGGCCATCGCATCTCCATCGGCCAAAAAGATCCTGCGGGTGTTCGGAAACTCCTTACTGGCCAGGTCGATTTCATCGAAAACGTCCTTACGTTTCCTGATGCGAAATTTCTTGTCCTGGTATGAAACGCAAAAGGCACACTTGTTGTGTGAGCACCCGAGGGTTACCTGGAAAATGAGAGAACGCGCCTCTGACGGTGGCCGGTACAATGGTAGGTCGTATTCTATCATTTGCAATCCCTGTTCGTTGACAATGGTGGATAGTAGCAAAACGGACGGGAAATCACCATGAAAGAAAATAAGGATTCAGCCACTTGTGTCATGCTTCGGGCTTGCTGCCATGAAAAGAATTTCATGTGAAAAAATACTTGACATTTCCGTCGAAAAGATGACGTGATTTGTCCAATCTCATGACGAAATTTGTCACTATTTTGTTATTTGATGCACTTATCATGTTCATGGCGGTGATATAGGTAAAAAAATCAAGGTTTTTTCCTCAATAACAGAAGTAAATGGTGGCTTGATTCTTGCTTGTTAGTTTTTCGGTACAGTAGGGCGATTGGATCGCCATTGAGTGGCATGAAGATGAAATTTGTAACAATTTATGGTTTCATGGTGGCATCGTGATTTTTGAGATTCTTATACTGGACTAATCCTTGGAAATATGGAGTTTAGATGATCGAAGAAAAAAAAGAACAACTTGAGTCTCTGGGTAACTCAGGGTTTACCTTGATAGAACTGATGGTAGTGGTTGCCATAATTGGCGTTTTGGCTGCAGTGGCTATTACTTCTTTTGTGGATTACATTCGCAGTACGAAACTGTCAGAAGTAAACGAGAACCTGGACAGGTGTTACAAGGGTGTGGTGGATTATTTCGACAAGCCCAAGGGACAGGAGACTGGGGCCACTATCTCCACAGTGATGCCACCTGACTTGCCTGCTCCTTTTGGTCCGGCTGCTGCAGGCGGTTTGAATTGCAACCCTGTCCAACTCAGTGGAGACTCTGGTTATGTTCCTGCTTTGGCTTATTCAGGAAGCCCCACGGCTGATATATTGAGAGAACTCAAGTGGGTAATTACAGAGGCAATTTATGCTTGTTACAATTTCAAAAGTGACAACTCTGGTGGAATGTTGGCTCCCCATCAGAAGTTCTATTGTGAAGCATGGACAGATGTAGATGATGATGACATGCCGGCACATTTTCACAAGGTAGGCACATTTTTGGACAACATCAATTCATTCGAAGCCGG
>CAYSLH010000349.1:2706-4763 GCA_964431605.1 uncultured Myxococcales bacterium
ACGTCCTGGAAAAATATGGACCAGGGTGGGGTGGTGGCTATAAGTGCTCGTGTCCAGGCAGATGAGGTAAAGTTCCTCGATCCAGCGATCCGTAAGAGGAATACAACCGATTGTAACACAGTCTCCGTGGATGCAAATACTACCACCCGGTTTTTTCCCCGTCTTTCTGATGATGTCCGAGCGATTAGGGTAGTCCACTAGCATGGCCAAGTGATAGCTCGAATGTGGATTATAACTGGTGATGGAATAAAATCCCTCAGGTACCTGCAGGTCTCCTTGGCGGCGTTTCGGCCCGAGGCGTCCTGATCTCATACAGATCGAATAGTCTTTGAGATGGACGAATTCTTTCTGACCCTTTTGCCTGGCCCAAAGTTCCAGGACATCCTCATCCTTGAATATCCTCATGAGAACCTGGTCGGGTGGATAGTCCATTTGCACCTGCTCGAACAGCTTCCTGATGTCATCGAGGCGCTTTGTCCTCGCAGCCTTGACTCTCGATCTGTTCTTTTGCGCCCTAGTGGTTATAAAACGTAGGTTTTTCGTTCCTTGTTTTTTGTGCGAATAAGGCAGCGATTGGGCGTTGATATTGCCAATGGCTGACAAAGAGATAAACGCAAGGACAACTGAAATAGTGATCATTCGTCTCATGGTTATTTCATAATGGGATATTTAGTGAACGCCAAGGCTGCGGCAAGCAGGCAAACACCTGCAAAAGGCCCACAAAGGCGGATACCTAGATTTCCGGTTGTGCTGTGGCCGAAAATTTCAAATGATACTCCACCGATCATTGGTCCCAGGCCCGCAGCTACTTTCATCATAAACCCTTCCATTCCATTGTATACGCCTTCACGTCGTTTGCCCGTGATACCTTCGTCCGTATCGATAACGTCGGCCAGCAAGGGGCGCATGACCACCATGGCTATGGATACCGGGAAGGCCGCGGCCAAAAACAGTGCAAAAGCCTGGAACAACGGACTCCATACGGGTAGCAAACCGATTAGGGACAAGGCAATCATCACGATTCCAAACCATGTCAGAGCAAGAATGAACATTTGACGTTTTCCAAATTTATTGGCAAGCCATGACACCAGAGGGAAAAACAGGGCGGCTCCCACCAAAACAAGAGCCATCATCAAACCAGCCGCTTCTTCCCAGTTTACCTGATTGTGGGCATCAACCGCACCAATGGATCCAAGCAACTCCAGGTCCATGGTCGTAGGCGTGTAAGCCGCGATAACTTTCGCTGCCAGAAACGGAGCTATGAAAACAACAGTAGACACCGCCATTCGGTAGAATCCCACGCCAATTACGTATGGAATGAAAACGCGGTTGGAAAAGGTAGAGAGTAGTTCGCCCATGACTCTTGACCAGATCGAGCCCTTTGCTTGTACGTGATCTTCTTCGACCTTGTACGATTCCGGTACAACCAACACGCTTGTGATGATGAAGATGAGAAGAACCGCACCGGCAGCCATTGCTATGACCTGTTCTCCTGTGGCCAGAAATAGCGCTCCGCCCGCCGCCAAGCCGGTCAGCACGGGCCATAACGCCGAACCGAAAATGGTACCGGTGATTTCGAAAAGTCCCATGAACGCCGAAATGCTTACCCGTTCATCATCATATGGAGTTATTTCCGGCAGCAAAGACACGTAAGGCGCAACGACCACCGTGAATGCAAACCAGAAAGACAATAGTGCGATAAACAGAACCACACTATTTTCGAAGGATGGGTACTGGGTGACGGGTGTCCACAGAAAAAAGAAAGAGATGGCCAACAGAGGAGCACCTGCGATGACCCAAGGCTTGCGTCGTCCCCATTTTGACCTGGTCCTGTCACTCAAATACCCGACCGCAGGATCGGTGAAGGCGTTTAGCACGTTACACATCAGGGTGATAACCCCAAAGGAGATGGCGCTTACCAATATTACCGGTTCGCCCGAATCGTTCTGTCTTCCATAATAGTAGTAGGCCAACCACGCAGAAACCGCCGTTGGGCCAAAGCCTACCGGGAAGTTCCCTGCTGCGTAGACCAATCGTTGAAGAAATGAGAGATTTTT
>CAYSLH010000350.1:0-4692 GCA_964431605.1 uncultured Myxococcales bacterium
GAAGGTCGTTCTGCCAGGTTTGGTGGAATGTCATACCCACAGCATTTTCGCAGGCTCCAGGGCACAGGAATTTTCCAGGAGGATTGGAGGAGCTTCCTACGAAGAAATCCTCGCCGGAGGCGGTGGTATCCATTCCACTGTCATGGCCACAAGGGCCGCGCCCATGGATGTTCTGGTGGCCACAGGAAAAGCTCGCCTGGATCGATTTCTGAGTTTCGGTGTCACGACGGTTGAAATAAAAAGCGGTTACGGTCTCGAATTGGCCGCTGAACTCAAGATGCTCAAGGCGGCTCAAGAGTTGGATCGCACCCACCCCATAGATGTGGTCCCTACTTTGTTGGCAGCGCACGTTGTTCCAGCTGAATATAAATCGAACCGTGAATCATATATCCACTTGGTTACCGAAGAAATAATTCCCAGGGCATCCACCGAGGGCCTGGCAAAGTTCTGCGATGTTTTTTGTGACAAGGACGCCTTTTCCGTAGAAGAATCCCGACAAATTCTAGTGGCAGGTAAAAAACACGGCCTGATCCCAAGAATCCATGGAGATCAACTAACAAGGACCAATTCCGTTGCCCTCGCAGTGGAACTGGGAGCATCGTCCATAGACCACCTTGAAAACGCAAATGAATCTGATGCTAAACTCCTGGCATCATCCCAAACCGTTGCAGTTTTGCTTCCCGGCGCTACCTATTTTCTGGGCAAAAAGAATTTTGCCGACGGCAGGACTTTGGCTGATGCGGGGTGCAAGATCGCTGTTTCCACGGATTTCAATCCAGGTTCATCCCACACGGAAAACCTTCCGCTGATGATGAACATGGCCTGTCTGTATAATCACCTCTATCCAAGGGAAGCTCTGCTCAGTACCACGAAGTGGGCTGCTGATGCGCTTTACATGGGAGATGCCATTGGGACTCTCAAACCTGGAGCCCTTGCAGACGCACTGGTTCTGGACCTGAGGGATTATAGAACTTTCATCTACCACTTTGGCGTAAATCACACTCACAAGGTTTTTAAAAACGGCAAGTTGGTATACACCCGCCGCACGACCTGACAATTTCTCTTTTTCTCTTTGAATCAAATGAAATGTTTCATGGCCTCGATAAGTTTCACCCCCCTTGTTCCTAATGACGTGACCGATAAATCGCGAATTTCTTCGTCCACCAATGTAAATTCTATGACTATGCCATCTGTGCCAAAAGCTTTGGAAAACTTATCACACCACTCCACCAAAAAAACACAATCTTGCCCCAAAAGCTCCTCATATCCAATGTCCACCAATTCAGAATAATCCTCCAGCCGATACAGGTCCAGATGATTCAAGCACAAACGCCCATGATAAGTTTGAAGGATGGTAAAAGTAGGACTGGTAACAGGAACTTCATCTCCTACACCAAGTCCTTTGGCCAATCCTTTGGAAAAGCACGTCTTGCCAGCCCCCAGGTCTCCTGTCAGTCCAATCCAATCTCCCGGCTCTAGTATTGCGGCAAGTCTCTGCGCAATTTTCATAGTCTCTGCGGAAGAATTGGTCCGAACGACAAAAGGTTCCGCTTTATTCTCCATCCCCATCACCACCAAATCCTTCACCCCTTTTGATGACCTCTGGTAAAAAGTCCAAAAGGTCAGAAGCCACCTGCCCCCTCTGGCCAAGGTACGATGCAGCCAAGTCACCCGCAGCTCCATGCACATAGGCCCCCACTGCCGCAGCCTCCAGAGGGTCAAGTCCCTGGCATAAAAAAGATCCGATAACACCTGCCAACACATCTCCAGAACCACCGGAAGCCAATCCTGGATTTCCTGTTGGAACGATAAACGCTGTTTCGTCCTCATCAGCGATGACGGTAGCGGCTCCTTTCAGGACAACGGTGCAACCAGTATCAGATGCCAATTGTCTAGCTACATCCAGCCGATTGGCCTGAATTTCCGAGGTATTCTTTCCCATCAGTCGGGCCATTTCACCGGGATGGGGCGTGAGTATTCTTTTACCTCCGGCCATTTTTAAAACATCGAGATGCCCTGCCAAAACGTTTAGAGCATCTGCATCAATAACAATTGGAACATCCAGATTTTGCACCAGGTCGAATACCATCGTTGCCACAGATTCATCCTGTCCCAGTCCAGGTCCCAGCACCAGCGCACTCTTTCCCTCAATTGCTGCCCGAACCTCTGAAAATTGTTCCAGGGTAATTCCCATAAACTCCACCGCACCCACAAGCACCCGATCCAGAACCTTCGCAGGAGCTACAAGGGTGACCAGCCCTGCGCCACTTCTACAAGCAGCCTGGCAGCAAAGCCCTGCAGAACCTGGTTTATCCCTGCTTCCCGCTATTACCGCCAGGTGACCGAAGTCTCCCTTGTGAGAATCAGGTTTTCTCAAACCCAGGTAAGGCTCCATGTCATCGTCAGAAAGCACCCAAGTACTTGCGGGCCCGGAAGGATAAACGCTGGGAGGAATTCCAATATCGGCAACCACCAAATCTCCAGTAAGTTCAGCACCAGGATACGTCAACTGTCCCACCTTTGGAGCACCGAATGTAACCGTCACAGTGGCATTGACCGAGCAACCGAGCACCTTTCCAGTGTCCGAACTCAACCCGGATGGAATATCCACCGACACCACCGGAGTTGCTGCGTTGTTTATCATCTCTATGGCCGTTGCATACACACCCCTGACTTCCTTGGAAAGGCCTGTTCCGAAAATCGCATCAACGATTACATCGAAAGCCTTCAAATCCATGTTTTCCACAGAGCCCTGGCTTGCGCATACATGAACCGGCACATCGAGACTATTGAGGATATTCCTGTTGAGTAGCGCGTCTCCCCGCAAACCGTCCGAATGAGCCAGTAGAAATATCTCTACCTGGTAACCGGCATTGTGAAGGTATCTGGCTGCAACCAATCCATCTCCACCGTTATTGCCCTTGCCACAAACAATGGCGATTCTTCCCTCGGCTTGCGTGGGCAACAGCGCCTCGGCTTCTTCCGCACATGCTCTTCCAGCCTGTTCCATCAATACAGGGCCGGGAATCCCGATTTCCTCAATAGTGGTCTTGTCCACCGCCATCATCTGAGACGATGTCAGAACAGGGATTGCCATGTCGAAATACCTCTCTGAAGTCAGCTATCTCGCCTTGCTTCCATTATAGCGGCTTTCATTTCTCTTACGGCTCGTTCTAATCCAACGAAAATCGCATGAGATATAATACTGTGGCCTATGTTGAATTCGGTAATTTCCTTTATGGCGGCAACTGGTGCGACATTTTGCAGACTCAGACCATGACCCGCGAAAACCGGCAATCCTATTTTCGAACATGTCTTGGCTGCATTGACGAGTCGTTCGAACTCAGCATCGCGGATTGGTTTACTTTTGGCGTCGCAATAGGTTCCAGTATGCAATTCAACTGCATCGGCCCCAACCTTATGAGCCGCCCTGACCTGATCTATGTCCGGATCGATGAACAGGCTTACCCTGATATCCCCATCTTTCAAAAACCTGACCGTCTCCTTGATGCTATCACGATGCATGGCCACGTCCAGGCCGCCTTCGGTAGTCAACTCTTCACGCTTTTCCGGTACCAGTGTCACCATGTCCGGTTTGTACTGGTATGCAATCTTGGACATCTCCTTTGTTGCAGCCATCTCCAGGTTCAGTCTCGTTTGGATCGTCTCACAGATTATCCTAAGGTCCCTGTCTTGTATGTGCCTTCTGTCCTCGCGCAAATGGATCGTTATCTGGTCCGCTCCACCCAACTCAGCAAGGCCGGCCGCTGTCACCGGATCCGGATAGGTGGTCTTGCGTGCTTGTCTCAGTGTTGCAACATGATCGATATTGACGCCAAGTCTCGTGTTTTGCATTTCCGTCCTCTTCCTGTCTAAAAAGCCGCTGAAATAGTCTCAGCATAGGATTTGATGGTTTTTCTATCGGGCCCTTCAATCATGACCCTGACTTTGTTTTCAGTACCTGAATACCTTACCAACACCCTTCCGTTCTTGCCTAAAGAGTTGGTAACAGCACGAATTGCTTTTTGAACTTTTGGCAAATCCTGGATGGGTCGCTTATGTTCCACCTCCTTGTTCAACATCACCTGTGGAACCCGGTTCATAATGGCTGCCAGATCACTGAGAGGTTTTTGTTCCCGCAACATGACCGAGAGTGTGGCCAATGCGGCCACCACCCCATCACCCGTGGTTGCATGATCGAGAAAAATCAAATGGCCTGATTGCTCACCTCCGAGATTGTAGCCGTTCTTTCTCATGGCTTCCACCACGTACCTATCACCAACAGGGGTCCTGAGAAGCTTTACCCCCATGTGTGAAAGTGCCTTCTCCAAGCCAAGGTTACTCATCACGGTCGCCACCACGGTTTTCTTTCTCAGTTTTTTTTGCGCTTTCATGTGCTTGGCGCAAATCGCCATGAGATGATCCCCATCGATCAGCTCACCCTTGTCCGTGGCCATGACCACCCTGTCCGCATCACCATCGAGGGAAATGCCCAGGTCCGCATTGTGCCTTTTTACAGCCTGGATCATACTATCGGGATGCAACGAGCCACATCTTTTATTTATGTTTCTTCCAGTGGGTTTAACCCCCAGGGCCATTACCTTTGCCCCCAACTCTTCGAATACCGCTGGGGCAACCTTATACGCGGCACCATTCCCGCAGTCCACCACGATCTTTACACCCACCAGGTTC
>CAYSLH010000351.1:0-4225 GCA_964431605.1 uncultured Myxococcales bacterium
TTTGGTAAAAAGTTCATAAAAAAGGTCCAAAGGTCAATAATTGGAATCTGTGGTGGAAATTCCAACGTTGAGCCAGACCAGTTGGAAGCGACTCTTTCAAAAGCATGTGCCAAACACTATGGCGGCAAGGTCAAAATAGGCTGGACAGGTTCAATCGTAACAGCCATCGTGGAACAAAAATCCATAATTGACGACCTGATCCTTGTAACATCCATATGCCTGAGCCTGGTGGCTCTGGTGGTACTTTTGTACTTCAGAAAATTCAGGTCCCTGCCAATCGTGGGCATACCATTACTTATGGGCACCACCTGGACTTTTGGAATTTCCATCTTTATTGTGGGTAACCTGAACACTTCCACAGCATTTCTAGCGGCTATCATCGTTGGCAATGGCATCAACTTTGGTTTGATACAACTATCGCGCTACATGGAAGAACGGAGGGCCGGAAAATCTCATACCGATGCTTTGGTCAACGCCATTGTCTACACCCTGAAGTCCACCGGAGTGGCTGCCACTGCAGCCTCCATAGCATATGGATCTTTGATCATAACCAAGTTTCGCGGCTTCAACGGCTTTGGATACATGGGCGGCCTAGGAATGTTGTTGTGCTGGGTATCGGCTTTCACCATGCAACCTGCTTTGCTCACACTCCTGGAAAAAATAAAACCTTTAAAATTCAAAAAGAAAAACAAGAAACTCCTCATGGTTGGAGCATTTTCCATGGCCTATGCAAAGGGTGTGACCAGATTCGCTACACCAATCAATATCTTTGGCTGGGCTTTTGCGATCTTATGCGTGGTGGTTGCCATACCATACCTTCACGACCCTTTCGAATATGATTTTCGCAACCTGAGAAACCAGCATGAAGGAGTAGAACGTTACCAACTGGCATCGAGGGTCGAGAAGATATTTCCAAGGCGTATGAACCCCTTGTTCGTGCTTGCTGATCGACTTGACCAGGTACCACTCATCACTTTCGAAATGAACAGGAATAATACAGTAGGTGACTATCATGGATTGTTCCAGGAGATTCGTTCCGTTTATTCACAGCTTCCGACCCAGCAGGAGGCCAAGCTCAAAGTACTGAAAAAAATAAAAAGGCTCTTGTCCAAATCAACCTTGAGTTGGCTGACAGACAAAGAACGAAAGCATCTGGACGAATACAAGCCGCCGGATGACTTACACGCCGTCACAATCTCCGACCTGCCCAAAGCCATGACAAGGCTGTTTACAGAGAAAAACGGGAGGGTTGGTTTACCCATAGCTATATACCCACGCCATGGAAGGTCTACCTGGGATGGTCATTTTCTTGTGGAGATTTCGGATGCAAGCAGGGAGATAAACCTACCAGACGGGGAAAGGATTACTTCAGCCGGAGCTGCAACGATATTCGCGGATATGATATCAGCTATTGAACGGGATGGACCAAGAGCAGTTCTGGTCTCATTGCTGGGTGTCATGCTGCTGGTCTTGTTGGCATATCGGGCGAGCAGATTCGTTCTTATAATACTGGTTACCCTTTTCTTTGGAGTGGTTTGGACCATCGGACCGGTTGCCATGATGGGAATGAAACTGAACTTTCTAAATTTTATCGGACTACCCATCACTTTTGGCATAGGTATAGACTATGCTGTAAATGTTTTGAATCGCTACAAGATTGAAGGTAAAGGAAGTATGGCACGCAGCGTTGGTTCCACTGGTGGCGCTGTGGCTCTTTGCTCTCTTACAACCCTCATCGGATACTCATCGCTTTTGATTGCAGATAACAACGCATTGGTGAGCTTTGGTCTTCTTTCCGACATAGGTGAAGTTGCAAGCCTGGGTGCCGCAATCTTCATGATGCCCGCATTGGTTACCTGGATCGAAAACTGGGATACAAAAAAACGTGCTCAAAGAAGCAGGAAACTAATTTCATCCTAGGCAAGATTCTTGCAAAAACTGTTGTTTATTTTCACAGTGTAACTATAATCAACACTCATTTGAATACCATCTCGCACATATAGCTTTTACCTGGGAAAAGATTAATCTTCATTGGCTGATAAGGACCTATTGGGTTGATTAAATAACGTTTATTTAATGAAAAAAAATTTATCAGAAGTGTAATCACAAGAAAAACACAAGTCTTGGCCTAATTCTTGCTAAGTGTCTTGATAGTTGTTTTGAAAGAAGGAAAACAGCAACCTCTGGAGTTATTTTTAGCAACTGGAGAAATAAATGGAAGCCAACCCGACTAAGCACCCACTTTTCCCAGGTAATCAGCAAAAAGATCGTAAATCTTTTAGTCCCTCTGTATTCTCAGGGATACAAATTGATCAAGGTCTTTTCTGCCCTGGTCCGGTCAATGTATCAAATGAGGTAAAAGAAGCACTCCTTCATCCGGATATCGGTCACCGTGAGGTAGAATTCACGACACTTCTCAAAAGGATTCGCCAGAAGTTGTCAACTGTGTTCGGTGTACGTAATTTTCTGAAATACACTTCTGTAGTCATCAATGGTTCCGGAAGCGCAGCCAACGAAGCCGTGTTGAGTTCCATTGGAAGAGATACCAAGGTGTTGGTTTTGGCCAACGGAGAATTCGGCGACAGGCTTATAGAACTTTCAGAGTATTACCAGGAAACCGTAAACTCTCTGCAACTAAACTGGGGTGAGTCTTTCAGAACGGATGCCATAGAACGAGCTTTGGACGAATACAAACCAGACTTGGTTGCCATGGTTCATCACGAGACATCCACAGGCATGCTCAATCCCATATCGTTAGTTGGCAAGATGTGCAGGGCAAGGAAAATACAACTCTTCGTGGACACGGTATCTAGTCTCGCTGCGGAGACGGTGGATGTGGAAAAAAATCATATCACTTATTGCACCTCCAGTTCCAATAAGGCAATAGCCAGTGTTTGCGGCCTGTCATTTGTTTGTGGTCGAGTCTCGGCTTTTGAATCGCTCAGGGACGTCCGGAGACAAACCAGGTATCTGGATCTGTACAGGCATTACAAGTACGAGACAGATCTCAACCAAACTCCCAACACGCCTTCTCTAACCGTTTACTTTGCGTTGGATGCGGCTTTGAATCAAATACTTAGGGTAGGCCTGCCTGAAAGAATGGCAAAAATAGAACGCAAAGCCAGGTTGCTCCGCTCTGAGATAGCGAAAATGGGCCTCGAGGCAATTGTTCCAGAAGATAAAATGTCTCGTGTTCTAACAACCTTTCGCCTGCCTGACCATATCTCCTACGATTATTTGCGTGATGCTCTAAAAGATCGTGGTTTTGTAATATACGGAGGCAAGGGTCCACTGGAGAACAAAGTTTTTCAGGTCGCAAACATAGGTGAAATCGACAAGAGATCCATTCAAAAGTTCATCAAGGCCCTGCGAGAGTCGTTGGCTCAGGCTTGACAACGCTATCTTGAGTCTTGCCACCGGTTTTTTTCCTTCTCCAATTGATAATCAAAAAAAACAGTCCACTTCCCAAAAAACCACCAAGAGAATCAGCTGCGAGATCCCAAATGTCCGATTGCCTATTGGGCACCGTGCTTTGATAGATTTCATCGAGTGAGCCAAAGACGACCACCAAACCGACGCAAATCAACAACCGCAACCATAAGGAACTGGGTCTTGCAGCTGAGTTGACTGCCCTGGCCAGTAAAACTGCCAGGATGGCATACTCGGTCATATGCATGATCTTGTCGAAATTCGTAATTTTCGGTAAAGCAAACGGGATGAAGGAAAGAGAGGACATGAAAAAAATCAACCCAATGTACAAAGGGATGGGAAGCCAAAACCTAACCAATATTTTATAGTTAATGGTCATGATGACTCTTTACATTTTATACTTGCCGAAGTCCTCTGGTTTCAAATTTTCCAAAATTTCAGCCCATTGGTCCTTGGTCTTATTATCTTCTCCGTCCTTTGAGGTATCATGGTCAGGTGTAAGTATGTTCTGCAATGCATCCATGTCCAGTTGCTGCGAATGGTCGATTACCTCCTTGGCGACAAAAAGTTTGGATTTGGTCCTCAGGGCAAGTGCTATGGCGTCTGATGGTCGTGAATCAATCGTGATGGTTTCATTTCCTCTCTTGATAAAAAGCAATGCATAAAAAGTGTTCTCTCTGAGTTCTGTAACCACAACCCGATGTAAATTTCCACCCAGCTTATCAAGGATGCTCTTGAGTAGATCATGGGTCATGGGTCTCGCCAACTCAACACCCTCGAGTTCTGTTGCGATGGC
>CAYSLH010000351.1:4235-4632 GCA_964431605.1 uncultured Myxococcales bacterium
GCTTCCACCAAGCCTATCCAAATGGGTATAGCTATGGAATTATCCATGTCTTTCAAAATTATGATTGGCATGTTGTTAGTGGGATCCAAGGTGATGCCGGCAACTGTCATCTGCACTAGTTCCCTTTGATCCGAATCGTTCTTTTTTGCCTCGCTCATTCTACAACCTCCTACCTCATCCTATCGGCTTAAGGGGTGGGGTTGTCAACAATATGATACGTGCAGAGCACGGCCTACTGTCTTAGGCTCTCATTGCTCGTGCGCAAACCTGAAGGCGATCTTGATGGGAATATCGGCAGTCTCAGGATGCTTTTCATAAACGAGTAAACTTGGCGGGAAAACTCACTTTGGCATGTTATACACAAAGTGCTATAACAAAAGCCGCTAATCGCATGGAA
>CAYSLH010000352.1:0-4587 GCA_964431605.1 uncultured Myxococcales bacterium
TGGTTGGCATTTGAATCAATGACGGACTGTAGCGTAGCAGTTACTACTGTAGCGACAGGGATATAGTATGCCTAGCGCCAATCCATTCTAAGACTCGTCTCAGCACCAGGTTTTACTATCACCGTCTTTATGATATCTTTACCATTAGGCTCATTTCTCAGCCGGACTTTGTGTGGGCCTTCCACGAGTTCCAGGGCACCCATGGGTGTTTGACCAACTGGTTTTCCATCCACCCAAACATCTGCCCAGGGGTGGACAACTATCCTGAGCTTGCCTTTGTTGAACTTGATCGCATGGTTGACAGTCTTTGCACCAAGCACCTTTATCCAAAATACCTTTTTTGCGCCATTGGGTAACTTGGCTACCAGCTTGTGCCGACCCACTCGTAGTCTCAACCCTTTCAGTGAGCCATCGCCCAATTTTCTTCCTCCCATGTATATGGCGGCAGCAGGGTCCGTGCTGATATTGGCCCAGCCGTGGGTAATCTTCTTGACCGGTTTTTTCACTGGTTTTTCCAGTGGTTGCTTTTTATCAGGCTCAGCCAGGTTTAAGCCCAATTCCAGACTGTCATCCCTGCTCCCATGATTGTCGGTATTTGGATCTGGCTGGTGTTTTTCAGGCTTTTGAACCTTTGGATGAGAAGTTGGATCTGCAACTATGTTTTCGCCATGTTCCATAGTTGCCAAATCTATTTTTTCTACACTGGTGGAATTGGCCAGGGTTTTTACCAACAGCCAGCTTGCCACTCCGAGGATCATTGCCAACAGACCAATCACCGCCCAATGCCATGTAACACTTTTTCGGGCTTTTATTTCATTTGAATGTACACTTGGAACCAAATTCCGAGTCAGTTCTCTTTTTTCAGAACTCTCTGCTCCAGAGACCAGCATGCCTGGAGCAAAAGGTTTTGTTCTTTCCATTTTTGGTCCAGGACCAGAAGCGCTGGGTAAACTCTCCATCATCTTCATCAGCTTGGAATTTGTAAGCTGCTCCATCTGCTGTTGCTGCTGCAAAGAGTCATGGAAGATCTCGTCCATATATGCTGCCAGATGAGCTGACGAAGCAGGCAGCTTGCAGCTGATCATAACCTCTTCGAGTGCGAGTTGCATCTGCCTGGCATCTTTGAATCGGTCTCTGGGGTCCCTGGCCAGCGCCTTGAACAGCACTGCTTCTACTTCCTTGGGTACCGTACCGTCAAACCTCTTTGGGGAAGGGACCTCTGACTCCAAAACCGCGTCCAAGGTGGAAAGCTCACTATCCCGTTTGAACAATCTCCTTGCCGTCAGCATCTCGTAAAGAACGACTCCAAGGGAGAACAAATCCGAACGTGGATCCAGTTGTTTGCCTCGCACCTGCTCAGGAGACATGTAAGCATATTTTCCCTTGAGAACTCCTGAACGGGTACGCGATGCGCTTTGTGCAGCCTTGGCGATTCCAAAGTCTATGATCTTTACCTTTCCTTCAAAGGTTACGAGTATGTTCTGGGGGCTGATATCCCTGTGGATTATTCCAGCATGCTGTCCATCTGGAGTGCACCACGTGTGGGCGTGATAAAGGCCCTCGCATGCCTCGGCAGCGATTCTCAAAACCAGGTTGAGTGGAACCAGTTGGCCTTTTCTGACATTGGCAAGCAATATATTTCGAAGGTCACGACCATTTACGTATTCCATGGCCATGTAATAAGTCCTGCCAACCTGCCCCAGATCATACGTTTGTGCGATGTTAGGGTGATTCAATCCAGCTGCTATTCGTCCCTCCTGCAGAAACATATCCACGAGACTTGGTTCGTCGGCAAAACACTCCAGGATCGTCTTGATCACAACCCGCTTTGAAAACCCTGAAATACCTTTCCGTTCGGCAAGCCAAATCTCCCCCATCCCACCAGTGGCCAACTTTCGCAAAAGGGTATAGTCACCAATTTTACTATTTTGTTCGAACAAGCCACTCAAAGGATATTACCTCGTTTGGATGGAGAATATCATTTCATATAGCACATTGACAAGCAATCAGCAGCATGAGAAACCCAAACGAACATCTATCCATGGAGACAAGCGATTTGGAGACATGGAGCACGATCATCGCAACCGTCATACCGGTATTTGCAATCATCGGTGTGGGGTTTATATACGGCAGATGGAAATCCATCCCAGCAGAGCCGATTTCCGACCTGCTCGTTTGGATCATGATTCCATGTCTCGTCCTGGGATCCATAGGCTCCAAGCCGCTCGACCTGAAAGAGGTGGGAAGCATCGCAACAAGCGCCTTGATCATCATGGCAGGTTGTGGCCTGGCGACCTGGTTGCTGTTTTTTCGAAGTCGTTTTTTACGAGCGGCTTTGTTACCCACAATGTTCATGAATAGTGCCAACATGGCGTTTCCCCTGGCCCTTTTGATGTTTGGAGAACAAGGACTCTCCCGGCAACTTATTTTTTACGTAGCTATCAACCTGGTACACGTTACAGTTGGAATATGGATAGCCAGGGGAAAAAACGGGATGAAGGAAGTATTCAGGCTTCCCATGGTATATGCCGCAGCCTTGGCCATAGCCCTCGCATCAACCGGTATCATACTCCCTGAGACAATGGTCAAATCCCTGAACCTGGTTGGGCAGGCTACCATTCCAATCATGTTACTCATGCTGGGGATACGTCTCAGGACCGTTCGCCTTTTTCACCTGGGCCCTGCTCTTTTGGCAAGCCTGATTCGATTGCTCGTTGGCTTTGGCTTGGGAATTTTCGCCGTTTGGCTTCTGGGCCTACATGGCTATGCAAGGGACGCAGTACTGTTAGGCTCGGTCATGCCGGCAGCTGTGCTCAACTTCATCCTTAGTGAGAAATACAAACTGGAACAAGAATTCGTAGCAACAACCGTGGTCTTGTCCACGGTTCTTAGCTTTGCCACTACCCCCTTGGCCCTTTGGCTGATGGTCTCATGAACGGAGGATTACCCATGGACTATTCCATTGTCATTACCGGCGGCACGGTGGTGACACCAAGAGGCGTGCGCCGTGCAGATATTGCCGTCCGATCCGGAAAAATCGTAAAAGTAGGAACCGTTGGAAAGTCAGCCAGGCAACGAGCGAGAAAAGTATTTGATGCTTCCGGTTGTTACGTTATGCCGGGAGCCATCGACCCGCATGTCCACCTTGCGCTTCCCATAGGCCCCAAGATGACCACGTCTGATGACTTTGATACAGGAACCCGCGCAGCCCTAGCCGGAGGCGTGACCACCATTATAGACTATACGACTCCCGAACAGGGACAAAGGCCCCTGGATGCGTTTCGTCAAAGGCGTGCCTTGGCAGATCCCGCAGTGCATTGCGACTACGGGCTTCACAATGTACTCATCGGCTGGGAACAAAAATGGAAATCAGACTTAGCCCGCCTGGTCAAACTGGGTGCGCCATCTGTAAAAATGTTCATGATTTATAAAGATCGAGGATGGCAGGCAGATGATGGAATGTTGCTTTCCGTCATGCAGCAGTCAAAATCCCTTGGCGTCCAGGTTTGCGTCCACGCAGAAAACGATTCGTTGATAACTCATTATACCAGCATGGTTGTCGGTCTCCCTCGAAAAAAGCAAGAGGGAGCCTTCGCATTGAGCATGGCCAGACCAGCCATTTGCGAAGAAGAAGCAGCTTCGCGAGCCATTTTACTTGCCGGATATACCGGCGCCAAATTACACCTTGTACACCTTTCGACCGCAGGCGCGGCACTGGCGGTCAGGGACGCGAGGGAAAATAGAGTTAGAGTAACTGCAGAGACCTGCCCCCAATATCTTTCCCTTGATTCAAAAATGCTCAAGGGTTCCAGAGGACATTTCTTCGGATGTTGCCCGCCGTTACGAACGGCACGCCATCGCAGGACATTGTTCAGAGCTCTTTGCGATGGGTGGCTCGACGTGGTTGGGACCGACCATTGTACTTTCACGATCGATCAGAAAAACACTTGGGACCAGGACTTCAAAAATATACCTTACGGACTGCCTGGTCTCGAGACCATGTTGTCTGTCACGTGGTCTCTTGGCCCTGCCAGAGAGAAGATGGACGTGCAAAGATGGGCCTATATACACACAGAGGGTCCTGCAAAGACATTCGGATTATGGCCTAGGAAAGGAAGCCTGCAGATAGGAACCGATGCGGATATCATTGTTTGGGATCCCCGCAGAACCAGAAAAATCCGCCCCCATGTAATGGAAACACGATCAGATTGGAACCCTTATGAAGAGAAAAGGCTCAAAGGGGTGGCCAGGTACGTATTTCTCAGAGGAATGGAAGTCGTAACCGAGGGCAAGTATCTGCAGCGACCCATAAAGGGAAGATACATCCTCAGGCGAAAATAAGTATCGTCAACAGCCCGAGGGGGGTTCACAGTGATAGCCAATCACACAATAGCCACTTACACAAACAGGTGCGCCGAAATCATAACAGTCCGAGTCCGAAGCACATACTTGCTGGTTGAGAGCACAGCGATGGCTTGAAGGCCCGCAAGTATTGCTCACATCTTCGCAGTCAGCATCCGACGCACAAGTAGCCCAGGTAAAAGTAGTTGGTTTACAAATGTAGCCGGAAGGACATGAATCTTGCTC
>CAYSLH010000353.1:0-4586 GCA_964431605.1 uncultured Myxococcales bacterium
TTTGCAAATGCAAGGATAGGTCATGCCTACGAAGTTTTCAGGCTAAGCTGTTTTTGATGGTCTGTATGATCTGATCCAGCTTGTTGAGAAAATTCGATCGATCCTTTTTCGATATCGGTGCAGGCCCTCCGCTGACCAATCCCTGCTCCCGAAGCGAGAACAACAAATCCCTGGTAGCCAGTATCTCCCCTATGGAATCTTTCGAAAATTCCTTGCCACGTGAACCAAGCACCCTAGCTCCCTTTTCCAGACACCTGGATGCCAGGGGAATATCTGCAGTGATACAGATATCGTTTTTTTCAATGTGCTCCGCTATCCAATCATCCGCAACATCCAGTCCTTCACTCACCACCACACACCGAACCTGTGGGCTCTGTCGTGGTGTACGCATGAAGGAATTACTGACCACTATGACCTTCAGTCCAAGACGCTCTGCCACCTTGTAGACCTCACTTTTTACAGGACAGGCGTCCGCATCTACATATATTTCCAACAAAGCCGTGCCTCCATTTCACCAGTCGAAAAATACTAGTCCAAAAAATCCATGACAGCTGAAAACACCGTTTGGGGAAGGATGTCTTTCATGCACCTGTGATGCTTTTTGGGACACCTCGCCTTTCCATGCCTATGACAGGGCCTGCAAGGAACATCAGCCACCAGCACCTTTTCGTTACCATGATGGTGATGTAACCTTTCGTCAGTAGGTCCGTACATCATGATCACAGGAGTGTTCACTCCACGGGCCATGTGAACCAAACCCGTATCACCGCCCACCACCACAGCGCATGCAGCCAAAAGCCCCATGGCCTGGATCAAGTCATTGCCAACGCAGCTATTCAATGTTCCATCTACATTGGTATCAAACTCCCTTTGAATTTCGCCGGCAAGCCCTTGTTCATCCGGTCCGCCGAACAAGATGGGAAAACACCCTGCGTCTACGAGCATGGCGGCAAGCCTGGCAAACCACACACCAGGCCATCGTTTTGTAGCCCAGTTGGCACCTATGCAAAGCCCTACACATCTGTCCGGCTCAATCCTCAGGGCTGACAAAAAATCCTTGGCGTAATCCAACGCTTCACCAGGTGGTGATATCATGGGCCGAGTAGCTACAGGCTCCAGTCCCAAGGCACGAAGCAAGGAAAATTCCTGTTCCAGCCTACATGGCTCATTTTTCGAAAGAGGCACCCTAATATTATAAAGTACGCGCCCTGCGCCCTGCATGAATCCCACCCTCACGGGAATGCGAGATAGATACGCAAGCATGGCGGTCCTGGTGGACCTATGGGGAGAAATCAGCAAGTCAAAATCCAACTTCTCTAGCCGCGAAGCAGCTTGCGCAAGGCCCAAAAAGCCCGAATCATCCCCCCTTTTATCGAACACCAACACCCGATCCACTCCTTGAAGAGTCTTTGCCAACCGTTGCTTTTCCGGGCGAACCACCAAGGCCAACTGTGCCCGTGGATATGCAGCCCGTAATGAAATCAAAATAGGCGATACCAGGATCACGTCCCCTATGAACCCCGGCTGCAACACCACCACCCTGTCCGGCTCCTTACCAATCATGCCACGACGCCATCAGAACCAACGATACGATTGTAAAAAGATTCGACCACCTGAAAATGCCTCTCTATGGTATAAAACTTTTCCACCCTCTGCCTGGCAGCGACACCCATTTGTGCTGATTTATCCCTCTTGGAAAGCAATTCAACCAGAGCATCGGCAAGATCGTATTTTTGGTTAGCCCGGCAAAGCAACCCTGTTCTACCCTGAAGTACGATATCAGCCAAAGCGCCCACATCCGAAGCGACCAATGGTTTTGCGCAGGCCATGGCTTGAAGAGCCGCACGGCAAGTACCATCGTTGCCCGGCGCGAGCATTACTGAGACATCAAGGCTTCGATACAATCCAACCAGGTCCTGCTGGTAGCCGATAACGTGGACCGTTTTACCAAACCTGGTATCCCGAGCCATGGATGAAATCTTGTCACTCCACTCACCCCGACCGGAAATGACCAGATGGGCCTCAGGCAACTTCTCATGGACCAATTCCCAGGCTTCCAGGAGAAGAGAGTGGCCACGACCTTTTTTTATCCTGGACACCAACCCAGCCACCATCACTCGTTTTCCGATCCCAAGGTGATCCCTTAACACGGCCCCGCGTCCCGGAGAAAAAAGACCAGGATCCACCACGCCTCCCAGGACCTCCACGCGAGCCTTCGTTGCCAAGCCTGTGGAGACAAGCTTTTGACGGTCTGTGCGTGCCACAGTCAGCAGACCGTCGGTTCTTCCGAGCAGGGCATTTCGCATAACGCCGAGTACAACGCCCTTATTCAACGTTCGCACCAGGCGCGTCTTAGAAGAAGGGACCCTCGAAAGTACGGCCAGGGTATGTTCGTGGGACTTATGACAGTGTATGATGTCGTATCGTTCACTTCTCCAAACATCCCTCAATTGCAAAAAATCCCGTACTTGCCGATTGATACCTGCCTTGACGGATAGTGACATATCCGCCCATACAGGCAAATGTTCCGATGATAGTCTCGATAGCAAATCTCCACTCCTGGCGGTATCTATCGCAAGGGTCACATCATGCCCTGCACTAATTTGCGCCTTTATCAGCGCCATAAGTGGTTCGGCCGGTCCAGTGTAGATATGATTCGACAGCAAATGTAATATTCGCATGGACTGAAAACACCTTGTTGCAGTTTTGTACAGACTATCACGAATAGTGGTTGAAACAAATTTGACTATTGGCAAAAATTTTTTACCGTGATTCCATATACAATAAACATATGCGAGGTAACAACATGCGTATTCTCATAGAAGGCATCGGCGGAGTTGGCGGAGTCGTTGCAGGAGAGTTGATACGTGCCGGACATAAGCCAACCCTCGTAAGCGGCAATGTTGAAATAGCCAACGCCATAGGCCGTAGGGGACTCAGGGTAAAGACCCCGGAGAAATCCTTCGAAGTACACCCAGAAGTCAACGCCAGCCTCGACGAGTTGAAAAGTGACGCCAAGTTCGACGCAGCCCTGTTGATAATGAAGGCGAACAGGGTGCTAAAAGCTGCCAAAGATTCTCTCGCCGTGCTTGCTCCCGGAGGCTTCGTGGTAACATTTCAAAACGGAATCGTGGAAGATTCGGTTGCAGAAGTGGTCGGCAAACAAAGGGTCGTCTCTGCAATAATCGGCTTCGGCGCCACCATGCACCAACCAGGTGAATACGAGCGAACCTCCGGCGGAAAAATACACCTGGGTGAAATGGATAGCCCTCCGTCAGATCGTACAAAAACTTTGGGGAAAATCCTTTCTGCCGTAACGGCTATTGACCTGAACTCCAATATGCGTGGCGCCTTATGGAGCAAACTAGCCATCAACTGTATCGTCACCAGCATCGGAGGTTTGACCGGTATGGGCCTGGGCCAGATGCTGTCTGAACAAAAACTCAGGAACATCTTCCTTGGGGTGTATCGGGAAGTCATTGACACAGCCGAGGCCGCTGGTATCCGTCTCGAAAAAATTGCCGCAAACCCCAAGTTGCTCTATCTGCCGCAGAACGCATCGCATCTCACCCGTCTATATAAAGATTTTCTTCTTAGAATGGTCGGGCGAAAATATGCAGGGCTCAAATCCTCCATCATACAGTCACTCGAGCGGGCAAGGCCCACAGAGATCGACTACCTAAATGGCCATGTGGTGCAAACAGCTGAAAATCTTGGATTATCTGTGCCACTCAACAGACGCATAGTAGAAATGATCTCTGAAATCGAGAATGGCTCCAGGGTGATGGGACTGGGAAATCTCAGAGAACTAGAGTCATTCCTATAGTTTTGTTGCCCTTCAACTTCCTATTATCTTTACTTAAGTGCTCAAATAGACCACACTATACGTCATGGCCTTCAGGAAATCACGGCGCACTTGATTGGAAAAGGTCAACGGAAGGGTGGTATTTTCATGGCAAAATCCAGTAGACAGACTTTCAAAAAACGCCAGAAAGAAATGGCAAAAAAACAAAAGAAAGAAGACAAAGCCAGACGTCTCGCAGCTCGAAGAAATGGTGGCGAGCAAAGCCCGGAAAAGGAAGAAGTCGTCGAATACTCCTCTTCTGAAAAACCAACTTTGAAAATTTATGCAGTGGGTGGAGATTCAGACAAATCACGATAGACGGAAATATCTCCGCAATATGACACATCCAATATCTACCAAGAATCTATTAGTACACATCAATAATTGTAAAGGTCAGATGAGTGTATGTTTGTTCTTGAAAAACCCTAAAAAATACATCTATCCTTATGAAGACAGGAAAAGACAGGGTTTATGGATATAGATTCTATAGCAAACTGGAACATTCCATATTATGACAAAGAGGGGCATGCCAGTAGTTTAAAGTATGGGCAGTTGATGATCGACATGGGTGAGGGACGACAGTACTCCCTTTCCGATTGTCTCAAGCAAGAGGCTGAAAAAGTCGCCGAGTTCAACAGTATTGCTGACAGGTTCAGTGAAAAGGTCCGGCGCCTCGACGAATTCTACGACTATATCGAACAAGACCCCCTTGAATTCTGGCGCAAGTCCCAGCAAAGACGCG
>CAYSLH010000354.1:0-4582 GCA_964431605.1 uncultured Myxococcales bacterium
AAGGTATGCTCAGGGTGCTTATGTCCGAGGCGGTTGGACTCGATCCAGGCTTTGATCGTAAGCTCAACGAATTCTATGGTCGTCTTGTCGCAATCATACAAATGGCACTCGAGGACGGTAAACAAATGAAATTGGTAAAGAGCAAGGTCAATGTAGAGGTCGCAGCTCTTTGCATCCTTGGGTCCATAAAAGAAGCCCTGTACCAGCAAGCCATGGGTGCTCCCATCCCAAAGCAACAAACGGTGGTTGGAGAGATCCTTCGTTATAATGTCAGCGCCCTGCTTACTGAAAATCTGACAAAAAAGTTAGGGGGCAAGTGATGGTCCAACGAACCTTGTATCGTGTAATGGCATTTATACTACTGGCCTTTGTTGCATGCAGTTGCAAAGCCGACAAGATCGTTGGAGCAGCCAAAGATTTTATAGCATTCAGTGAAGGTCAAGACAGGGTCATGGACCCCTTGTCCCATGCAACCTCAGGTTTTCAAATAAGAAGATGGAAAGGCAATCACATAGGTACACGTTATCGCGCTGTGGTTGATATAGAAGTAGATTCTGCTATCCCTGCTGGAAAACTTCACAAGCTGATCTCAGATGCGATTCATTCCCCACAAATCATGAGGGAGGCTTCTGCAGTCATGGTCCGTGCCTGGCCTGGAAAGTTAGAAAAGATGGCGGCACCATTGGGCGTCGGGATTTTCGCAAGAGACGGCCATGGATGGGATGGCAAGGGGGTGGGATTCGAACAGATATTCGTGTTCCAGCCGACCAAGGATCAAATGAATCAAAAGGATATTCGACCCATTAGTGAAGCGGAATATTACAGGGTTCTCGGTGTGGAAAAAGCCATGGACAGGGGCAAGGATCTGAAAACAGCGCAAAAAGATGTTGCCGAATTCCAGTCAGTGTCTGTGGATGATGTCTCTGCGGCATGTCTACACGCAGCAAAAATCGCCCAATGGTATCGACACCGCGCAACTAAATCCGGCCTGACCGCAGCCTTGGGTGTTACCAAGTAGAAAAATCGAGAGTTATTTGGAAAACCACGTGGATAGAAACTCCACCAGATGCGGTTCTGTGCTGTCTTTCAACTGTTCCGGAGTACCATGGTCGACAATCCTTCCGTCATATAACATGGCTACGTGTTGGCCCACCCGAAAGCTCGAAGCGATATCGTGAGATATAACAACGGACGTAACACCGAGTTTTTCCTGCGCTTGCATTATCATCATATCGACATTGTGAGCTGTGATGGGGTCTAGCCCGGTAGTCGGTTCGTCGTAAAGGATAATTTGCGGTCCAAGCACAATTGCCCGAGCCAATCCCACACGCTTTCTCATTCCACCTGACAGTTCAGCAGGAAAACGATTCTCGACACCTTTCAATCCCACCAAGTGAAGTTTCTCGCTAACTAAATCCCGAATCTCGGATTCGCGCAACTTGGTATGTTCGCGCAGAGGAAAGGCTACGTTTTCCATAACATTCATAGAATCGAACAAAGCGGCCTGTTGAAACACCATGCCGAACTTGGCCCTGACCCTAACCAAGTCTCGTTCAGAAAAGTCGGTTATGTCCTCACCATCAACGAATACACGCCCCTTGTCAGGTTTGAGCAACCCCAGCATGTGTTTCATCAGAACACTCTTACCTGAACCTGAACCGCCTATGATGACAGTGGTCTGGCCCTTGGCGATCTCCAGATCCACACCCTTGAGGACATCATTGTCATCAAAAGATTTGTACACACCCTGCATATGAATCATTGGATTCATGGATGTCTTTACCGAACCGAGCCCTGGAAGTTACAAATCATTGGAATAGAAGCTCGGCTTGAGAACGACTTTTTTCCCATCCATCAAAAGCAAGCCCCTTTTCTGAAACTCGTTCAACACACGCGATACGGTCTCTCGCGATGAGTTTACCATGCTCGCGATATCCTGCTGAGTTGGTCGTTTACGTATGAGAATTCCATAATCGACCTCTTGTCCATCCTTTTCAGCTAATTCCATCAACAACCTCGCTACCCTGCCATAGACGTCTAGTAAAGCCAGATTTCCAATGACTGCGTCCGCTTTTCTCAACCTGCGACTCAATTCGGTAATAACGTTGATGGCAGTGGTCGGACTTTCTTTCAGATGCTCGAGGAAATCTTCACGCTTCAACACCAGCAATGTCGATGGTTCTACGGTTATCACGTTTGCAGAACGAGGCTGCTCATCGAGTAACGACATCTCTCCAAAAAAATCACCCGGCTTGAAAAAAGTCAGAGTAATATCCTTGCCGTTTTCACCAAAGAGTACTACCCGCACCTTGCCAGAGAATATGATAAACATAGCATCGCCTGGCGCATTTTGCTCAAACACGAGAGTACTCTTGGGGTAATCTATGGGTGTGGCCAGATTCGCCAATCGTTCCAGTGTGGCGTCATCCACATCGGCGAAAATTGAAACCTTTCTGAACATATCGTGAACAGATGGCTCAGTCATATTCATCTCCGGACCAAAAAAGAAACATTCAACCAATGTCTGAAACTATCCGTCGTATAACCTATTGTCAATTACGAGCCCAGACGCCGGAACCTCAACGGGTTCCCATGAATAATCCAATGATTCGAGTGCGGATTAAGCGGATTAACTTGAATGCAACCGTCTGGTAAGATACATCGCCCTAGGTTGAACAGAAAGTGAGGCCTGATCTCTTGAACTGGACTGTGGTGCTTGATCTATTACTGCTGATAGCCTCAATTATCATGCTTTGGAAGGGTTCCGGCTGGCTGGTGGACAGTGCTGCGCGTATTGGCAGGAAATTCGAGCTTTCCGATCTGACAATCGGTCTAACCATAGTCGCTTTTGGGACCTCGGCCCCGGAATTCGCGGTAAGTATCTCTGCCGCCATTTCTGGAAACTCCAAGATATTAATGGGCAATGTGGTGGTTTCCAATATTTTCAACCTCGGTTTCATTCTCGGTGGTTGCGCCATGATCAGCGCACTGAAAACCAACCCCAGAGTCGTATACAGAGACGGCACCTTGCTAATCATCACGACTCTCGCCCTGGTATTTTTTCTCTATGACAGTCACATGGCAAGATGGGAAGGAATGGTTTTGTTGGGAGGACTGATAGGTTATCTCGCTCTGTTGTTCTCCAAAAAAGAACCTGTAGATGAGGAAGAAATCCCTGGTGGTATGGCGACATGGAAGGATATCCCTCTGCTGTTGCTAGGTATCCTGGCCGTTGCCGCCGGCGGACACCTGCTTGTGGATTCCGCTTCTAACATCGCCAGATTTCTGGGCGTCAGTGAATGGGTAATAGCAGTTACCATAGTCGCTGCTGGCACATCCGCCCCCGAATTCGCCACATCACTCATGGCTGCGGCAAGAGGCAAGGCAGGTATGTCCCTTGGCAACCTAATTGGATCGGATCTTTTCAATCTCTTGGGAGTGCTGGGTGTCGCAGGGATAATCAGGCCCATGACCGTGACAGGCAGTTCTTTTTCTTCCGTGGTCATGCTGGTGGGGATGTGTGTGGTTGTAGTGGTGTTTTTACGTACTGGCTGGAAGCTGAGCAGATGGGAGGGTGCGATACTCGTGGTTCTGGGGTTGATACGCTGGATCTTGGATTTTTTACACTGAAGGTTTACTTCCTGCGTAAGAGCGAAGAGACGATTCCAAAGACAGCCATGCAACCTGTCACTTCGACCGCAAGAGAAAACGCATCAAAATCCACTTGCCGCCATTGTGTTCCCGTATTGCCACCTGCCCACTGAAAAACGCTCGATACAAGCAACACTCCACAAAATACCCCAAGTACCCTTGCCGTAGCCATTATACTGCCCGCAGCCCCTTGCAAGTCTCTTGGAGCCGCTCCCATCAAGGCGCTCGAGTTGGGAGATATGAAAATCCCGGTACCCAATCCACACACCGAAAGCCAAAAGACCACCGTGGTCTGGCTCGATTCCACATCCAGCGATGAAACCCCCATGGCTCCCGCAACAAGCACTACGAGTCCTGCGACTGCGAGCCACTTGGTGCCAACTCTATCCGAAAGCCATCCGGACGGTGACGCCACTAATGCCATGAGCAACGGCGTGGCCATCAACAAGGCACCCACCCTGCCAGGGCTCAAGCCCAAACCTTCCTGCAGGAAGAATGGAACCATGAGAATGATGGAAAACAACGCTATGTAGTTGCTAATGGCGCTGATAAAGGACAGTACCAACTGCCTGGATTTGAACAACCTGAAAAAGGCAGATCGACCGTATCCGGGTTTGTTGGGCAGATAGATCGAACCCATGATTAGAACGACGAAAGCAACAGGCAGGTTCAAAAAAAAAGTCCACTGCCATCCGAGGTGCTCAACGATAAATCCACCAACAGGTGGCCCCAGTGTAAGCCCTGTATATGTTCCGGTCGCGGCGATTCCCAACGCCTTGCCCCTCATGGATTCGGAACAGGACGTGGTCAAAAGGGCGGGAGCATTGGCCATTACCAACGAACCACCCATCCCCTGCAACACCCTGAACATCAATAGCCACAGGAGACTCGTGGCCATGCCACAAGCCGCCGACGCTATTGCAAAAAGGCC
>CAYSLH010000355.1:0-4581 GCA_964431605.1 uncultured Myxococcales bacterium
CGCTCCTTTTCTTCCGGCCGCTCCTTTTCTTCCGGCCGCTCCTTTTCTTCCGGCCAAATCATTATCAAGACTTGTGCCGTTTCTGTAACCAATTGATCTTTTCTGCTTTTTCTATTTCCTTAGGCGAGGATTTCGTGGCATATTCGTTGCGCTGGTGGCGTTTGGCAATAATTGCAACACCTGCTGCAACAGTCGAGGTGCCGGACGATGGACCACAATGACGAAGTCTCAATGGATCTTGCAGATATCCTGGCAAGCAACAAGGAATTGTTGCGGGATTTTCTTGACTGGGCCGCCGACGCTCTATTCGTGGTGGACACGGATCGGAACATAGTCTTCTGGAATCGCCAGGCCCAGGAGTTGACCGGATTTTCAGCAGAGGAGGTTTTGGGTAGACATTGCTTGTCAGGGATCCGGTGCAGCAACTGTTTGTATAAATGCGGCCTGTTCGAGGATGGTTCCATGGACAGGGTCAGGGTGGAGCTGGTGACCAAGGATGGCAGGAAGCTGCAGGTGCGAAAGAGTACTTTTTTGTTGAGGGACGACCAGGGACGGGTCATGGGTGGGGTGGAGTTGATTCGCGATGAGACAGAGCTTGTTCAACGCATAGACAGTTGCCATGAGCAGGGGTTGGAAATCGCCTCCAGGGAGCGGTTACAGTCGGCGGTTTTGGGTTCCATCAGGGAGGGGGTACTTAGCATAGACCAGGATTGGCGCATAAGCATGTTTTCCAGGCGAGCCGAGATGATCACCGGAATCGCGTCAGAGGACGCGCTGGGGAAATTTTGCCACGAGGTCATAGGTTCGAACCTGTGCAAGGATGATTGCCCTGCACAGTATTGCCTGGAGACGGGAGAGGGCGAAGCCGAGAGGTTGACTGAGATTGCAGGACCAGGCGGCGCCAGCTTGTCCGTGGCGGAGATCGCAGTCCCGCTCATGGACGAGAAAAACAATGCCATGGGTTCGGTACTGTTACTCGAGGATCGCTCGGAGCAATGGGGATTTGGTGACCAGGGCCGCACTGGAGCCATTTTCGCCGGAATGGTCGGCCGGTCCGAGGTCATGAGAAGGGTCTTTAGGGTGGTGGAACAAGTGGCTCGCTCGGATGTCACAGTGTTGGTTACAGGGCCCTCCGGAACCGGAAAGGAGATGGTGGCTCGTGCCTTGCACCATCTTTCGGACAGGAGCAAGTCCCCTTTCCAGGCCATCAACTGCGCGGCCCTGCCGGAGGCCTTGCTGGAAAGCGAGTTGTTCGGACATGTAAAGGGAGCTTTTACCGGAGCGCTCAAGGATCGTCCGGGAAGGATCGAGGCGGCCGAAGGCGGCACCTTGTTTCTCGATGAGATTGCGGAGATGAGCCCGGCCATCCAGGCGAAGCTTTTGCGATTCATCCAGGAAAGAGAATACCAGCGAGTGGGGGACAACAACACTCGCTCTGCCGATGTTCGGGTCGTCGCCGCCACCAACCAGGACTTGACCAAGGCGGTGGAACGGGGCGGGTTCAGGCAGGACCTGTACTACCGCTTGAAGGTCATCCCCATCGAGCTGCCGTCATTGGCGCAAAGACGTGACGACATACCCCTGCTTGCCACCTACCTCCTGGAAAAGATAGCTTCAGAACGTGGTAGGCCCACGTTGAAATTGACCGGCTCCGCCATTCAGCGCCTGGTGCATCATTCGTGGCCTGGTAATGTTCGTGAGCTCATAAATGTCCTGGAGTACGCAGTTGCCCTGGCTCCCGGCAGGAGGATAAAGCCGGAAGATCTACCTCCCGAGCTTACGGGTGCCAGGCAAAGATACAAGGCGCCTGGAGCCGACCTGGACGATGAGAAGCGAAGGATCATCCAGGCCCTTTCGAACCACGCGCAAAACCGCACCAGGGCGGCAAGGGCGCTTGGCATGGACAGGGTGACCCTGTATCGGAAGATGAAAAAGTATGGTATTTCCTGAGCCGGTCGTACGAATGAGCAGGAGCGAGCCATGAGAAGACAAATAGTTTATGGTCCGGTGCCTTCCAGGAGGCTGGGCCTGTCTTTGGGGATAGACCTTTTGCCGAGAAAGACGTGTTCATACAATTGTATCTATTGCCAGGTGGGCAAAACCAGGAACCTGCAGACCGCAAGGGAGGAGTTTTTCCCCCTGCAACAGGTCCTGGATGACGTGGATGAGGCGCTCGGCTCAGGGCCAAAACCGGATGTGATAACCTTGGCCGGTTCGGGTGAGCCCACCTTGTATTCCCGCCTGGGCGAGTTGTTATTGGAACTCGGGTCTCGCTTCGGGCTGCCTGTGGTTTTGATAACCAACGGCTCCCTTCTTTGGCAGGACGAGCTGAGGGAGCAAGCCATGGCCGCCGATATCATAGTCCCCAGCCTGGATGCGGGAGATGCAGAGACCTTTGCCGAAATCAACAGGCCACACCCGGAGCTTGATTTTCACGAAGTTGTGGAAGGATTGCGCTTGCTTGCAAAAGGGCACAAGTCGGTGCGGCTCGAGGTGATGGTGGTACCAGGCGTCAATGACCAACGTGAATCGCTGGAAAAGATATCCACTATAATAAAAGATTGGTCTTTACTATCGGTGGATATCAACACCCCGGTTCGCCCCGTGCCTGGTGGTGCCGCACGTCCTTGTGGGGCAGGGTGTCTCGATGCGGCTCGCCAAATACTCGGACCCTGTGCCGGGGTGGTTGCTTCATATCACGGCCGTAAGGCCGAAGGTGTGCTGGAGCTTCAAAGGGAAAAGGTTTTCGAGTTGCTTTCCCGGCGTCCTTGCACCGCGGAGGATCTATCTGCATCCTTGGGAGTCGGCATCAAGCAGGTGCTAAAGACTCTGAGCGATCTTCAGGTGGATGGGAAAATAACGTCCGTGGACGAACCTGATGGGGTGTTTTTCTTCCCAAAAGAAAAGACGGCAGGTTGATGTATCGAGGCCCGGTGTGTGGTGTGTCCGACCGATATTACGGCGCGACCCGACTCAGTCTTCTTCCAAGGTAATTGCTTCTTCCGGGCACTCGTCTTCGCAAGCGCCGCACTCGGTGCAGGCGTCCTGGTTGACCACTTTGGCCTTGACGTCTTTTTCGATCTCGAACACGTTGGGTTCGGCAGGGCAAACCTCGAAGCAATCTCCACAGCCGGTGCATTTCGATTCGTCGATGATGGTCTTCATGTCTTTTCCTCCTGCCCACATCATGGGCATCTTGGTGAATAAAAATTATGAACTCAGTCGTCCTCCAACCTGATGGCTTCTTCCGGGCAGGCATCCTCACAGGAGCCGCAATCTATACACTCCTGTTCGTTGACCACCCTGGATTTTTCTTCCGCTATTTCAAACACACATGGTTCTGCGGGGCATACATCGACGCAGTCTCCACAGCCGCTACACTTGCTTTCGTCGATGATGACCCTCATGGTTCTTGCTCCTAAAAACCTGCCAGCGATTACTTAGAACAGCTTTCATATCTTGGTCAAGGCAAAAAGGTTTTTTTCTCCGACACGAATCCCGAAGCCATATCGGCCAGGGAGTTCTTTTCCAAATGTTGTCTCACCAATCGGTTGACCGAATGCAGCAGGTCGCCGAGGATACAGGTGCCGTTGCAAACCATGGTGTTCATCAGGCAGGTCTTGTTGGGCAACGGACCCTCTATGGCTTCGAAAATCTCCAGGAGGGTGATTTCCCCGGCAGGCCTGGCAAGCACAAATCCTCCCTTGGGACCCCTACGGGAACTGACCAGTCCTTGCTTGTTGAGTCTTTGCATGACCTTGGCCAGGTGGTGATCCGATACCGCCAGTCGCTTGGAAAGACTCGTTACGGACATCTTCGACGAGTCATCCACAGAGGCCAGCACTGCCATGGCGTGTAGGGCCAAACTGGCCGCATCTGATATTCTGAGCACTTGCACCTCCCGACATGAGTCAATCAGGCACTTCAATGCTTTATTGTGGAGTTTTTGTCAACCATATTCATACAATGACCAATGAACTCACAAGCTCCCTGCTTTGGACCAACGATTGACTGCGAGCATGCTCGATGCAGCGCGGATTGCTCCAAAAGAAAATCTTTTGAAAAGAGGAAAGCTGGTACTGTTGACATGATCATGGGAAGTGGTGCAGGTTTACGGAATCTTTTACTGTAGAAGGGACTCGGGGATGAAAAAAAGGCACTTTATTTTTCTTATGTTGGCGATATTGTCCTCGGTGGTTTTGTACATGTTCATGGTGGATGGTGAGGAGCCGGACTCGGCAGAAAATGCACATATGAAGTCCGGCTTGGACGAGACGGCAAAGACCGGGCTGGAAAATGATTTCGTTCCCCACGACCCGGGCGAAAATGAAAATGACGTTTATGTTCCGCCTCCGAAAGTACAGCTTCTGCCGGAAGCAAACGAAAAAAAATCACCAGTCGCCAAAAACTCCACCTCGGTCGTGGTGACGGTACGCGACATACGCGATGGAAAACCCATCACGAATCAACAGGTAAACCTCATGGGCGCCTATGCCATGAGCAGCAACACCAACCATGAGGGCCAAGCTTTTTTCGAACATGTTCCAGGCGGGGATTACGTTGTAAGGGTGGAATCCGACA
>CAYSLH010000356.1:0-4580 GCA_964431605.1 uncultured Myxococcales bacterium
GGAAAAACCATCTCGTTCAATTGCGGATTATAATATGCGTTGACCGTCTGGGGGGTCATCTCCCACTCAGTGCGGTCCACGGGCTTTCCAATTTTGTCCAGATCGCGTTTGACCTCATGAGCTGTGGCAGCAAGCAGGCTCTTTAGAAACGATGATCTGTCGATCTTCACACTGGTATAATCCCGCCACTTGGAAGGATAGCCTATCTTGTTGTCTATTTTGTTCAGCTTCTCGATGGCCTTGGCCCTGGTGGCATCGTCCATCCATGCAAGGGAAGCCAAGTTTGCGCCCTGGGCCTTTTGGATATTTCGAATCAACTCGAGAGCGTCGTGCTTGGCGTCACCACCGAACCACTTGCGCACGAAATCCTGTCCCAGCGCTTCGCCGAGCAGTTGGTCGCTTAGTTGGGTGCAGTGCTTCCACCTGGGTTGGATCTCCTTGGCGCCGGTGAAATTTTTTGACTGGAACGAAAACACCTCGTCCACGAAAGCTTTTGGAAGGGCACGGTTCTCGGCCATGCCATCGAGAACCCGCCATCGCAAATAAGCCCTCCAGGTATACATGGGAACCTTTTTCAAAAGCTTTCCCATCACCTCCAGGGCCTTGGGAGTAGAAGCTGAAAAAGCTTTCAGGTCGGGTTTTCCCAGAGCAGCGAGGTAGTCTTTCCAACTGAACGAAGGAGTGAGCTTTTGCAAGTCAGCCAGGGAGAGGGGATTGTATATGCGATGAGGGTCTCTCATCTCAACCCTCTTCCACTGGGACTCGGCCATGGCTTTTTCCAGGTCGAAAATTGCCTGGGCTTGTTTGACAGCCTTTTGCTTTTCAACCCCGGCCAGGGTGAGCATCTTAGCAAGGTGTTCCAAATAGTTTTTTCGGATCTTTTTGCTCTTGTCGTCGTCCTTCAGGTAGTAATCCCGATCAGGCAGAGAAAGTCCACCCTGGAAAACAGCGGCTATGACCTTGGTGGAGTCCTTGAAATCCTGCATGGAAAACAGGTTGAACACAACGTCTATACCCTGAGAATGAAGGACTCCAACCTGTTTGGCGAACGATTCAGGGCTAGAGACAGTTTCCAACTCGGCCCATTTGCTTTTCAGGTCGTCCAGACCGGTTTTTTCTATGCCTGCCTCGTCCATGCAAGCTGCGTAAAAGTCTCCAAGCTTCTTTCCATACTTGTCTTGTGGGTCCGCCTTTCCCTGTGCCGCGTTTTGGAGTATGTCACGCAGTTTCTTCAAATTTTTTTCCTGTAGTTCGTCGAACCTTCCCCAACGTGACTTGTCAGCAGGTATGGAGTGTGACTTTATCCAACCACCACAGGCGAACTGGTAAAAATCATCGCAAGGATTGACCGACCTGTCCAAAGAATCGAGATCGATGCCCTGCACTGATGGTGCCCCGGTTTGCCCGCTTTTTTCCACTACCTTGACAGGTTGCTTTTTGTCCTGTGGAGGATTCGAAGTGGCGCAAGATGACAAAACAATAACACCTAGTATGATCAGATTTTTCAAAACAACCTCCTATGTGGCGTACTTGCTGTTTTCAGAAAGAATGGATAGCGCAGTTTGTAACCATTGTCACCAATGAAATCACAGGTAGCCGGCCTCTTTGAACCACTGCACTGCGTTGGTCACGGATTGTTCTATATCCCGGCAACTATACCCGAATTCTTTTCGCGCTTTTTCACTGCTTACACGAAAATCTCCACCCAGCATGTCCACGGTCATCCTGGTAAAACGGGGTTGGGATTTGGTCAGCTTGCTCAGGGTGGGAGTGAAACATCCTGCAATCCACACGAGCCATAGTGGGCTCATGAGTAAAGGTCTTTTCTTTCCCGTGGCTTTTTCCAGCACTGAAGCCAGGTCTTTCATATGCACGAACCGGCCGCCCAGTATATAACGCTGGCCCGAGCGGCCCTTATTTGCCGCAGCGACCATGCCACAGGCCAGGTCACGCACGTCCACCATGTCAAAGCCTCCACCTACGAATGAAGGCAATTCACCTGTGGCAAAATCTAAAAAGACTTTTCCGAAATGAGAGACTTTGAAATCGTATGGTCCCACTACGGCTGTCGGATGGACGATAACGAAGTCAAGTCCCTTTGCTCCCCCTTTGAAAACCTCCTGGTCTCCTAATGCCTTGGATCTTCCGTAGGGGCTTTGCACCACCTTGTAGTCCGGAGGGTTGTCTTCCGTGACCGGCCGTGGGCAGGACCTGGATAACAAGGCCTCGATGGAACTGACATGAACCAATCTGCCCACGTCTCTTTTTAGGCATGAACTCACCACATTCGATACGCCCTGAACATTAATCTTATAAAGATTTTTCCAGTCGTTGAGTAAAGAGATATAACCAGCAAGATGGTAGACTACGTCTACCGAGTCGAACGCTCTATCCAGCGAATCTTCCTCAAGGATGTCTCCCTCTATGACTTCCACGTCCAGACCGTCAGTAGCCCTGGTGTCGTTGCGAAGCAAGACCCTTACCCGCTCGCCATCCTCCAATAACTTTCGAACAAGGTTTGCGCCCACGTGTCCCGAGGCTCCGGTAACAGCGACTGTCATATGTCGCCACCTTTAGCGTCCGACGGCTTGGATCTGCGCGCAAGTCTCTGCTCTGATACGAGATTCAGTTCAGGCCATGAATCAGCCAGGTCCCGCAAAAACGAGGTTCTATCCTTGGGAGAAATGAGCACAAAAGACTTTCGGCCGGACTTTCTCAGAAAATCTACCCGTATCCTCTTTAGAGACCAAGCCGGGGCGGACAGAAGGTTTGAACTGAACTGTGCCGACACTATGGAGTCCAGGGGAATCTTCCAGCGAAACAAGCCTGAGCGAACGACGAGTTTCTCACCGGACAATCTATACCTGGTGGGTATGGACAAAACGATCATGCCCACCGCTACGGCGATTCCGCCAATGCCGGCCAGATAATCGTTCTTGTTTTGTAACAAGTGGACTCCGCCGCCAAGACAAATCATCATCAATGCACTCCACAAAGACACGAGCCACCAGTCTACCGACGATCTGTATTCTCTGTTCATGGGTATGGGATACTACTTTGGAATCGAACCTGGCGCAAGGATAGCCAATCTGCACATTGAGCAAAGACTAAAGCCTTTTGCTGTCTTGAAATTTATATGCTCATATTTTTCAACTAAAGTCGTATTCCTACAAAGACAGGTGAAATGCTCCTTGGTACATGCTAGAACACGAAGCGTGAAAGACCAAAGACCATTTCATCTCCCGCAAGTCCTGGCCCTTTCGGCCGGCCATTTTGCCCATGATCTATATACGTCTCTCCTCGCTCCATGGCTGCCTTTGATCATTCGAAAACTGGGGCTGAGTCTTTTCCAGGCCGGCTCTTTGTCGGTTTTTTTGCAGATCCCCTCATTGCTCAATCCCTGGCTTGGATCCATGGTAGACCGAGGAGGATTTGCAAGAGCGCTTGTGATCGTCACTCCGGCCTTGACAGGCACGGCTATGTCGTTTATCGGGATGGCTCCTTCCTATGGCGTTGTTGCCGTACTTCTTCTCACTGCTGGTATAAGCGTCGCAGCCCTGCATGTCTCGGCCCCTGTCGCCATGGCAGAAGCTGCCGGAGCCAGAACCGGCCTGGGCATGAGTTTTCACATGCTGGGAGGCGAACTCGCCAGAACCATCGGTCCACTCCTGGCGGCACAGATAGTCACGTGGTACGGCCTGGACGGAAGCTGGAGGGTTTTTCCCGGAGGCCTCGTGGCATCGGCTCTGTTGTGGTGGCAACTCGATCGGATGCGTTCTAACACATCCAAGCGCAAGCCAGCAAAGCTCTTTCAGGTATGGCGGCGAATGAGACGAGTGATCCTGGTCATACTGGGCCTGGTGGTCGCCAGGCTTTTTTTGACCTCCACCATCACTACGTATTTACCTACCTTTCTTTTCAGTCAGGGACAAAGCCTGTGGCTTTCCAACATCGCTCTGTCGATTTTTGAAATAGCGGCAGCAGCGGGAGTCATGACTTCCGGTGCCTTATCCGACAAGCTGGGAAGAAAGAGGATTATCTTATGGGCGGCTGTGGCCTCACCGCCCCTGATGGGCCTTTTTTTGCTGGTGGACGGCTGGCTTAGAATGTTGGTTTTGTTGGCCATGGGAGCCGTGTCCCTGTCCACGACCCCTGTGCTCATGGCTCTAATGATCGAAAGCGCCGGTGAGGATAGGGCAGCAGCCAACGGTACCTTCACCATGATGAGTTTTGCATCCAGGTCCCTGGTGGTGCCTGCGGTGGGAGCGTTAGCAGATGTCATAGGCCTCAGGGGGGCATACTGGATATGCGCCGGGATCGGGCTGGTGGGCATACCCTTTGCGCTCATGCTTCCAAACGACGGAAAACGGGTAAAGAAAAGCTAATGTATCCACAGAGGAAATAATCATGGTAAAAACGCTTTTTGTCTTGTTACCCATGATTCTTTTTACGGGCTGTCAACCAGAAAAATCCGAAAACGACCTCCCCGCTCCATCTGGCGTTGACGTCAGACACGCCCTATGCCTGGCGTCTGGGTTACCTGGAGGTAATAATGATAGCTCCGTGAGGCGAAGATCCCG
>CAYSLH010000357.1:0-4559 GCA_964431605.1 uncultured Myxococcales bacterium
ACGCGGAGCTTAGGCAACTTTGGTTGCATTGGAAAACTCCCTGGTTCATGCTCAGGGCAGGTCAAATGGGTAGTCATTGGGGATTCGGTTTGCTCGCCAACGATGGCAGGCCCACTCCAGGCCGGTTGGGCCTTCAAGACCAGGGGGACTTGTCGGACAGGGTTCTGCTCGCGACGCGGCCCTTGGCCCCGGTTTTTCCAAAGGGATGGGCTGGTAAACTGGTTACGGCAGTAGGCGGGGGGCTTGTCTATCGAGATGAGAATTCGTCGCTACGCAACGGAGACATACCTGGAGAAGCTCTTATTACTGTTTTTTATCCCGGTGATGAATTCTGGGCCGGTTTGTATGTGGCGGGAAGGTTCGCCGATGATTTTGCAGGTACGAACCTGGATGTTGTCGCAGTCGATTTTTACGCGAAATGGGAGCCGGAGGATAACAATACCGGACCGTTATTGGGTGCGGAGATGGTGTACGTGGCTGGTTCCACGAACAGGGTGATTACGGCAAGTAAGCCTGATGGATTGAATATTTCCGCATTTGGCGCAGTTGCACGCTTGGGCTGGATACTGGAGACGTGGGGGATAAAGCCATTGGTTGAGGTGGGGTTTGCTTCAGGAGATCCGGATCCACATGATGGTACGATCACTGCGTTTTCCTTTGATCCGGACTACAAGGTAGGTCTGGTGCTGTTCGATACGGTAATGCGGTCTCTGTCTGCCATGGAGGCAGAGCAGGCGGCAGACCCGGAGAGGGTCGGTACTGCCCTGGCTGGTACGGACCAATTACCGACCGGTGGCCAAGTGACCAATGCTTTTTATGTCTATCCTCAACTCAGTTTGCATCCCGTCGAGCCTTTGACCCTGATGTTTGCTGTATTGTACGCGAGGTCTGTAACTGAATTTTCTCAGGCCTATCAGACTTTCGATCACGGCGGTGTTCCTTCCAATGCCTATGGAAAGATCTCTCCAGGTAGGCAGCTGGGCTGGGAACTGGATATGGGTGCTGACTGGCGACAGCCGATTTGGGATAATTTACATCTGGTGGCTGGAGTTCAAGCTGGTTGGTTTTTGCCAGGTTCCGCTTTTGATAGACCGGATGGAAGCAGGCCCGGTATAATGGCGCGATTGTTGGCGCGCGTCATGCTAAATTGGTAAACCATGAACTGAGAGTGGTGTTGAAGTGGGAGATAAGAAAAAATTCAGGGCCTTGGTCGTCGAGGATTCACCTGCCATGCGACAACTTATCGTTTATGCTGTAAGGCGACTGAAGAAGGTGGAGGTAAAAGAGGCAGAAAATGGCGTGGATGCTTTGAAACTGTTGTCATCTGAAAAGTTCGACATTTTGCTGACTGATATTAATATGCCGATGATGGATGGGCTGAAACTCCTTGGCCTCATTCGTCAGGATGAAATTCACGGGAGTATTCCCGTGGTGATCATAACCACCGAGGGCGCCCTGGCAGACAGGGAAAAGGCCATGACCCTGGGTGCCAATGCCTACATTACCAAACCCATACAAGCCACCCAGGTGGTGGAATGCGTGCGAAGACTCCTGAATTTGTAGCTGCAACCTGGGCTGTGCTCTGTTCGTTTGTCTTGTTTTTGGCGTGCGGCGATGCCTTGGCTGGTGGATATTACCTGCCTGACCGTGGGGTGAGGGCGTTTTCCCGCGCAGGTGCGTTTACTGCAGGCTGCGACGATCTTTCTGCCTTGTGGTACAACCCGGCTGCTCTGGCTGCCCAGCATGGCTCCATTTTGCACTTGGATGCCGCTTTGATAAACATGAACCTCGACTTTCAACGATACCGCATACCAGAGGTGGGGCAGGATTATGATCCGGTGCAAAACCAGGCATATCCTCTGACCGATCCCTCTTTGGCGCTTTCTTCGGACTTTGGTCTAAAAGACTGGGTGTTCGCCCTGGGCGTATATGGTCCATACGCATACTTGAGCGACTATCCGGAAGACGGGGCCCAGAGGTATTCCATGGTGCGTTCTGACAATTTTGGGTACATCATCGAAGGAGCTGTGGCCTACCAAGCCATGGATGGTCTGCGCTTGGGTGCAGGGCTTGCACTGGTCAGCCTGTCCATCAATAACACCATGGCGGCAGCTTCGTATCCTGGACTTTTCGGAGGCCCGGAGGATCGGGATCAGGACGGGTACGTGCAGTTTGTTGCAGAGGATTCGTTTAGACCATCTGCTCTTGTCGGCCTTTGGCTAAGGCCCGCAAGGTGGTTTGGTTCCGATTTTGGCCTGGAGTTGGGCCTATCGCTTATGAGCGGTGTTTCGTTCAACGCAAAAGGCGATCTATACGGACGACTTCCCGACCACTACTACTGGGACGGAGTCACCCTGGATCCGGAGGTTCCTGAGGTCCAAACCCAGTTCGATTTTCCCTGGGTGGTTCGCGCCGGGCTGAGATACGCGGATGAAAAAGGCGGTTTCGATGCAGAGCTTGATTTCGTGTGGGAAGGTTGGTCTTGTTTCGATTCTCTAAAAGTATCCACAATTAAACCTGCATATTACCGGAATGTGCCAACCATAGGCGATTACCTCGTGCCTCCCATGACCCTGGAGAGGCACTTCAAAGACACCTGGAGCGTAAGGGCCGGGGGTAGTTGGCGTCCTTTGGATTGGGTGGTGATGCGAATGGGGGGATACTACGAGACGGGAGCCAGCCCTGACGAGTATTTTTCCGTGGCTACTCCCGACGGGGACAAATGGGCGCTTGCCCTGGGAGCCGGGGTGGTACTTGGGGCGTTTGAACTGGATCTGGGATACATGCACATCTTTCAACTGGACAAGGATATCCCCGTGTCTACCAGTAAGATAGTCCAGGTAAACACGTCCAACCCAGATGGCGCAGTAACCGTTGGGGGCGGAAAATACTCGGTGGCTTACGATATTTTTGGTTTGAGCATGATGGTGCACATTAACCAATGGTTCTGAGTTGGAGCAGGTTGTGGGTTGATGAAATTTTAAGGCAGTCTGTCGATGTGATCACAAGATAAATTGCTCAGGTATGCTTTAATCTACTAGGGCAAATTTCATGGTTAGGATCCCACCAGAGAATTTTAAAACATTCATTGTCTTTTATTCCCCAAAGTCGCTCTTTTGCTCCAAGCCTCAGCGAAACGAGTGTATCAATATCTTCCAAACCAATTTTTCTTAGACGCTTTTGTGACTCTTTAGATATTTTATCTACCGGAATTTCATGACTAGGTTTTTGGGGTCCTATTAGATCGACCCATTTCATAGTTTCGAAGTCTTTGAGCTTTTTCAAAATATACGAATACACTTTGATGAGTTGTTCTGCAGAATATTTACTATTACCGGGGCAGATACTCCAAGGAGCACTTGAGTCTACTTTTCGGAATTGCCAGCTCGGGTATTTATCCTGAGGTGATGATATGAAAGGTTCTTCTCGTGGACGCTTGATTCTTTTTGTCTTAATTGCTTTCTTGGGTATTTTTTTCCTTATTTTTCTTTTTTTAGCCATTTTTTGTTATTAGCTGTTTTCGGCAATTGAGCTGTAATATTCGCCCATTGAAGCGAGAGTTATTTCGGGGCTTTTCCCCTGAGACGTTTCTGTATTTGATCTTGCATTCCGCCAAGGTTCTTCACGGTGAGTGAGGTCGCTGAGTTCCTGTCCTGTTTTATTCCCATAATGTTTGAGAACCGCATCTACAGTTTCTTTTTGGTCTTTGTCGAGCTTACGAGCATTTCCTCTCTCCCATTTGGAAACTTTGAATTTACCTTTGTGGTATCGGTAAATCTCCGGTATGACCGGTCCATTGGTCCATGCTCTGATTTTTGCACGAAACAGTGGCTTTTCATCCCAAACTAAAGACCATGCTTGGGAATAATACAGGAGTTTTTGAAGTTTCCAGGTGGTCATCTCACCGTGTTTTTTTAGTATATATGCTGCAACATCGTGAGCGCTAACTATACCCATTTTATACTCCAAATTTACTTATCTAATTCTATTTCTGATTTTGCTAAATCACAATGACATTTTATTGAAAGAATTATTGTGTAGTTATTTATCTCTGTCAATATTGGGTGCGTAACTAATTCAATCTGAACTTAATTCTATTTTGTTGGGCTTAAGAACTTCGATTAGGTATTGAGCCTGGAACGTTTCACCATCAAACATTAAAGTAATTGCTTCAAAGTCGATGATTAGATTTTGTATGAAGCTGTGTAATGTTGAGGGAATTTGTTTTATCTCAGATTTACCGCTCCGGTGGAGCAGGTTGTGGGTTCGACGCCAATGTTGCTGCAGTCAGGACTCGTGGTTCCGGAGTTGTCGAATCCATTGTCTTCGAAAGTATTGATGCGAACGCGGCCCATGGCTCCACCTCCTCCACCGGACGCCCTGCCGGAACCTCCCTGTTCTCCTTGCCCATCCGTACCGTAATTGGCGCCACCTTGTCCTCCCTCGCCTGATGAGTGGTCTGCATCGCATGCTGCTCCACCAGCTGCACGCCAGTCTCCCACAGGGCCATCTTCTCCTGCTGTCGGGGTTTCATCTGGGCAAGATCCATAATAGTCTGT
>CAYSLH010000358.1:0-4549 GCA_964431605.1 uncultured Myxococcales bacterium
TGAAGTCCATTTCACGGCCTTTTCCAAGCTTGAGCTTGATACGTCCATCCTGCGGCAGCCTTCGTTCGGCGATATCCATCTCGCTCATTATCTTGATTCTGGAGGTGATTGCATTTCTCAACTTCAAAGGAGGCTTCATCACCTCATACAACACACCATCGATTCGGTATCGAACTCTGAATTCTTTCTCATAGGGTTCGATATGAATATCCGATGCGTTCTTTTTTATTGCATCTATCAAAATGAGATTTACGAGCCTGACGACCGGGGCTTCCTCCGAACTTTTCTCCAGGTCGACCACGTCCACGTCTTCTTCTTCTTCTCCGTAGTCTATTTCGTCTTCGTCGAAATCCTCCATCACCTCTTCGTAGGTAATCTGCTCACCATAGTAGCGCTCGATGGAGTCCTTGATGGCTTGCTCGGATGCCACCATTACCTCCACGTTGTATCCGGTAATGAACTTGATATCGTCTATGGCGAAAATGTTGGACGGATCACTCATGGCTACGCTTATAGTGGATCCGGAACGATTGAATGGAACCAGGCTGTGTTTTTCAGCAACCTCACGAGGAACGAGGTTTATGACCTCTTTGTCGATTTCAAAATCCGCAAGGTTTATGGCGGGTACACCATACTGTTTGGACAGAAAGGATGTTAGCTCGCTTTCCTCTATCATTCCCAGCTTTACCAAGCTGGAGCCAAGTCTACCCCCACCCTTGCGTTGTTCTTCCTGCGCCTTGCGCAATTGCCCAGCACTGATCACGTTTTCGCGAACCAGCAACTCTCCAAGTCTTCCAGCCATTCAAACCCTCGCCAAGCTGCGCTCGTAATACAGCGCCCAGCTTTTGAAAAACCGCATCCCAACTCCTTCGGGCCCATCCCGGAGGAAATCGGTTACTCAGTGTACCTTAGATATGGATTATCCTTGGGAGAACGGCTCCGTGTCAAGATCGATGCCACTAAGATCATGCAATTTTGGCTCGATCGGATACTTGGAAGCCAGGTCTCTGGCCCTTGATTCATCCCTGTGAATCTGAGCTACCAGCTCAGAAGCGGAAGAAAAAACAATCTCTCCGCGCAATCTCTGTAAAAAAGCTATGGCCAGGGGTTGGGCCAATAAATCCTCATCCATATCCAAAACATGAGCTTCTATTGTTTGACTCACTCCACCAAAGGTCGGATTGGTTCCTATATTCGTCACTGCGAGTTTTCCGCAACTCCATCCGGCCTTCCATACATGGCACATGTATACACCTCGAGCAGGAAGCAACTCTGCATCGGTCCTGAGGTTTGCGGTGGGAATCCCCAGTTTGCGACCACGTCCGGCACCACTGACGACCTGTCCTGCGATGGTATACGGTCTACCGAGCAAAAGCCGGGCAGCCTGTACCCGGCCCTGCAAGATAAAAGAACGAATCCTGGTGGAAGAAGCGATTATTCCCTCGACTGTCAACCGTTGAACCACCTCCACATCGAACCCGAGCGAACGTCCCAATGCACGAAGGTCCTCAGTGCGCCCTTGGCCTTTATGGCCAAAACTGAAATCGTCACCCACCACAACGACACGAGCTCGCAAAGAATCATAAAGCACTTTCTGTGCGAAATCTTTCGGAGTCAGGGATGCGAAAGAATGTGTAAACCTCTGCGACAGAATCCTCCCAATCCCCGTCTTTTCCAATGCCCGAATTTTCCTGTGATAAGACATAAGCAAAGGAGGGCTGAGACCGGGAGCCAATGCCTTTGCAGGATGAGGTTCAAAAGTCATGACACAGGAAACTACACCCAAGTCTTCAGCAAAAAACTTGGCCTTTTCTATGAGCAACCTATGGCCAAGATGTAATCCATCGAAAGAACCGATAGTAACAGCGCATGGTGTCAAAGTATCTCCGATTCTCCCGTAGTCCAAAAAAAGTTCCACTCTCAATCCTCCCAGGATTTACGCAAGGCCATGAAATGACCCACTTGCTGACGAAGCACGTAGAACCTGACCATTTCACCAGGCAGGACTTCGCGCAAGGCAGTATTCAGCTCGGATGGAGTTGAAACAGGATGTCCATTTACTTCCACTATGATATCTCCAAGCCTCAGACCATGCTCCGCGGCCAAGGCATCTGCCCTCACTACCACGACCCCTGTCCATGCATTAGTCTTCCTGTCATAGACGGAATCCTTGGTATAACTCGCAACCTTTAATCCAAGCTTTGGTTTTTGCTCAGAAACACTTTTCGAGCCATCATGCTCCTGGTTGACAACTTTTACGCGTTTTTGCCTGATCGCCGGAACCAAGGTCACAAAAAAATTTTTGCCATTTCTCAACACCTGCACCCTTACTTCTTTACCTGCTTTTAACGTGGCAACTTTCCACGTAAGGTCGGTTCTACCCTCTACGACCGAAGCGCCAATTTTCAAAATCACATCACCTATCTCGATCTTTGCCCTGTCTGCAGGCGTACCTTGCCTGACCCGAGTTACCACTACACCTCTTGGAATATCCATCCCAAAAGAGCCTGCCAATTCCCAATCCACATCTTCTACGTTTACTCCAAGGTATGAACGATCCAAATGTCCTTTTTCATATAGATGAGGCAAAACTGCCCTGACCAGATTTGAAGGCACAGCAAACCCTATACCTCGAGCCCTTGCGTTGATAGCGGTACAAATACCAATCACTTGACCACAGAGGTCTATGAGGGGGCCTCCGCTGTTACCTCTGTTTATGGCTGCGTCTGTTTGTATGAAATCGTAAAATCTTGATCGTCCATGGGGCAGACCGGCTATCGCCCTGCCCTTTCCACTGATGATACCCTTTGTCGCCAGGTGGCTGAGTCCATATGGATTACCCATTGCCATTACCCACTGACCCACCTTTGCAGAATCCGAATCAGCCAAGACAAGGGCACGCAAGGGTCTTGGAGAGTCTATCTTCAACAACGCCACGTCGCTCCTGAAATCGGATCCCAATATCCGGGCCGGTAGCTTTCGTCCAACTCCAGCCACTAGCACCCAGACCCTTTTTGCTCCGGCTATTACATGCTCATTGGTCACCACCAGCCCATCCGAACGAACAACGAACCCAGAGCCGATGCCAAGGGTCTTGTCCCTGGAATCCATGTCCGGAAATATTCTCCTCAATTCATGAAAAGCATCAGGCAAGGATTCAGAAGAACCAGATGTAACAATGGCTACAACCGACTCAGTGACAACAGACGCCAATTTCGTAAAAGATGACAAACGAACCGCTTTGTCACACGCCACGCCTGGTGCTGGCTCCCACACCTGCTGAGCCACTGCCTGTCTTAATGAAAATGAAGCCCCAACCAATTGCACAAAAAAGAAAACCATAAAAAATGTCATGTTATTTTTCATGATATCATTGTTTTTGCTCAGAACCATGTTGCAATCGTTTTTCTATGAGCTTCTCCAGTCCGTGCTTTTCCTTTGCAGTATGAACGTCCGTTGCAACATCCTTTGGAGAAAACGCTGGACTATCGGTGTCAGCAGTGACGCCGGTGGATGCGATTCTGTCCGAATCCCCGCCTCCCGTTAGTCTCTGGAGCAATGTAACGCCTCCCATTTTTACACTGGTGACGAAATACAAGACTCCAAACAAAACCAACAGCGCCAGTAACCATTTGACAAGTTTCATCAGGAATCTCCGTTTTCTTGCTTATCGGCCGACCGCCTTTTGCTTTGACGCCTATCGGTTTCCGCAGCTTTTTCCAAAACTCTGCGGTCTTTTCCAGAACGCCTGTCTCCAAGAGCCTTGCCCGGTAAAAATGGCCTTGGTAGTTCGCTTACGATTTGCCTGGTTTTGCCGGTCTTATCGTCCCTTCTTATCTCATCGACCTTCTCGAATTGAACTACCACGGAATCTCCAACTCCTTTTCGGGAAAGATAATCTTTAAACCTCTCATCCAGTGAATTTTCTACCTGCTTGAAATCGCCTGAATCGCTCAACCGATAAAGTACCAACAACAAGTTGCGTTTTTTTTGAACCAACCTGTATTGAACCAGGTCTTCCAATCCCAGGAAAAGAGCCTCAAAAGGAATGGGCGGTAGCGCTACTGGTTCACCTCGGGCATTTGTCACCCAAATGGTATCATCCGTACGGCCTTCCACCCTAATCAGGGGATAGGGTAATCCACAATCACATCCGTCCTTTTCAAAACTGACCCGATCACTTATCTCGTAACGTAAAATGGGCATAGCCTTTGAAAACAGGCAAGACAACAACATTCCTTCTCCTGGCTCGTCGGCTTGCACTGCTGTTGTATCCTCACGTACTGGTTCAACGATGAAATAATCATTGTTCAAATGCAGTCCATCATGCTCTACACACTCGCTGGCAAGGTTGACACCCTCTGATGTTCCATAGGTCTCGAACAATGGACTGTGTGGAAAGGCCTTGCGTATTGCCTCTCTTGCCGGTCCGGTGAGGGGTTCGCTGGAGCAGGTGATGATCCATGGATCAATATTCAACCTGCCGTCCATTTGCTCATGGGCCAGGACCTCTAACATGGTTGGGTAACAGTGCAAGACATTTGGTTGC
>CAYSLH010000359.1:0-4393 GCA_964431605.1 uncultured Myxococcales bacterium
ACCAGCCCATTGAACCAGGCGCAGATCGCTCTTGCCCGGCAAGAGGATTCGAACGTCCACGCCTCTCCATGATGCGGTCTTGAGCGCCAGCAGCATGGCTGCATCCGGAATAAAGTATGGTGTGGTAATGAAGACCCATTTTGATGCCTCGTTTACCGCGGTGAAAAAAACCGCGTGAATGGTTTCATGCTCTTTGTCCGGACCAGAGTCCACCACTTGCACGAGTTCATCACCACATACGGATGAGCCGCTGAAAAAGTCGTTGTCTGCAAGATCCTCACCGGTGGAAAACAACCAGTCTTCAGCAAAAACCTCCTGCAAGAGACCAACGGCATGTCCCTCGATGCGCAGATGGGTGTCTCGCCATGGAGCGTATTTTTTTTTCCTGCCCTGGTACTCTTCGCCGATGTTCAACCCTCCGGCAAAGGCTATGCGATCGTCCACCACGAGTATCTTCCTGTGGTTACGGAGGTTGGGTCTCCAGTATGGACGAAAACCGAATACTGGCATGAAGACTCCAAATTTTCCCCCAGCTTCCAGCAAAGGCCTTACGAATTTTTTAGAGACTTTCTGACCGCCCACTCCGTCTACGAGCAGCTTTACCTCCACACCGCTTTGGGCTTTTTCGATCAATAGATCCCTGAATCGTTTACCTGCTGAATCGGTACGATATATGTAGCTTTGCATGAATACGTGATGTTGCGCGCTTTTGATTGCCTCCTGCATACTGTCATAGGCCTTGTTGGCGTCTATGAATACCTCCATGTTGTTGCCGGTTATTACCGGTGTGCCAGTGACAGATGCCGCAAGCTGAGCGATTTCTCTGGCCCCGCCTTGAAGGTTCTCTGGAGGGTTTTCAAAGTTACACATGGGGTGTTCGATATTGAGTTGGCTCATGTTTCCGACAAAGACATCGTGAGTTTTTCTATGTCTCCTTGCTTTTCGCCTGACCCTTCCTCGTCCCACTATGAAAAAAAGGGCTGCGCCCAGATAGGGAACTATTGCGATGAATAGTATCCACGCCAGGGTTGCTCCTGACTCCCGCCGATCCAGTACTATTTTCGGTATGAGTAGCAGAGCCAGAAGGTAGCCTCCAATGGTGGTGACAACGGCGAAAAAACTTTGCCATGCAATGGTCGTTTGATCGAACATGGTTTGGGATTGTAACCGGAATGGGTCCTGGGGACAAATCGGTGGAGGTTCGCGAAGGGATATGTTAATGACTGGTTGTGCTCGTTGGACCGAAAGTGGAGGAATGATATGAGTTTCAATCCGAGGCATGTTCCGTGGATGACGATTCTCGGTGTGTTGGGGTTGGTCGTAGGATATTTTATTGGAAAGACCATGCGCACAGACCCCATGGTGTTGGCTTTCTGGGGTCTCGTGGTTGGAACTGCGGTCGCCTTGGTTTTGAGGACGATTCTTACTTTCAGGTGGGCGCGCCGTATGAAGGATAAAGACGGTGGCGAATAGTCCGGCTTCCTGCAATCTAGATTGAAAAATTTCCGCTATCGTGGGATGATGATTCAGTGGTCGGTTGAAGGGGTGGGTAAGTTGTCTATGGTAACGTTGGGGGTGACGGGAGAGGTTGCTGTGGGTGTGATAGACAAGATCCCCGCTGAGCTTGTGCACCAGTTGAAAAAATTGAATGCTCGATTGGTTCCGCCTGAAAAGTATCTTGGTGCAATTACCATGAGCTTGTCGGCAGTGGAGGAAACCTACCTGGTTGCGAAAAACTTTATTGACGGGTCGATTCATATTTCAGAGAGAGTCCTGTATGAGGATACCTATAGGCAAAAGCGGCTTGGGCAGTATCATGGTCAATCACGTTTGCTGGTTTTTGTCCCTGGATACATGCAGACTCCAAATAGTTTCAACAGACTCGAACGATACCTGGGGTTAGACCTGTTCGACGTTTTCACCTTTGTATGGGGAGGTTTTCCATACAGTCAGGATATAACCCTTACAGCACAGCAACTCGAGGCTCTGGTCCGCGACCTGGTGGCGAAAACCAAGGTGAGAGAGATTTTTTTTATCGGTCATTCTCAAGGCGGTATCATAATAAGGACCATGGTCCAGCACGGAATGGTCAATGACTTACCTGTTAGAAAGTGCGTTTTTCTGTCTTCTCCACACCAGGGAACCTGGGCTGCTTTGGCCGCCGTGCCTCACAAGGGGATTCGTTCCGCCGCAGGCTTGCTGCCTTACATACGAAAGGTTCAGGGTGAGAGTGGATTGCAGCTGATGCCTGGCAGTGAGTTTCTCAAGCAGCTCAACGCGAGGCCCCTCCCTGAAGGAACTAGTTTTTATTCAGTCTATTATGCATTGGACCCTATGATTTGGCCTCCCACCAATGCCATTTTGCCCTATCCTGCTGCAGAAAATCACTTTGTCCCCAAGATTGGACATGCGCAGCCGCTGTATTGTTCACGTGCGGCAAAATTTGCCCTGCGTTCTCTTTATGGAGACATGGCTTTGAGTGGACAGACAGCTAAACATCTCAGTGAAATTTATGCTGAGCCTGATCATCCGGCAGGTGCGGAGTATACTCCTCCAACCGATTGATGACGGGAGAGTTTGAAAAACCGGATATCACGGAAGGGTTATGGGATCGATGGGTGAGGTATGATCATTGAGACCGGATTGAGGTCCCCCGGACGTTGCCGCAACAGGGACTGCCACAGAGGTGATTACCACAACTCCAACTGCCGTCCAAAACCACCATTTTTCGTACCAGTCATCGTACCAGTGAACCCCTGATGCCGGCTCGACTGGAGTCGCTTGCAACTGTGCTCTGAGTTCGGCCTCGCGTTTTTCTTTTTCCTCTTTTGCCTTCCGGACGGCCAACGCCTCAGGTGTGAAGTTTTTGAAAGGGGTGAGCTTTCCATTGACAAAAGCTTTTTCACCGGCTTTGACAAGCAACTGGGTGGTAAAATCGTTATATGATTCTTTTGTTATGGTCACCACGTGGTTTCCCAAGGGGACGTCCTTTATCAGGGGCGTGTTGCCCAACAGGGTGCCATCCAAATACACCTCCGCACCTTTAATATTGCAATCGAATTTGGCGATTCCAGAACTGGGCAGCAAATCCACTGTCAGATTCGTGGTTCTTCTCCTGCGAATCTCGAAGGGCATTTCGGAACTCATGAATCCGGGCTTGGTTGCCTTGAGCTGATGTTTGCCTGCCTTGATTTTAATACGTTTTTCGAAAGGTGTTTTGCCAATGAATTTTCCATCGATATACACACGAGCGTCATCGGTCATGGATTCTATGGAGAGATATCCAATGCGCGAGTAACGACGCTTTTTTTTTCTTGCATCGGCCGATGGTGACAGTACCAGCATGAAAGCTGCAACGCATGCCAATACAAGTGGAAATGATAGCCTTCTCATGAGGATTGAATCTCCACTGGTTGTGTCACAAACAAATCTGAACCATACAGCTGTTTACTTTGGTCATTATAGACGAAAAGTTCAAGTCGTTACAAACCCTCTTTGGATTCGGTGTCTCAGGAGTTGTCCAGGGAAGTATCCAGTATGTGTTTCAAAGCCTCTGCGTATTCGCTCCCTGTTATCAGGCCCTTTTTTATCATGGCGTGCAACAGGGCTCTGAATTTTAGTTCCATGGCGAGTTCCTTCCCCAGGTTTTCTGTGGCCTGTCCCGTTGGAGTAAGTGACTCCTCGCCTTGTTGCATGTTTTGCAATTCTCTCTCGAGGTGGGAAAGCTCTATTTGCCTCGTGTGTTCTTTGTGCGGTTTTTCTTTTTTTTTGCCGGACTTTTTTGTGATTTTCATCTTTTCTGCATTGTCCAACACGCGACTTCGTTGTCCACCGTGATAGTGTCTTCTGATGGCGCGTTGTATGGCGGAAAGAGACGCCAGTACAGGCTCCACATCGCATCCGGCCATATCTTCCATCCTCTTGATCAAGGGACGATTCAATGGGTCGCTCATGGCTACGAGCAGTTTGCAGTTTTTCCCTCGGCCCCGAAGTTTTATGGGGATCAAGTCGAACCTTTCCGCTAGTCGAACAGGTATTCTTTTCAAAGCGGCCTTGGATGGTCTGCTGGTGCTCAGGTCCACAACTTCCACGTGGAGCGCCTTTCCGAGAGCTTCGGTCAGTTGCCATTCGGCGATGATTCTCAGGGCGACCAATGCCGTCCCGAGTCTGTAGCCTGATTCTTCTTTGTAGCGAAGGCCTTCATCGAGGTCGTCTTGGTCGATAAGTCCTTCCTCTATCAGTATTTCTCCAAGTTTTTTTCTGGGCATGTCGGTTTCCTATCATATCCTGGGCATACCGGCAACTTCGGAAGAGCCACGGATTTTTCATTTTTGCCTATATTGTTACGCGGCAGTGCCGGCACATATGATTGCCCGGCCCTACCTTTAAATGT
>CAYSLH010000360.1:0-4379 GCA_964431605.1 uncultured Myxococcales bacterium
CGATTGAAATAGGTACGACAGAGCAACCCGTAACCTTTGCCAACGCCATGATGCCCGCCTTGGCCTGGAATACGGGCCCCCTTGGTCCATCCACCGCTACCGCTACCGATACTCCCTGTTTTAACTTTTTTCCCATGGCCAGCAAACCAGCGAGAGCGGACCTCGATGAAGAACCCCTCACCACCTGGAGGCCAAACTTTCTGCACACCACGCTTTGCATCTGTCCATCGGCGCTCAGGCTCGTCATAACAGCCAGAGATTTTTCGGGATTTGCCTTGAATAAACCCAACTGCCTTCCATGCCAGAAGGCAAACAACAGTGGCTTTCCAACACTTCGAGCCTCCATGAGATTATGCTCACCTATCACTCTCAAGCGAACGGTAAAAAGCAACACCCGTGCTACTAACCATATGAGAGTTGCCTTGAACCAAATCCAAGGATTAAACCTGGATTTGGCATTTTCGCTTCCTGAGTCCATAAGGGTATCTTGCTTCCTGCGACAATAGTAATCAAGCAGAGTAATTTGGTCCACATCAGAGTAATTGTCTCAATTTGCTCCTTTTATGGCCTGCTTCTTGCTTAGAAAAAGCGAATGAAAAACGATACCATGAATAAATGCGACTTTGAAGATAACAACTTGTTGAAACAAAACAATATTCAGTAAAGCAGGAAAAAATGGGCTATGTAAAATTTTCATCGAGTGTCCAATTTATTGTACACCTGATACAAACGAGACAACCAATCTGTCTCAGTACATGGAACTTTCAACTAGTTACTCAGGGCAAACCCACGGGGGAAGCGCGGGACGCCATCCAAAGGGGAATACACTGACGCTCGGGCTCCCGGCTGTTTGTCGGGAGCCCGTCCGTCCCCCTGCTACTTTTCATTTCCTGTATCTTCCTGATCGATACTAAATTCGCTTGCCAGTCTGTAAACCTGTTTTCTGTCTATGTCCAGAGTCGAGCTCAACAAAGAAGCCACCTGTGCGGCTGACATGGCATTGGTAGAACGTAAGGCAGCCACAAGGTCATCCAAGGGGCTTTTGACCTTGGGTGCCTGGTCCTTGGCGCCCTGAACCAAAAGAGTTATCTCACCCTTTGTCACCCCTTTGTATCTACGGACCAACTCAGGTAAGGTACCGCTATCAAAAGTCTCGTGAATCTTTGTAAGCTCCCTGACCACCACAGCCTTTCTTGGGCCGAGTCCATCCCGCAGATTTTTCAAAGTTGCCAAAATGCGTTTTGGAGACTCATAAAAGACCAGGGTACCAGGCTCAGTGCGAAGTTCCTCCAACAATTTGGCAAGGGCACCTTTTTTCCTGGGCAAGAAACCCATGAACAAAAACCTGTCAGTAGGCAGACCTGAAGCAGCCAGTGCGGAAATAGCAGCACACGCGCCGGGAATGGGCACAACGGAAAATCCCTCATGGCGGACTGTTGCCACGAGGGCCTGGCCAGGATCGCTAATGGCTGGGGTCCCGGCATCGGACACCAGGGCCACGTCTTTGCCCTGGTATAAATACTTCATTATCTGCATCGATGCGCTGGAGTGGTTCATCTCCCTGTATGAAATCAACTCTGAGCTTATGCCATGATGGGAAAGGAGCTTTCTAGTGTGACGGGTATCTTCTGCGGCGATGCACGCCACCGACGAAAGGATATCCAGAGCCCGCAAACTGATATCTTTCAGGTTACCGATGGGAGTAGCGACCAGGTAAAGTATTCCCAGGGTATTTTCTGATGAAGGAGTCATTTCCAGGCCAGTATGCACCGGCTCTGACATATAGACAAGCGCAAGCTGTGTTGCCGGATCTTCCAAGCCTAGGGTTGGCTGTTGATCCAGGATCTAAGCTCGCCGATGGTCTGCTCGATATTATCCACTGTCTTTGCCACTTGCTGCTGCTGGGATTTTCGTTTTTCCAGGGCCGAACGAATGGCGCCTCTTGTGGCGTCCAGTGTGTCTCTCAATCGCCTATCCAGGGAAGTCTTGTAACTCCAAAAAGCCTTTTTCATGCCCTGTAGAAGCTCCCACCTGAGGGTCTCGGAGTTTTGTTCCACCAGGGCTTCAACCTGACGATACCAACGTCGCTCCAAACGCTTACGCCTTTGCCTGGCAGGCAGCAGCCTGTCCAGCGAGCCTTCGGGAATGGGGCTGTATGAAGGGGTCCATTTATGGGTATCCCAGTAAATCCTGGTGTCTATTTTGAACATCGATGCTCCAGACGGAGCCCTATATGGAATATCAAAGATATCGGCGGCAGTTTTTCTGACAGCGAGGATCAAATTATCCGCCTCCTTCCTTCTATCGTCGAGCACCTCCTGGATATGAGAAGAAATCTCGCCGGCCAGCTCCACCAAAGCCTTATGAAAATATACAGGCACTTGTGCTTCCAAAGAGTCGGACAGGTGAGATTCAGATACTTGGTCATGGTCCATTAGCTCAAATACACCGTCCAGCACTGTGCGAAGGTGTTCGTTGGTACGTTTTCTCAACTTTTCTATTTCGGATTCCAAAAACGCTGTTGCCCTACGCTCGTCTCCATCCAGCCTGTCATCTGCGATCTGTCGCTCGCGATGTATTTCCACCAACTTTTCATCGAAAACTTCGAGGCATCTCTCCAGTTGTTCCAGTGGCATCTTGATGGACCGGAGACGAAGTTCCAACTGCATCAAGCCGATGGATACCACTTCCCTGGCCCTGGCGAAAATGGCGTCGAACAAAACCAGCGCCTTTTCACCCAGCAAAAAATCCTCCAGGTGTTGTTCCAACGCATCCATTCCACTGGCAAAAAATGCTTCATCATCTCCTGCCAGGCGAGCCTCCAACGCCTTGTAGGCCGAGACGCAAAACACGGGACCTGGATCACATACCTGGCATGTCTCGCTTAGGGTACGTTCGAAAAATCCAATAGCCTCCTGTAGCTGTCCTTCCTGAAGGTAATCCACCTTGTTCATAACAAAAAACATTTTAGCCACGTGTTTTCTCACCTGGGACAAAAACTCGGCTTCCTGTTCCGTCAGGGGAGGATCGGCAGAGACTACGAAAATCGCGGCGTCGCACTGGGCAAGAAAATCTGTGGTGGTTACGGTGTTGTGTAAATTGGTGGAGCCTATTCCCGGGGTATCTATGAGCACCACCTGGTGTTTGAGTAAAGCACAAGGGGTGCGCACCACCACCCGCTCGATGCCACGGGTATTCTTTGGATTCCCCTTTTCGGTTACAAGTTCAGAGAGCAAAGAACATGCTTCGGTAACATCTTCAGGTGTGTAGTTTTCAGATCCGGTGTCCCCTGCATAGTATACAGACACCTCCAGTCTCTTGCCAAATTCAATCAGGGTGGGAACTGCGGTTAGGGGCAGCACCGATGTTGGCAGAAGATTAGCACCTACCAGCGCGTTTATGACGGTACTCTTTCCGCGTTTGAACTGTCCTAAGACTGCCAGGTGAAATTTCTGGTCATCCAGTCTTTGGATCAACTCATCGAGTACAACACTAGTCGAACCACCCTCCCCATCGACCGAAAGAAACAACTCCCGAGCCTGTGCCAAAAAATCTTTCAACGATGACAGCGACACTTTTGTATGCGCCGTTACATGGCTTTCTTTTAGGGTCCCGGGATCTTTCACCACGTCTCCTGACGTGCAGGGTTTGCGTAGCATAACGACAAAAAGGTTTTGAAGGTACGATACGGTTGGATTAAAATCCTAAGAGACTTACGAGTCAACGCCATAATTTTGCTATACAAGACCCTGTCGTCACCATGCCATCGACACGCAGATACATGTCATGGTAAAAATTCCATGGAATATCTATATTATGGAGGACCGACCATGATTCGATTGGCTCTGAGTATGGTGTTGTCATACGCGGTATCAATATCGATATCTTTGGACAAAGTACCGGGTTTGGTGGATGCGGCCAAGGTGGTCACTGGGTTGGAGGTTGATTTGAAATATTCCTCCACGGACAACTTCATGGGGAAAGATGTCTATGGTGATTTAGACAGATGCTTTCTTCAAAAAGATGCAGCCACCATGCTTCAAAAAGCCTCTGATGAGCTTATAAAAATAAGGCCGGACCTGAGGTTCAAAGCCTATGATTGTGCGAGACCTGTCAGCGTTCAGAAAAAAATGTGGGAACTGGTTAAGGACACGCCAAAACAACCATACGTGGCAAACCCAAACACCAAAACCGGTTCGATTCACAACTATGGATGTGCTATTGACCTTACCCTAGCAAAAAAGGATGGCACCCCACTGGACATGGGAACCCCTTTTGATTTTTTTGGAAAGCTTGCCCAACCCCGCTATGAACTGACCTTTCTCAGACAGGCAAAGCTCACCCACGCTCAGGTTGCCAATAGGTTGCTGCTCAGGCAG
>CAYSLH010000361.1:0-4362 GCA_964431605.1 uncultured Myxococcales bacterium
TTTCTTTTGTGATCTTTGCAACACGTCATCGTCCGGATCATCCGAATCGGACGGAGCAGGGCTCATAAAGACATCGTCCAGGCTTTCTCCCACCCTGGCTGGCAGAAGTTCCTTGATGGCGACTTTGCGGCCCAGATGGTGATCAATGGCGATCAGCACCCTTCCTATACCGCCTCGTCCAATCTCGGCATCGGCCGGCTTCGCGGTGGGCTTTCCGGTAGATCTGTCGCAGAGGCTGTATCGGTCAGGATCGGGATTGGTGACCCTGAGTTGAGATGCGTTTTTTCCTTGTCTTTCTATCTCTAGTTCGGTGGAGTGTTGGATCTCGTGGTCGTTCATAAGGGGTGGCAGACTCCATCCGCGCACCATACTCCTTCCGGGCAGTCTTCTGCGGAGTTACATGGTCTCGGTTCGCACGAACCCGAATCGCAATATTCCCACCCGGCGCAATGGTCGTCGCGTGTACATTCATACAGGCAGGAGGTGTTGATACCTATGGTCTCGTTATGGCAGGGCCCTGTGTAGGTCTCGTCCGAGGTGCGGTTTTTCCACTCGATGAAGTCTGCACAGTCCAACTCTGCCAGGCACACTGTAAGGTTTTTGGTGAAGCCTTCACATTCAGGCGTTTCGTTTTGGCCCATGAAGAGCCACTGGTTGGAGCATGATATTTCACACTCCCTGTCATGGGAAAAAGCGTTTGCGTATTGCTTGGGAGAACATTTTTTCTGTTGCGAACACCACTGGGTACACAAGGAGGATGTAATGGGGTCGTAGCTCTGGCAGGAAAGCATGCCTGCGAAAAGCAACCATGAGCAAAAAAGAAATCTTCCGGCCATGGGACCATCCTGTTGTCTGTTGACTGTCGGAAATGATGACAGCATTGGGAAAAAAATTCAATTTAATGACGCCAGCACATGACCAAGGGCTACGCCTATGAAAGTCGCGACCGCATAACCCAGGGTCCCACACAGTATGGCGGGTATCACCAATGATCTCCATCCCCTAGCCACTGCCATGGCTGCTGCAGTGGTTGGGCCCCCCATGTTGGCGTTGGACGCTACTACCACTTCTGCCAGATCCAGTCCCATGAGCTTGCTCGCTCCAAGCAGGAACACCAGGTGGATGAGCAGGATGAGACCTGCAAATACCAGCAGCACAGGTCCCACCCTCATCACTACCGAGATATTGGCTGATGCTCCGATGGCGGCAAAAAAGACCTGCATGAGGTAATTGCCGATCCTGTCAGCTCCCTCCAAACGAGAAAGCCAGCCAGGGGCTATTGTGGCAAGGGCTACTATGAGAGCGGTGATGAACAGAATCCCGGTACCCTCGAGTCCCGTCAGCTCCGCAAGCCAAAATCCCATGGCGCAAAGGGCTGCGCTGATGGCCAGAGATATGGACATGGAGCCTGTGGTGTCAGGCGCAGATGACTCGACTTTCGGAGAACTGGATTCGGTGTTCAGTCCAGGCCTGTTTTTATATGATCGTTTGAGCCACGAGATGGATGGCAGGCTGAAGAGCACCAGGAAGTACAGCGCCATGACCAGGTTATCCGCAGCAACCCCTGCCGCAAGGAGATCTCCTGAGCGTAGTCCAACAGCCTCGGCCGCTGACACGTAGTTCATGGATCCGCCGATGTAGGTTGCGCTGAATATGGATGCAAGCTTCCATCCGTCAGGCCCCAAGGGTACCGTATAGAAAGCCACCACTGTGCCGATGATGGTGCCAACTGCTCCCAATCCGTATGCGATCATGGTTGGGCCTGCAGATATGATGATTTTGCGCAAGTCGGCCCTGAAAAGAAGAAGAGGAATGGCCAGGGGCACCAGGTAGCTCCAGACCATATCGTATGCCGGTGCCGAAGCTGGAATCACGCGCTGGTTTGACTGGGCAAATGTGGCTCCCATGGTTATGACCACCGCAGAGAGTCTGGCGCCTACCTTGGTGTTACTCTCGGCCCAGATGCCGAATGCTGCCGATACGAACAGCACCGCCAGAAGCGGCCAGTTTTGTTGTGACGTGATCAGGCTTTGGCTCATGGTGTCTCTTTTAGCCACGACCTGATGGAATCCAGGGCCAGGGCGTTTATGTGTTTGGCTTGACGAACGCTGCCGGATTCGGTGTAGCATCTGAACTCGGGAGCGTTTCCGCTCGGCCGAAGGTGTACCACGTCCTGGTTGTCAAAGGTGATTCTTACCCCGTCGGTATTATCGATGGATACGACTTTTCCGAACTGACTTGCAAACAGTTTTTCAATGGCCGCAGAGTCATTTTCGAAGTCGCCGGAGTGTAGTTTGGAGAGTTTTTCGTGTGCCAACTCGTTGGGAAAATGTTTTAGTCGATCGGAATAGGTGAACCTGGCTGGCAACCGGTCGAGCAGGTTGCTGATGGGGCATGATTTTTCAATGGATGACAGGAGCACCGATAGGTGTACGATTAGCGCGTCCCTTGTAGGTAGTGGTGCAAGCGAAGCACCGAATCGCCTGACTGGTGACTGGAGCAGGAATCCGCCGTTGGCTTCGTATCCTACCACCATCTCGGCACCTTTTTCTTCCGCCTCGATCATGGCTTCAATGACATAGGGAGATCCGATCCTGGTGCGAATCACCTCCTTGAAAAACCCACTTTTTTCCACTGATGAATTGCAGGATACCGGGGTTACGACCGAATCGGCTCCAAGGTAACTGGCGCATATGATGCCGGCAATATCTCCCCTCAGCCATTGTCCGTTTTCATCAGACACCATAGGGCGGTCCGAGTCTCCGTCGGTGGATACGATGGCATGCAAGGCGTATTCTTTAACCCAATTTTTGGCCGACTCCCTGTCTTCATGGCGTATGGCTTCCGTGTCTACCGGGATGAACTTGTCTGACCAACCCAGGGGCTTTACCGTGGCGCCCAGTCCTTCGAGAATGTTAACCACTATCTCACGGCCTACCGCGGAATGCTGGTATACGCCGATTCTCTTGCCGTCGAGACAGCCTGCCGGAAAAAACTCCAGGTATCGTCTGGTGTACAGATCGAGACCTTCTGTGGATATGTCGTCCAAGGCCGGTTGGGAACGAAACATTCCGTTGGAGTCGAACAGGTCTCGTGGAATTTCTATGGTCTGGCTGGTTATACCAGCCTCGTCGGGTTTGAGTATCTCACCTTGTTTCTTGGTGTACTTGATGCCGTTCCTGTCGTCCGGAATGTGGGAGCCAGTGACCATGGCAGTGGGGATCTTTTTTGTGATTCCCCAAAGAGCCAGTGCTGGAGAGGGGATTTTACCCAGGTTTATTGGTGTATAGCCCTTGTGGCGTATCGCTTCTCCCACCGCGGCCATGATTCTATCGGTGCTCGGTCTGAGATCGCCTGCAACCCCCATGGGACCGGAGCCCAAAAGTTCGCCTGTTTGCTCCAGGTATTGGATGAACCCAACAGTATACGAGTAACAGACCATGTCGGTCATGTCTGAGACCAACCCCCTTGCCCCGCTCGTGCCAAACTTGACGCCGCTTTGGGACATGAGATCTGCAATCAGTATTTTTTGTTGTGCCATGGCGACACCCTCCTTTGTTTGTCCATTGTCCATGCCGGCCGCAATATTTCCAGGTTTTTCTGGCATAGGTTTCGTTCCTTGTTGTTGCGCTGAATCGTATTAAATGCAGTCATACTCACAGCAGATCGGAAACCCATTGACTTATGAACAGGGAGACTTTATTGTTTGGAAGATTTTGCTAGGGTTTGCTCGAACAGGAAGAAAAAGAGGGGAAGTTTTTCAGATACCATGTTTTCGTTTTCGTGTATCACGGAAAAGACCAGGGAAGTTTAACAAACTGGAGGTGGATTGATGTCTCGTATTCGCGCGATTTTTTCATGCAGGTCAATGACATTTTTGTTGGCCACTGTTTTTAGTGCTGGAATGATTATTGGGTGTTCTGACTCCAGCACACCAAGACATCCCGGGATTACGGTGGATCCTACCTCGGGTTTGACCACCAGTGAGTCAGGAGCGAGTGCTACTTTTACCGTGGTCTTGGACGATCAGCCCACGGCAGATGTCACCATAGGGGTATCGAGTTCTGACGAGGGAGAAGGAACAGCAAGTCCCACGTCTCTGACTTTTACCGTTGATAACTGGTCGGTGGCTCAGACGGTGACAGTGACCGGTGTCGATGATGATCAGGCGGACGGACCGGTATTGTACACAATCGAACTGGCTGCCGCGCAGAGCAAAGACGATGCCTATGCTGGTTTGGACCCGGATGATGTCTCTGTGACAAATTCCGATGATGACAGCCCCGGCATCACGGTTGATCCAACTTCCGGACTTACGACCACCGAGGCGGGCGGTACGGATACTTTCACTGTTATTCTCAA
>CAYSLH010000362.1:0-4356 GCA_964431605.1 uncultured Myxococcales bacterium
CAATGATATATCGTGTTGTTTGATGGCACAACTCAAGTTTCTCTTGGATTTCTCAACTAAATCGCTGTTTAGATATAGCAAAACTCATGACCCTTCAGAACCTTCCTGCTCATCAATATTTCCAACTGGAGTGCTCACTCGAACAGCAGATTCCGAATTTTCCACGACCTTGGGCTGTACGACCGTCGTCTGATTTGCTCCACCCTCCCCGTTTGTCTCCTGTTGCTTTTGCCACGGGTATTGAGGCCTGACATGAAACTGCGCCTCGAGGGTTTTTATGAGACTCAGTCCCATCAACTTTAGGTCCTTGGTGGTAAGTCCCGAATTGTCCAGGTATCCATGCAGGAGCTTGCTGAACATAATCTGCCTTACCATACCCTCAACCGTGGAGTGATCTGGCTCGTTCAGGGTTCGGGATGCTGCCTCTACCGAATCCACGACCATCAGCACTGCGGTTTCTCTGCTTGTGGGATTTCTTCCCCCATAGGAAAACAGCTTGGGGTCGACTTCTTTCCCCGCTTGCCTCGCGGCCTTTTGCCTGAAATACTCCATGGTCGAAGAACCATGGTGCTCGATGATGAAATCGATGATCCTCTCTGGAAGGTTTGCACCCCTCGCTATGGTCACTCCATCGATAACATGGCCTCGCAACATCTTTGCGCTCTGCTCGGCAGTCATCTGATCGTGGGGATTCGTACCTTGCTGGTTTTCGGCAAAGTACTCAGGACCTCGCATCTTTCCTATGTCGTGGTATAGTACGCCAACCCTCACCAACTCACGATCCGCGCCAATATCTGCTGCCACTTTCTCTGCTATGTTTGCCACGGCGAGGGTATGTTGAAACGTTCCAGGTGCTTTTTCTGCCAAGTCTCTGAGTACCGGGTGCTCGATATCACGAAGTCGATCCAGTTTACCTTTAGGTACCGCCCCAAACGCCAACGTCACAGGAACTCTGAACAATGCAGCCACAATCCCTGATAAGATCACACCGCCGGCCACACCAACCAAGTCCCCTTCGAAGACGAGTCTGAAGTCATAGTCATGAGAACTGAAAAGGTCCATTCCCACCAGGGCTACACACCCCACACAAGCACCAACCAGTGAAGCCAGTATTACCCTCGATAAACCGGAACCCTGCCTTAGCATAATGGCCGCCGACCAACCAACAGTTACCGGAACCAGAACCATTCCAGGGGTAAACTGCAGTAGCGGAGCCACAAGGGCTACGATAAGGAGATGGAGTGCAAATGTACTCGTCTGCTTGAGAACCCCTCCAAGCAGAAGGATACTTACAGCCCATGGTGCGGCAAAAATACTCACGGATGAATAACTAAAAAACAAGCGAGATGCCAACACGCTGAGGAAAACCAGCAGGTACAAGGTTCCAACGGCCCGAAACCTTAGTTCCAGGTAGCTTCCCGTTTTCTTCAAGACCATGGTGAAGAAAGTCAAGGCAAGAAAATAATACAGTGCTATTCCCAAAGCCCTTATGGGAGTAAATCTCTTTCTTTCGCCAAGCTGCCTATCCAGGTCCTCGAGTTGCACCTGGGTCAGAGTTTGGCCCCTTCGTACGATGAAACGATTGTTATTGGGTGTTTCACCATCAGGACGAAGTAAATCATCAAATGCGCACTTACCATCCACTCTGGCGCGATAAGTATATGGTGCAGCCTTTCCCGCTTGCCACTGACTAAAAGGGTTGGTGATTACGTCCAGGAGTGCTATCACCGTCAATGCCAGAGCCATGAGAATATTTACCATGGCTGATATCCACGAATGGGCGAAAAATGGTCTGGAGCTTTCTTTTAGCACGACAGGATAGTATCTAGAAAGGGGTGGGAAGACAAATAGCTACCAAACAAATCCATATCCCACGGTAATCCCGCCATCCGTGGGGGCCAAGATCAGAGAAAATTTATCGATGTTGTCATTTATTCGTTGAGTTTCTGTAACGGCATCAAAAATTGAAAACAAGTGGAATCCACCTGCAACTGCCAGCAGCAATATCCCTTCCAATCTCCAGTTCAAGGAAAAGTCCTCCGATGGGTCAAATGCACCAGCATAGGCAAATGCACCTAAGTACAAAGCGATTTCGCCGGCCATCCATAGTCCGCCTACGACATATTGCTCATTGTAAATCTGACCTGCCCCGGGCAAGAAAAGGGACAAGGCACCAGCCAAAAGAGGGCTCCTCTTATGGTAGGCCATAACAGTGGGCGTCTGTTCATTATGGCCATTTGATGGAACGGCCAGGGTTGGCTCCAAGATTACCTTTGAAGCCCTTGGGCCTGCTTCTCCGGCCTTAGCGGCGGGAATGGATATTGCCAACAACATGCCGAGGATCACAAAAAAACTCTGTGTCTTATTCATGTTTTCTCCCGCTTACGGCGGAACATGTCCGCACAATAAAACGCTCCAACTTCAAGGCGATGGGAACATAACAAGGGGGTTCTCAAGTGTCAATATCAAATCCAAATCGAGCAAATCGAGCAGGCAAAGTTAGACCTCCGTCCCTCGATTTTCCAAAGCTGGACTTAGTTTATCTCAGGGAGTAAATTTCGCATGGACTAATTGGGAGACTCTCATGAAAAAAATCCGATTATTAAGCCTATTGATTATAATCCCCATGGCTTGGGCTTGCGCCCACACCCCCAAGGGCTCAACCAGCGAGAAGACCATGCAGAAAAAAACCACCCACCGTGACATCAAAAACAACCCCTTCTTCACCACGTGGGAAACTCCATTCCAGGTCCCGCCCTTTGACAAAATTAGACCTCACCACTTCATGCCCGCCATACAGGAGGGTATTCGTCGACAAAATACGGCCATCGATGCCATCGTAAACAATCCTTCAGCACCGGATTTCAAAAATACAATTGAAGCCCTTGATCGATCGGGAGAATTCCTTCGCAGAACGACCCTTGTTTTCTATGGCATGTATAGCGCCGATACCAACGAGGAGTTGGACAAAATAGCAAAGCAACTCGCAACGTTGATGGAAAAACACTCCGGCGCAATTCTTCAAAACAAAAAGCTCTTTCAACGCATCGATCAAGTCTACAAAAACCGCAACAACCTCGGCCTGACTCCAGAGCAGATCACTCTAACCGAGGAAACACGACTTGACTTCATTCAGGGCGGTGCAGCTCTAACCGACGACAAGAAAGCAAAACTTCGTACCATCAACGAGCGTCTGGCAGAACTACAGATACACTTTGGACAAAATGTTCTCAAAGACGACAACTCCTTCAAGCTAATTGTAGACAATAAATCCGATCTCATAGGACTGCCGGATACCTCCATCCAGGCAGCAGCTCAGGCCGCCAAAGAAGACGGCATGGAAGGCAAATGGATTTTCACGCTGCACAAACCTAGCCTCATACCGTTTTTACAGTTTTCCAAGCGCAGAGACCTTCGTGAAAGGATGCTTAAAGCCTACATAAAAAGAGGCTCAAACGACGACGAAAATGACAACAAAAAAATCGTCCTTGAAATCGTCAGCCTTCGAGCACGCAAGGCCCACTTGCTTGGATACGAGACTTACGCAGATATGGTTATATCTCGCCGTATGGCCAAGACTCCCCAGCAGGTAAAAAAACTTCTGGACAAAATATGGAGGCCTGCCTTGCTCAGAGCTAAACGTGAAGCACAAGCCATGCAGAAAATAGTTGATTCCGAGGGAGGCAAGTTCCAATTGCAGCCGTGGGACTGGTGGTTTTACTCCGAGAAAGTAAGAAAAGCGAAATACGATCTCGACGAAAACCAGTTGAGGCCTTACTTCAAACTGGACAATGTTCTCCATGGAGCATTCGATCTCGCAACCAAGCTCTATGGATTGAAGTTCATCCCAAGGTCGGATATCCCCACATATCACCCTGATGTAAAAACATTCGAGGTGCGGGATGCAAAAGGTGGGCTAGTGGGAATATTTTTCGTTGATTACTTCACACGGCCTTCCAAACGAGGAGGAGCTTGGTGTGGAGGTTTCAGAGCCGAGACCAAGGATCATGGTGTACGAATAGCCCCACTTGTGACGAACGTTGCAAACTTCACCAAACCCACAAAAGACAAACCCTCTTTGTTGAGTTTGGAAGAGGTTACGACCCTGTTCCACGAGTTCGGTCATGCCCTGAACATGCTTCAACTGCAGACCACCTATAATGGCACAGGTGAAAACATCAAGGTGGATTTCGTGGAACTACCCTCCCAATTCATGGAAAATTTCGCGGTTGAGCCTGCCATTTTAAAAACTTATGCAAGGCATTATAAGACGGGCGAAGTCATTCCGGATGAACTTATTGCCAAGATAGTCAACAGCGGTCACTTCAACCAGGGATTTGCAACTGTTGAATACCT
>CAYSLH010000363.1:0-4344 GCA_964431605.1 uncultured Myxococcales bacterium
GTACTGACCAGGTCAAGTTCAACATAGAGGTGCGAGACGCTGATTCTGCATCCATAGATTTACGTATCGAGGATAATCCGCCCGGTGGTTCGTTTGAGACAGCACCTGGTTCCAAGCTGGCCTCTTACAGGTGGAAGCCAACACAGGAGCAAATCGAGCAGAAGCCAGTGTGGGGAATAAAGGTGAGTGCTGATGACCATGTCAATCCCAAGGTCATCCAGTATATCTCCATAATCATAAAAGGTCGTAATGATGAGAAGTGTGAAGGTTCTCCTCCAGTCGTATCTCACGAAGAATTGTCGGACCAAAGGGGAAGCGAAGACTACCAAGTATTGGTTACCGCAACCGACGCTGAGTCCACAGTATCCACCGTAGCCTTATACTACCTGGTGGATCTGGGAGATGGCGATCCCGGGCAGTTCAGTAAAAAGACCATGGACAACACAAGCGGAGATTCGTGGAGTGCTGTGATACCAAATCCACAACTGAAGGGTGATGCTACAGCAAAGGTAAGCTATTACATCTGCGCCCAGGACGATGATGATCCAAATGGTTCGACCTGCGATCTGAGGGGTTGTTTGCCGGAAGAAGGCAGGTTTTCTTTTACCGCTTATGCTCCAGGCAACGAACAATGTAAAAACGATACACAATTCGAACCTAACGATACCATATCCGGAGCAACTGAATTTGAACCAGGCAGGATCGATAACCTCAAGGTATGCCCCGATGACACGGACTGGTATCGAGTTGTGGTCCCGTCTCAATACCAGATGGCTGCCGGCATTTCTTATACGCAGGCAAATGGACAACTACATCTGGACCTTTATGCGGAAGACGGAACGACACTGCTGGCCTCGGGGCAGCAGGATGAAAATTTGATATTTGTTCAGTCGGAAGTGGTTCAGCAGCAGACCACAATGCTTTTGAAGGTGACTGGTGATGCAGGAGTTGAGAATTCTTATGATCTCATAGTGGTCGAAGAAGAATATGTTCCATGCGATCCGGACACCTTCGAGCCAAATGACAATCCGGACGATGCCAAGGTGGTCGCCTCCGGGCACTATTCGGGTTTGACCTCGTGCGGTGAGCCAGATTGGTTCAAGTTGGAATTGAACCAGGGAGACGGTCTTGACGTGTCCATAGATTTTCTCAACGAAAAAGGTGACCTGGACCTGTGGGTTTTCGAACCATCCGCTTTCAGTAGCGACACTCTTTCTTGCGACAATGCAGTGGCATGTTCCACCACAGAGACTGACGACGAGTCAGTCAGTATTCCTGCAGTTGCTATCACCTCCACCTATTACATTGCAGTAGGGCCTTACCAGCACGCGCACAATGATTACTCGATGGACATAAGCGTCACGCCCGCGCAACACGATTGTCCCATAGACGCAAACGAGGATGATGATACACCTGAGCAGGCTTCTGACTTATGGGACAATGGTCCCAGGGACGGCCTGCAAATATGCTCAGGTGACGATGACTGGTTTCAGCTTTTGGGGCTCAAGGATGAGGTCCTGGTGATTGACCTGACATTCACCCATGCTGATGGTGATTTGGACATGAAGCTTTATGATGAAGATGTCACGATAGACAACATGGACCAGCACATGGTCGCATCTGCGGCAACGGCCACGGATAACGAGCGAATAGAATACACCGTGTTGGCGGATGGGATATTTTATTTGCGCATCTTTGGATATGATGGAGCTGAGAACTCCTATTCGGTGGAGATGCATGTTCAATGAACGGACGGTTTTCAATATCCGGAATCGATAATTATCCATTCATATGTTTTACGCTTATGTCGATCGCGATCGTTGCGGGCTGTAAGTCTACCCAGTCCACTCTTCCAGATGGCTCCACTCCTGACCTGGCTGTATATTCAGTGCAACCGCAGGTAGTATTGCCCGGAACCTGGATCAAGGTAGAGGGCGCCGGGTTCGTGGATGAAAATTCAGGTTCCCTGGTGGTGCAACTCCAAGGCGTTGGCCAGCAACCCTGGCTGCTTTCCCCGGAGAGGTTGGATGATTCTCACCTAAAGTTTCAGATTGATAAAACATTGTTTAGTTCCCTGGGCGGAGTGGGACAATTCCAGGGTATGTTGAAGGTTCGTGCAGACTATCCAGGTGGGCTGAACCAGAGCGCAGAAGTCCCGGTGAGCTGGAATATGGTGGAGCAACTGTCTCCAGAACTGAATTATTTTTCAGCCGTTGTTGGCCAGGAGGTGGTCTATCTCGGCACTTCGGTGGATGCCAAGGGAACGGGCTTTTTACTCGATGGAGAAGGAAGGACGGAACTTCGCCTGTCCGGTACTTATACTCTTGATGACAGTGGTGATGAACTTGCCATAGAGAGCAACTTGTTGCTTCTTGAGCCGGCAAGCCGACAGCAACTTTCAGGGCCACTTGCAGCGTCGGCCTTGGGTATCCATCCTGGTGTTTTCCATGGGCAGATTCAGGCTGTCAACGTATTCGAAGGAGGGGACGAGATATCTGGTACTGCCCTGACGGATGTGACAATGGAACTTGGCCCCACTTTTATCACCCGGACTGAACCCACCGAGGCTGCACGGGGACAGTGGGTGGATTTTTTCGGTCGTGGTTTTGTGTCCAGTTCCGCAACAGTGGTGATTCGCATAGAGGGAACATTCACCGAGAGGGATGGGACCGTGGTGCCTTTGACTGGTGACAATGCCCTGCAGATTGTGCCGGAAGTCGTGTCCGGTGAGCACATGAGATACGTTTTGCGAGTAAGTCCGGATGGACAGGGCGGAGTGCAGGGGTTGGGAGCCAAGCCTGGTTTGCTGCGGGCGGATATTACACCCGAAATTTATTATGGCACGGAGATGGAAAAGGGATTCGGACTGAAGGATGTGGAGTTTTCCATACTTGCACAAAAGCAGGTGATTTATATCAGCTATTTGCCCGGATTTACCGATACCTTGCGGGTTTTTGGCCTGCGAAACGTGGAAAATCTAATACGTGAAAGAATTCTTCAAGTGGTCACCAGGGACTACTCTGAGTTTAGTGTGGAATTCAGAACCGTCAGGCCTGATGACTATATGGAGTATGCGGTTATCGAGGTTGGAGGCGTGGACCCCAACGGAAGGGACCTGTTGGGCCTTGACAACACCATGGGCAAGGACACCGGCAACTTGTATTTCGATGATATCGTCGGAGGCCTTAATGCCGACTCGCGGGAAAATGGCACCTATGCATATGGGGGTGTGTTCTTATCGTCGTACCTGCTGTTTTCCCCCAGCGTCGAGGGTCACATGCCCATAGCCTCTGAGAGGTTTGACGATATATTCGGTCCTTTCATGCCATCTATGGGAGGGAGTCCGGTTCAGGCCGGCGAGTTTCCCGATGGAGATCGTGCGGAACAGATTGAATTGGCAATTCACGCTTTGGGAAGCATGATCGGAAATACCATATCCCACGAAATGGGTCATACCCTCGGCTTGGCGGCTGGTCCCAAAGACTATTTCCATAATTCACCTCCTTTACCCAACCAGATAATGGATGGAGGAGCGGAAAGACCGTTTGAGGAGAGGGCGGAAATCGATGGACAGGGACCTGCTGTCTGGTCTCCTGAAAACCATGCCTATTTGCAAAAGTATCTTCCCAAGTGAACCTCGTATGTGTGTCGATGTTGGATAATCATCGCTGAAATCTTTGCGAATAAAAAGATAACTCTTGACATCCAGAGAAAAAAAATACAAATGGGTCTGCAACCTTGATGGAGGAAAGAATGGAACGAACTTTGTGTATCATAAAGCCTGATGCTGTTTCCAAGGGATTAGCCGGACAGATCTTGTCTAAGATAATTTCAGAAGGGCTGAAAGTGATCGGTCTGCGGATGCTTCACCTTTCACAATCAGAGGCAGAGGGATTTTACGCGGTTCATCGCGAGAGGCCTTTTTTTTCAGACCTGGTCTCATTCATGACCTCCGGCCCGATTATTGTAGTGGCCCTGGAGGGAAAGGATGCCATAGCAAGGTATCGAAAACTAATGGGTGCTACCGATCCCGCCAAGGCGGATGATGGTACCTTGCGAAAACTATATGCCGAGAGTATTCAGAACAATGCAGTACACGGTTCCGATGGGCCTGATACGGCAAAGATAGAGATTGCCTACTTCTTTTCTGCAGTTGATCTCGTTGGATAAAAAAACCGCGAAGTCGACTTCAGCCAGCCAGCGGGTCTCACCAGTTTGATTCTATTCTGGTACCGGATTTGTCTCGGTATTTGTTGCAGGGACTTTGTCTGTTGCAGGGGTTTTGTTTATAGCAGGGCGTGTTTGGGAAGTCTCGTGGTTCTGCTCTGCTTTTTCCAGTTCATC
>CAYSLH010000364.1:0-4301 GCA_964431605.1 uncultured Myxococcales bacterium
AAAAAAGCTTGCCAGATCACCTGGCATGTCTACTTTGGGACCTGTAGGGGATGCTACCGCAGGTTGAATAGCAGAAGCAGCCGGAGAATCATGAGCACCCGACTGGACCGGTGAAGGTGAAAACGGTGTAGCCGAAGGCGGTTGAGATGGAGAAGGTGGCGGAGCTGAGCCTCTGTTATCTCCAAGGAGACTTTCGAAATCGAGACTGCCTGAGTCAATGGATTCCGTGCCTCCCATTTCCTCATTGTCAGGCCTGCCTAACACCTGCGAGATACTTTCACTCGAAGCAAGTCCTCCCGGGTGAGTTACGGGCTTGGCCGCTTCAGCCAAACGCTGTAGATCCCGTGCCAGTTCTCTGTATGGTCCTTTGTAATTTTCAGGATCTATGATATTTCCATTTCCATCAGCCATGAACCGGACGGAGTCACGCAGCCGTTCGAATTCCTTGTTTGTTGTTCCCCCTGAAAGGAGCAACCCAAGCAGCAGGCCAAACACGAACAATGCACCGGTTGCATATATGATCATCATTTGGGCCTTTTGAAGGGGAGCAAGGCCTTTTGCCAAATCTACCACCACTGCCAGCAAAACAGGGTCTGTTGCGCTGGGGAGCTTGATGACAGATGCAGTGTATGCCTTGTTCTTGAGGTCTATCAGGAGGGGAAGGGCTCCGGTGGGTGTCCCAAATTTGATGGAGCCTTGCTTTGTCGCAGAACTTGCCAAGGCATCGGATGCTGCTTTTCCCAGCGTGGTTACTTGTGCTTTTTTCCGCATCAGCAAAGCCAAATCATGACCCGAGGTTTGGGAGAGCTTTTGCAGCAAAGCCTTGCCGAACTTTTGTGAGCTCATCAGACAGCCTATGGGCTTGCCTGAATTGTCCATGATTGGAGATGTTGCAAGCATGGAAACATGGCCGTCCAACTCGTAAATACCATCCCGCATACTGCCTTTTAGGCAGTCTTGCACCAAAGGAAGCCCTTGAAGGTTCTTTGCAGACACGCCGCCAGGGACACTGGTGATTTCTAAACCTTTGTCATTTACAATGCTGAGCTTTTCAGACTTGATACCTGCTCTGATTTTTTCCAGAGTTCCCTCGATTTTTTTCGTTGCTTGTGCCAGGGACGATTTCAAAGCATCCGGGGCTTGGCCCTCCGCGGACGGGAGTTGGGCCAACAAGTCCACCAAGACCGTGTTCCTTGAATGAACCTGCAGGGCCTGGATGTGCATGAAAGATTCCGCCCTGATGGTATCTAAAACCTGTTTTGCACAACCATCGATGTTCTTTTCCATGTTTGGAAGAACTTCGGTTTGGTAGAATTTCGTCAACCCGTAAAAGGCACTTCCTCCTGCTGCCAGGACCAGGAGAAGGACGACGATCACGGTTTTTATTTTAGACATCAATTTTCCTCTCTGGAAATTAGAGCAAGGGATGGAAAGTTACTCCACCTCGATTTCAATCTCCGGTTCGACATCCTTGAACCCTTCTTCTGGTTTCTTTTTATTAGGCTGTGGCCTGGTTGCAGGTTTTTTCTTGCCACTTTCTTTCTTGTCACTGGGTGCGGAAGTCTTTCCGGATGTTCTATTTTTAGTCGGGATCGGCTTGTCCTTCATAGATGGATTTGACTTTTTTGTAATGTTTTTTGTCGGTGGAGTTGGCGGTTTGATCTTTTGTTTGTTTTGAGGTCGTTTTTGAACTGGAGGTTTTTGAGTTGGCTGTTTTTTATCCACTGCCTCTTTTGATTTACCATTGCCACCATTGGTGATCTGTCTCGGCTCAGGTTTGTCTTTCTTGTCTGTAGTTTTCATAGCTGGTGCAGGAGCTTCTGCCAAATCGGGTGTTTTCCCAGCGGGGGTTGATTTTTCGGTTGGCCCCAAACTCAGCTTCGTACTGGCTGCCGAAGATACCACAATTTGCTTTTTCCATTTCAGCTTTCCTGCTGTAAATACTTTTGCCAGGTATTGACCTGGAGGGACATTTGGGATTTGAAACTGGCCTGAGTGGTCGGCAACAGTTGAAAGAGGACTTTCACTGGCAACGATTGTTGAATTCATGAAGGGGAATTTTTTACATTTGATGCCAAGCACGCCGGCAGCCACAATCTTGACTTTCCTGGGTTGTTTGGGCGAAAGCCCGTCCAAAACAATGGAAGAAGGCCCCCCGTCGATTCTGCAAGAATAAGGGTGATCATCGAGGTTGTCGATTTGTAGCTCATCACCCACCCTTACGGTGACTAGTGCAGGAAAAATCCCATAACCCTTAATTGTCAATTGGACTGGAGGAGTCCGAGTCTCTAAATTTTTTACAGAGTTGTTCTCTAGCACAACTGCGACTGGAACAGATATTATTTGCCGTGTCTGTTGTAAACTTTGCGACAGATCCCAGAAATGGCCGTCTCCGGTACGTTGGATTTTTAGGTTGGACAACGAAGCAACATCCAGTTGCCCCTTGACGGTTCCCGCATGTGAAACTACGCTTGTCAGTAAAAAGATAACAAGGATAACAGCGTTGCGCAGCATTGATGTCCAAGCCTTTCCGTGCACCTTGAATCCAGGTACGCGGTCAAAAATGATAGTGGAAATTGGTATGTATGTCAAGCATTTGGGCTGAAACGTTGCCTTATCTCATCATGCTGCCAGGACCCATTACAGATGGTCGAACATACTGTTTTACATAAAGGGAGTTTGACATTGTGGGTGGTTGATTGTTAGAGGGGCGAATAATGATCAAAGACTGGATCAAAATCCTCAGACCTGTGCACTGGGTCAAGAACCTTTTCGTTCTTGCCCCGATGCTGTTCGCCCGACAAGCTTTCGACAGTAACACATGGTTGGTGTCACTGGCCGGTGCCGCCATTTTTTGCCTCCTGAGTTCCGGAGTATACGCATTCAATGATGTGGTGGATGCCGAACGGGACAGGGTTCATCCGCTTAAATCAAAACGGCCGGTTGCTTCGGCAAGGGTGTCTAAGACCGGAGCCTTGGTCGTAGCAGGTCTATTGGATACCTTAGCCGTCGGCGGGGCATATTTTCTCGATATCGAGTTCGGGGTGGTCTGTTCGACTTATCTCGTTTTGAACATTTTTTACACTTTGCTCCTCAAAAGATTGGCTTTTGTAGATGTCATGACAATCGCAGCAGGTTTTGTCTTGAGAGTAGTGGGGGGGGCTGTGGTCATCGATGTGGTGTTTTCTTCCTGGCTGGTGGTTTGCACGTTTTTTTTAGCGTGTCTGCTGGGATTTGGAAAACGTCGTCATGAGCTTCATGGACAACAAGACAATGTAAACATCACTCGCCCGTCGTTGGGGGGCTATTCCATTCCCTCGCTGAAATGGGCCGAATGGTTTGCTTCAGCCATAACTATAATCGCCTATGTTTCATATACCTTCGCGCCAGGCACTGTATCTAAATTCGGAGGGTATCAACTTTTGTTGACCATCCCCTTTCCCATGTTCGGAATAATTCGCTATCTGAAGCTGGTGGAATCCCGAAGAGACCTTGCTCCCACCGAGGCCCTGGTTACGGATATTGCCTCTGTGTCGAACCTGGCCCTGTGGGTTGGCACGGTAATATGGAGTCTGTATTTCTACTAGGCCAGGGCCAGTTGTTTTATGGGCTTAGCTGATGGGAAGCTCCTCAATTCCAACGAGCTTTGCTCCATGTGGATGTAAGAGCCACCATCCAGATGAGCAGCTCCAGGATTGGCCGAAAAGCCATATTTGGTATGTTCGAGATGTGCCTTATGGGTGTGTGCAAAAAAAACTCCGTCCATGTCTGCTTTTTTCAGCAGTTCGGCGGCCATTTGCACGGTGTAGGTCTCTTCGTATTTTCTACCCGGCCAGCGTGCAGTACGGCTGACTTGGGCAAACAAAAGTGCAAAGTGAAAGATTGCGAAGTCGGGCAGGATCTTGTCTCTGAGGAGACGAACGGCTCTTGATTGCAGGACGGCCCTTAGGGCTTTGGTACCAACGTCTCCGGGGCTTGCCCTGTCTCCATGAAGCGCCAGGCATCTGTGTCCCGCAAGATCCAGCTTGGCTGTAGAGCTATATATGTTCGCTTTTTGGAGGCCTGGGATATGGTTGCATAGATCGAAATCATGATTTCCTTCTATCAACTCCACTGAATCGAATCTTTCTATGATATTCAAAACGTCACCAAAGGCTTTGGATGCAGTCCGATTGTTTCCCGCCATGAATTCGAAGAAATCTCCCAGCACAACCAGTGATGAGTATTGATGTCGAGCATTTTCCAGAAAATCGATCATGGCAATCTGGTTGGGATCTTGAGGGCCTCTCAGGTGGGCATCA
>CAYSLH010000365.1:0-4250 GCA_964431605.1 uncultured Myxococcales bacterium
TGCTTGGAGCATCATTTACGGATAGGCGCCAAGGGAGGAATCTGGGGTGCAATCCCGAATGCAGAGTCGCAGCACACGTGGATGGCACACTGAACAAGCGTAATGACACGGACAGGCAGTGGAGCGTTGAGTTGGTCATTCCATTTTCTCAGATGACAGGCAGAGGAAAAAGACCCCCAAAGCATGGGGATTGCTGGCGAGCAAATTTTTACAGATTGGACGCAATCGAAGCTTTATCCTGGCGACCAACAAGTGGAGATTTTCATGATTTGAAAGCCTTTGGTCAGATCTGTTTCTAGATCCTTGACTAATATCCTGTGCCGATCAAAACCTGTGCAAGATATGGATTTCAATGAAAACAACCAACACCTTCCGGGTGCTGATGATCTCCACAAGCGGCATCGCAGGAGGAGACGTCGAAGACAGCGTCTGGCAAGGTCTGCAAGGCAGCATTTCGGTAAGGATACCATATTGATGGTGGGTAACCTGAAGGTTGGGAAATCCACTTTGTTTTCCTGTTTGGTGGGCAAGCAACAATCAGAGTTCGTCTATCCCGCTACAGGTGTAGAGCTTTCACAAGGACCCATATCCGTTGGAAAATTCAGGAAAATAGTTGATGCTCCCGGGATCATCTCCATCAATGATCGCTCTGAGGACGCTTTTGTAATTCGGGACCTTTTGACCAGGAAGAGAGTGGGAGCAGTGTTGCTGGTGTTGGATGCCAAGAACATAAAACGGGGACTTTCGCTGGCCATGCATCTGGCAGAGTTCGAGACCCCTGTTGTGGTGGCCTTGAACATGGTAGATGAGTCTTCCCAAAGGGGTTTGCAGGTCAACTCGAAGAGCATCTCGGAGATTCTTGGAGTTGACGTGGTTGAGACGGTTGCCGTGGAGGGGCGGGGAGTTCGGCAACTCAAAAAAAAGATGGCTTCACCACGGTTATTGAAAGTCCGATTGGCTTATCCGGAAAACCTAGCCCTTGTTGCTAACAGAATCGAATCTCTTTTGGAAGGTTATCCCTTGTCAGCAAGGGCCATGGCTTATCAACTGCTCACAGGGCTTGGACGTGCTTACGATGTGTTGGACGACCATGTGGAGATTGATACAGTCGACAAGATCATCAAAGAAATTCAGCAGCAAAGACAAAGCTGGAAGACCCAGCCTGATATTATATTGACAAATGCCGCTAATCAACAGGCGCAGCAACTACTTGGAAAGATAGTAAAGCGTCATGGCGGTGTGAAAACCAGGCTGTCAGACAAGATCGGGGTATGGACCAGGAGGCCTTCCACCGGAGTCCCCATCGCTTTGATAACACTTGTGGCTGTCTATGTTTTCGTGGGCTGGCTCGGAGCCACGGTACTCGTGGACCTTCTCGAGGGAAAACTCCTTGGACAGGTGTTGATACCGTGGCTCGATAACTGGGTCGAGTTAATCCCTGCAAATCATATGTGGCTTCGACAACTAATCACTGGAGATTTTGGCCTGATTACAGTTGGAGTAGCCTTGCCCGTTGGGATAGTACTGCCCGTTTTGGCAACGTTCTTTTTTGCTTTCGCCGTGCTAGAAGACTCTGGTTACTTGCCCAGGATGTCTTTGTTGCTGGACCGGGCCATGAGACGCATCGGTCTGAACGGCAAAGGTCTCGTACCCCTGGTGATGGGGCTTTCATGCGTTACCATGGCGGTGCTAACCACAAGGATGCTCGATACCAGGAAACAGCGTATCATCGCCACCTTACTATTGGTGCTCACAGCACCTTGCGCGCCTTTGTTGGGTGTCATGATGGTAGTTCTTGCAGATCTGAGTATTGGAGCCACTCTCACTGTGTTCGGTGTCATTTTTCTCCAAGTGTTGATAGTTGGGGCGGCGGCCAACTGGCTTCTTCCTGGACGCAAACAGGATTTTATCATGGAACTGCCGCCCCTGCGATTACCAAAGTTGAAAAACAGTTTATCCAAGACGGGTCACAGGCTCTATTGGTTCCTAAAGGAAGCTATTCCATATTTTTTGATTGGAACACTTGTTCTGTATATTCTTCAGCAACTTGGTCTACTCGATGTCATCCGGAACGCCTCCAGGCCCCTTCTGGTGAAGTTCTTGGGACTGCCAAAAGAGAGTGCGGACTTGTTTCTCATGACCTTTGTTCGTAGGGAAGCTGGGGCCGCTTTGCTCGCACAGCAGATGCAATCAGGTTTGTACGATGGAATACAGGTTATGGTAGCGTTGGTTGTAATGACAATGATGATGCCATGTGTCAATACCTTGCTCGTAATGTTCAAGGAACGTGGAATTGCGGTAGGAAGCGCTCTACTCGTATTTGTTATGACTTATGCTTTGTTGCTCGGCGCCTTGATGAACGTGGTGTTGAGGGGATTGGGAGTTGAGTTTTGACCGAAGACAAAGAACACGTGGTGGACGAGTTGCTGGAATCAGTATGGACTTGCAGGGAGGACGGTCTGGTTACTGTTGATAGTTGTCTGGAGCGAGCCCATGCAGAGGTGAACCAGAGTACAGTGGATGAGTTGGTGCAATTGGGCTTACTGAAACAGAAAGGGCAAAATATAGAGTTCACCAAAGAAGGAGAAAAAAAAGCCGCTTCCATCATCAGGCGGCATCGTCTTGCAGAGAGGCTGTTGGTGGATGTTTTAGGTCTTAGCGCGGATCAGTCTGAAAAAATGGCTTGCGATTTCGAACACGCCATTGTCCCGGAGGTCACAAATGGAATATGTACCTTGCTGGGTCATCCTAAAGAATGTCCCCATGGAAAGCCGATTCCACCAGGTGAAGATTGCAAATCCGGACGGGTGGAGGTAAGCAGTGCGCTGAGGTCTCTGAATGAAGTGCCTTGTTCCGAACGGTTTTTACGAGTGGCATATCTGAGAACGAGCGATCATGACAGGTTGCACCAACTTCTGTCTCTCGGCTTCAGCCCTGGAGTGAAGCTGAGGGTTCATCAGAGAACCCCGGTGCTTGTGGTGCAGGTGGACCAGAGTGAGTTTGCACTGGATCATCAGGTGGCAGGGGATATCTACGTATGGTACGAAGACTACAACCATTGAAGACATCTGCCACGGCAAATCTGGTAATGATATTAGCCATGGCAACTGTGGCATGCGGATGTACCGGCATGATGCATGGCGTATGTTCAGATTCTGCTTGTGATGGGTCAGTATATAGTCTGGTACTAAAAGATACGGACGGTAAAAGGGTGGACTTTTCCAGGTATCGAGGCAAGGTTCTGATGCTGAATCTATTCACGACTTGGTCCCAGCCTTCCGTCATATCCATGCCCGGATACGGCGCTTTATATAGAAAGTACAGGGACCAGGGCCTTAGGGTGGTCGGCATAGGCATGGATAAACTCGGCTCCAAGGTACTGGTTCCTTTTGTTCAAGGAATGCAGATAGATTTCCCGGTGTTATTGGCTTCAAAAAAAATCATCGAAGGCAAGTCTGTTTTCGGCAACGTCAGTGTTATTCCTACTTTGCTCCTGTTCGGAAGGTCAGGAAGACTGAAGTGGGTATTTGTGGGCTTGATAAAGGAACATAGGCTGGAGGGAATCATCCGGGATCTGCTTTGATATACGATATGTTAATACGAAAAGTGGCTGAGCATCGAACAGATATTGCGGCCAAGGTGTAAAATCCACACGGGTAGTTGCAACACTCTGTACCTGTGGTAGCATCAGCGTCTTGGGGGCATGATTATAGGGAGTACAGCATGGTAGACACCTTGTTGCGCGGCGGTTTGATGATGATACCGATCCTTGCTGGATCCGTATTGGCATTGACAATAGTAATCGAGCGTCTTTGGGCTCTGCAAAAGAGCAGGATAGTGCCAGTGGATTTCATGAAGAGAATGAAGCACATGCTGCAGCAGGCAAAGCACTCGGAAGCTCTGTCCGCTTGTCGCGAAAACGACACCCACATGGCGAGGGTCCTTGCCGCGGGACTGGAGCAACAATCTCGACCAAGGGCCGAAATAGTTGAAGCCTTGGAACTGGCAGGCAGAAAGGAATCATCGAGCCTGAGCAGGTGGGTGGGAGCTCTCGGTGCCATCGCTGCCCTGGAGCCACTGATGGGATTGCTTGGTACGGTTCTCGGGCTCATCGAATCGTTCCAGGAAGTGGAGAAGCTCAAGGTAGTAGGGAATCCGAGCGTAGTAGCCTCTGGTGTATGGCAAGCACTCATCACTACTGCTGCTGGCTTGGTCATCGCTATTCCAACTTATGCAATGTACCGATATTT
>CAYSLH010000366.1:0-4243 GCA_964431605.1 uncultured Myxococcales bacterium
TCTTGTACACAAGTTTTTAACAAGTAAGTTTTAACAAGTGGCTTTAACAAGTGGCTTTAACAAGTGGCTGGCACCTGTATTGGGTAACAAGTGGCTGGCTTTAACAAGTGGCTGGCACCTGTATTGGGGGGCATATTGGGTACCACCTGTATTGGGTACCACCTGTATTTCCTGGTTTGCCTGGTGAAAAGTTGACATAATTTGTATTGAGATGTGTCCTTGGCAGGAGGAGATAGAATGGAAGGATTTGATATTCAGGTCGATCGCTTCATGGACCATATTCGATTAGAACGTAACCTGAGCAAGAATACACAGGAATCATACAGGCGAGACATTGGGAAGTTATTGTCGTTTGCCAGTGGAAAGGGGATGAAAGATTTTGGGCAGGTGTCGTCCTTGCATATTCTGGAGTTGCTTCAGCTACTGCATGCCGAAGGACTTGGAAGTCGTTCCCAGGCTCGCCTGCTTAGCGCATTACGGATGTTTTACAGATTTTTAGTGGAGGAGGGACTCTGTGCGGTAGACCCATGTGAGGATGTGGACATGCCAAAGATCCATCGGCGACTGCCAGAGTTTCTTTCTATTGATGAGGTGGATGAACTCCTTGAACAACCCCAGGTAAATACCCCAAGGGGACAACGCGACAAGGCCATGTTAGAGTTGTTGTATGCTACCGGGCTTCGAGTATCGGAGCTGGTGAACTTAGAGGTTCGTTCGCTGGACAGACGTCTCGGTACGGTTCGTGCGTTTGGAAAAAGGAGAAAGGAACGAAAGGTACCAGTGGGAGAGAGGGCATTGGATGCCATAGAACTTTATTTGGCACAAGGTAGACCTGCTATTCTAAAAAATCGCAGGAGTGATTCACTTTTCGTAACCTCCCGTGGCAGAGCTATGACCCGTCAGGGCTTTTGGAAAACTTTAAAAAACTATGCAGTAAGTGCTGGTATAAAAAAAAACATCTCACCCCATAAACTTAGGCATTCTTTTGCTACCCATTTGCTGGAACGAGGAGCGGATTTGCGTTCGGTACAAGCCATGTTGGGCCATGCTGATTTATCCACAACGGAGATATATACCCACGTAAATGCCATCAGGCTCAGGCGCGTCTTTGACAAGTTCCACCCAAGAGCTGGCTGAATTGCGAATATGTAACACATTCCATCGTCAATATACCTGACTTGCTATAATTAGAAGGAGCTACGTTGCAAAATGGGAATCTTTGTTCAAACACCTGGGTTGCTCAATCGTTATAGGGCCGGGGACAAGCTTGCTTTCGAGAAAATTTATCATGAGTATTTTGATGAGGTATCAACCCTGATTCAGCGTGGATTTGTGTATTCAAGGGAAAAGATGTTTGTCGTCAGGGGGATCACAGACCCTTCAATTCAGAGCGATCTTATACAGGAGACATTTGTTAGATGTTTTTCAGAAACGGCACGTCGTGGATATGATGGAAAAAATCCTTTCAGACCATATCTGTTGCGAATAACCAAAAACCTCATGATCGACCGGATGAGAAAACTTGGAAGGCAGGTGGTCATAAGTGCTTTGGACATTCCATCTGGGATGGAAGATATTGATACATTGTTGAGTGAAAACAAACCCTACACCTGCTCTGATCCGGGACAGGATGCCCATTTCAAAGTGCAACAAAAGGTTACTCGAAGTTTTGTGGAAAACCTTGATGAAAACAGGAGGTTGTTTTTTGAACTTCGTTATGTTCGGGGGGAGTCACAGGAGCGAGTGGCACACACCTTGGGGATCACCAGGGCAAAGGTGCGTACGCTCGAGAGAGGACTGCGTAGTAGTCTGAAAAAGCATCTGAAACGTAAAAAGCTATGGCCTTGATACGGAACCATGAAAAAAAAATGACCAAAAATCTTCATGGCCCGTAGGTAAAGAGCAAAGAGCAGTTACTAACAGTTGTAACCATCGAAAGGAAGATGACCATGAAAATTGCAAAAGTTTTGACTCTCTTGCTCCCAGTATTTGTATTTTCGAGTTGTGGTGGTGACGATTCCGGCAAGGATAATTGTGCAACCAATGACGATTGTCTCAGTGGTTATTCTTGTAATCTCGGACGTTCCGACGATGGAAAACCAGCCCAGACCGGAAAATGCATGAAGGTCAGTTCCAGTGGAAGTTCGTCTGGAGCTTTTCTTTGCTCTGTGGACAGTCCTTGTCCCTCGGGGCAATGGTGTTTCAATGGACTATGTGCGCCAGGTTGCATGACAGACCAGGATTGTGCATCGAACCAGTATTGTGACACTCAGATCGATCTTCCCAACAATCAGTATGGTACCCACATGTGTGTAAACAAGGAGGTCCCTGGTTGCTCAACCGACGCCGACTGCGCCCAGACCCAGTCTTGTGTCATGGGGTTGTGTAGTGCACAGTCTGAACAGAAAGAATGTACCATGAGACCTGACGGTCAAGATGGGTGTGACGAATTTTCCATTTGCCTTGACATCAGTGAGACTGAGCAGGAGCAAACCGCATGTGTTACTTTTCCTCCTTGTCCCCAGGATGGAGATTGTCCGTTGGGGCAAGTGGGATCGGTCTGTAACGAGCAGGACATTCCAGGCAAAGCTCGTATCTGCCTGACCGGCTTGTGTAAGTCTGTTGACAATTGTCCTGTTGGCTTCAAGTGTATCATGCCGGGTGGAACCCTCGGCATGTGTTCAAACGGAACCATGGGAATGCCTTGTTTAGGCGCTGATGACTGTTCTTCTGATTTGACATGCATGGGAGCCATGTCCGGTGTTCCGGGTTTTTGTATGCCGGGAGTAAATACTGATTGCGAGAGCAACGGTGGGACTTGTATAAACGCCATGAGCCAGTGCCCGGAGGGAACGCAGATCGACGGAAGCAAAATGTGTGAAGGTATGACCGACATATGTTGTAAGTGATGCTTATTATATCCAAGCTCGGATGGGTTAACCATAGCTGCATCCGACTTGGATTATATTGGATATTTTACGGGAGTCACGGGAGTCGGTGTAATGACCTACCGCAAGACAAAATTAGATCGGTTGCTCAGTGGAGGTCCTGGTCCATCGGTTCAAGAGAAGGAAGCCATCTTTGCAAAAGTACTGAAACGCTTGGACGATGAACCTTCTGGTCCGTATTTGCGGTATTTGAGTATAAAGGTCATGGTGCCGGCAGGGGTGATGCTTGCCGTGGTGATGTTTGCCTTCTTGCCTATGTTCTTTTTTAGAACAAGCCCTGCATACAGGAGTGAGTTTTTGGCTAGAGGGAACTCAATTGGCGAAGCATCCATGCGCTTGGCTTGTAAAGGTAGAGATGAAGCCATACTACTGGACAAGACCCCTAGATGTCATTATGGGGATACCCTGATCTTTAGTCTTCAATCTCCGAAAAACGAATCTTATTTTTCTGCAGCGGCCCTTGGTGTCGATGGCCTGTTAATATGGTATTTTCCATCAGAGGCCGACAGCAGTCTAGCAGTGAACAGAGGTGGGATTATCGGACATGGTATTGTTCTTGGCAAGGAGCATCTTCCAGGACGTTATCGAGTAATTGGCGTTTATTCTCCAAGACCCCTGTCTCGGGAAGAAATGCGTGACGTAATTGAATCTTTCCTTGCAGGGCAAAAAGTTCCTTACATGCTCGTGTTGGATGAGTTTACATTGGAGAAGTGATGAAATCTCTTGGGGTATGGGTTTTGCTCTTATTCTCTGGAGCGATAGATGCGCATGCCGAGGTGGCGGTCTATTCCATACACATTGGGGTAAATGTGGCTCCCGACGATTCCGGCTTGAATCAGTTGCAATACGCTGATGACGATGCTGGTAGGTTTTATTCTTTTTTCTATCCTTTGGCCAGGCGTTCTGTTCTTGCCACAGTGCTTGATCGAGATAGTCAGCGTATGTTTTCAGGGCTCGCAAAAAGAAGTGTCATCCCGACTTTGAGCAATATCAACGCGATGTTGGGAGAGTTGGCAAACTCTATGGAGCTAGACAGGAAAAACGGGAAAAGGGTTGTTTTTTATTTTTCATATTCTGGGCATGGAATACGAGATCACGGCAAGACGTTTTTGACTCTCATTCATGGACACATTGACAGGTCATGGCTCGAGTCACGGGTGATGAGCTTACCTGCGGACGCGATACACATTTTTATCGATGCTTGCCATAGCCAGGCGTTGGTACAACCGCGTGGGTCTATAGGCCGTGAAGTGAGTGCCATCTCCCGAACACTGAATGAGTTCGAAAGGACTCCT
>CAYSLH010000367.1:0-4221 GCA_964431605.1 uncultured Myxococcales bacterium
AAGGCGCCGCCAAGATGGGCAGTAAGTCCATACTGCCTGAAAGCGACAGCCGCCTGTACATGGGCGCCACTGGAAAAATCCTCGGTAAATCCTACCAGGTGGTAGGACATGTTCGTTACGAGCACACCACCGGCGCATGGGATGAATGGTACCTGGACATAGAAGGAGGCAAAGCCGCCTGGGTGAGTGAGGACGAAAGGAACCTCTCCCTCGAACGATCCATGAAAACCGAACAAGACCTGCCACCAGCAGAAGAATTGCAGGTCGGTCACAATGTAAAACTCTCCGGCCATTTATTTACAGTTCGCGAGACAGGGGTGGCAAAGTGTGTTGGTGGTGAAGGCCAGTTACCATTCGCCGTGTTGCCTGATGAACAATATCCATACGCAGACGTCGCCACCCCCGATGGTAAGCACTTTGCAACCATTGAATACGACGAACAAGACCAGGCGCACGCCTTTATGGGAAAACCTCTGTCCCATGAGCAGGTAACGCTGGACTCCCCGAAGCCGGATGAGGACAAAGACGTCAGCGCAGGGGCGAAGGACGTAGAATGCCCCAACTGCGGTGCGCCTTTAGAGCAGCCCCAAGGCCGCAACACCGAGACCATCGTATGCACCTATTGCGGCTCCCAAAACGACCTGACTGGAGCCGAGGCCAGGGTCATGGGCATCAACCCCAAGGGGCTCAAAACAGGATTACTCTTCAAGGTTGGGGCTGTTGCAGACTTTGAAGGCGCTAGGTACGAAGTATGCGGCCGAATGGTTTATAAAGACGACGAAGGCTACCGCAGCAGGGAATACCTGATGTGGAATCCGGATAGGGGATATCTGTGGCTGGCTGAAGAAAACGGTCACTGGGTGTTGAGCAGGACGACGAAACAAGCCTTGAAACCTGACCCCCTGGTGGCAGGATATCTGGTAAAGCCCAAGTCGAAATTCGGGCTTGGAAATATAGACTTTTCCTATTATGAAAAGACCAACGAACAGTTGGTATACGTGGACGGGGCTTTGCCATGGTTGGCTTGCGTGGGAGATCGCTTTACCTGCACCACCCTTGTGTCTCCTCCTCGGCTATTCGAGATAGAATCTGATGGAAGCGAGGTCGAATACTTCCTGGGAAAATACAAAGAACCCAAGGAGGTCTTCGACGCATTCAAAGAAAGAAGGACCCCTCCTGAACCGGTGGGAGTATCTCCTTGCCAACCATTCAAAAGGGGCCCTGTTGCCAATGCTCTGTTGAAAACGGGACTAGTTTTTGCCGCAATCAATCTCGTGCTGTTGGCTTATTCCTATTTCATCGCTGCACCGACTCTCGTCTATTCAGGTGTATTTGACGACGATAAATACCTGAAAGAGACCATATCGGAGCCTTTCAATATTACTGAAAGCGGAGTCATGGAACTGAAGCTACACGCCCCTGTCAGCAACAATTGGCTTGCACTCGACTTTGCACTCGTCGATTCCAATGATAACGTTCAGGCCGAAGCCGGATCCGAGGTGTCATATTATTACGGAGTAGAAGGCGGTGAATCCTGGACTGAAGGCTCTCAGACCACGGAGACATTTTTCAAAGCGCCGCCTCCGGGCACCTACTCCCTTATACTCAAAGGGGAAGCTGGAACCACACGTCCTCCCAGGATACGCATTCAGCTCTACCAAGGTGCAATATTATCGCGATACTTCCTGATTATCTTTATTTTCACTGCGATGGCTCCACTGTTTGAAATCGTTCGCCAACGCCTTTTCGAGTCGAGAAGATGGGCCCCTGTCATGGAAGATGATGATGATTGAACATGCTAAGCTGCATACGAACCGACATGTCAGTACCAATGATACTGTCTGCAGAGGTATCCCATGAACTGGATAGCTGCGATAATTGCCGGTACGGTTTTTTCCATCGCTACGGCTGGAGGATTCTTCGCTTCGAGCCATGGCATCGGGCTTGCTGGGAGCTTGGATAAACCCGTCAGCATACGCCAACAAAGCAAGTCTATGGACAGACGCAGCGGCCATAGACGAGGCTACTATTTTTTCGGAGGAACAGGACGCCGTCATTTTGGTGGGGGCTTTCACGGTGGTAAGTGAATCAACAAAAAACCGAGGAGGATTCGGATGGATCATTTTCTAAACGATGTAAGACCCTGGTTGCTGCTTTCAACTCTAATCTATGCATTGATAGGCATGTTGGTCTTCGGCCTGGCGTTTGCCCTCTTCAACAAGCTCATGCCGTTTAGCGTTCGAAAGGAAATAGAGGAGGATCAAAACACTGCCCTGGGCATAGTCATTGGCTCCTTCCTCATCGGCCTTTCCATAATCATAGCAGCGGCTATCCAATAGGCGAACCTTGCTCCAGTGCCGCAGGACCCACTTTTGACCGCCCCTGGCGACAATTCCGTATCCGGACCCGAGAAAGCGCCAAACGTGAGCATGAACCATGCAGATGGACAGGAAAAGATCGGTACGCCTGCCGTCATACTCATGGCATCGGTTTTCGTGGTGGCTGCCTGCGGTCTTACCTATGAGTTGCTCGCAGGGACCCTTTCGACCTACCTGCTGGGTAATTCAGTAACCCAGTTCTCCCTGGTCATAGGTTTATTTCTCTCGGCCATGGGGGTAGGCTCATTTTTGTCCAAGTACATCAGACGCAATCTCCTTGGTACCTTCCTGTTGGTGGAAATAGCAGTTGGAGCCATCGGTGGAGTGTCCGCATTGATGCTTTTTTTTACCTTCGCCCTGCTCGACACCTACCTGCCCATACTCATAGGTATATCTGTCTCCATCGGTGCTTTGGTCGGCCTAGAGGTTCCTTTGCTGGTACGCATAATTCGTACCCATACCGATCTTCGCTCAGCCATAGGAAACGTGCTTGCGCTCGATTATCTGGGTGCATTGGCTGCATCCTTGCTTTTCCCCCTGATTTTGCTTCCGTGGCTTGGACTAGTCCGCACAGGATTTTTATTTGGTTTGCTCAACGTGGTAGTGGCAGCCATGGGACTCGTATTGTTCGGTCACAAGATTGCAAGGGCTAAAACAATCAAGATATTGACCACCATAACCGCTGTGGGATTGCTGGTGGGAATGATAACAGCTGGTACTGCAACCACGTGGATAGAGGACAACCTCTATGATGACGATATTATTTTCGCCAAGACAACACCATACCAAAGGCTGGTGCTGACCAGATGGAAGAACGATATCCGACTTTTCATAGATGGCAACCTGCAATTCTCATCGGCTGACGAATTTCGTTACCACGAGTCACTGGTTCATCCTGCCATGTCCATGGTACCTGGCAGGAGGAGAGTGCTTTTGCTGGGAGCAGGAGACGGAATGGCCGCCCGGGAAGTTCTAAAGTACGACTCGGTAGAATGCATCGATCTCGTGGACCTGGACCCGGAGATGACGAGGCTGTTTTCCACCCAACCTATGCTGGTGAAGCTGAACAAAGCATCATTGCTGAGTAGTAAGGTAAAGATACACAACAACGACGCTCAAAAATTCCTGGAACGCTCCAATGATCGATGGGACGTGATAATCATGGATCTACCGGATCCAAACAATGAAGCGCTGGGAAAACTTTACACCAAGACATTCTTCAGACTTGCCGTAAAGCACCTGTATCCCACCGGTATCCTGGTTACCCAATCCACGAGTCCATTTTATGCCACAGATGCCTTCTGGTGCATTGCGAACACCCTTTCCGTCGCCACCGACAGTGATATCGGCTCTGCTCTGCACATACTGGCGTATCATGCGAACATTCCGTCCTTTGGAGACTGGGGGTTTGTCATGGCATCGGCAAAACCCATTAGTCCGTCCATGGTGAAGTTGAAAGTCCCGACCCGTTTCCTGACTTCCGAACTCGTACCCACATTGTTCGTTTTTTCCAAGGACATCGGACCACGAAAAACACCCATCAACCTCCTGGACAATCAAATCCTCGTCAGTCTTTATGACAAGGGATATAGTCGCTACAATCAGTAACCTTGGTGGTGCTAAATAACAAGAGGCGTTTTACATGAAAACAATTGCAATAATAGGTCCCGGAGCCATGGGTTCTTTGTTCGCGGCATACCTGAAAAATGCAGGTCAGGATGTTACTCTTATCGACCATGACACCAAAAGAGCCTCGCGTCTCAATGCCACTGGAATAACTGTAAAAGGAGTCAGGGGAACGCTCAGCATAAAGGTTCCGGTAATTGCAGACGCCGACTGGCTG
>CAYSLH010000368.1:0-4156 GCA_964431605.1 uncultured Myxococcales bacterium
TCAGAAGTACCACGGGAGTATCTTGAAGTTTCGATGAACTTTTTATCCTGCGACAAAGCTCCAAACCACTCATGCCAGGCATCATCACATCCGAGATCACCAGGTCGTGCCGATGTGACTTGAGTAGTTCCAGCGCGGTCTTGCCGTCCTGGGCATACCAAACCTTGTATTGTTCCCCCAGGATCTGCTCCATGTATTGAAGCAAATCCTGGTTGTCGTCCACCACCAACAGCCTTGCCCTCTTATTACCTGTAGGGGCCACACGCTGCACGGTGCGCCTGTCGGTCACCCGGTATATGTCCATGAACCGGTATTGATCAGAGGCACGAATCTTTTCGTCCCATTCGAACATGCCGCGATCATCTTCTCGCCGAAGTTCGTCAACCTGCTGCACCACCACCCTACGCTCTATATGGTCCGATGGAATGGACGCCGAGCTGAGAGGAATCTCCAAAGAAAAGATCGATCCCTGTCCCGGCTGTGAATCCACTTCCAGTCTTCCATTGTGGAGCAAGGCCAACTCCAGGGCCAACGAAAGACCAATACCCGTACCAACTGGTTTTCGGCTAATGGAAGTGTCCACCTGGTGAAAACGATCGAAGATATGAGCCAATTCCTCTTTGGGAATACCTACCCCATTATCCTCGACGACGACTGTGGCCATGTCGCCAATTCGACCTACCCTCAGATCCACTTTGCCTCCGGATGGAGTAAATTTGAGGGCATTGCTTAGAAGATTGATGACGATACGTTCGATCTTTTCCTCGTCCGCATCCACTTTGACCCTATCATCTATGTGCAACTCCAAGCGGATATTCTTCCTTTCCGCCAAGGGCCGAGTGGCATCCGCAATCCGGCCCAACAGCGATGCAAGGTCGAACCTACCAAGACGCAGACGGAGCTTGGCATCCTCCAGCTTGCTCAGGTCCAAAAGGTCATCTATGAATTTCAAAAGCCTCAACGCATTGGAATGAATCCCGGAAAGTTGCCTTAGTTGGGCTTCGTCCAGGTTGCCCATGGATCCATCCATCAGCAATTCCAGGGGCGAAAGGACCAGGCTCAGGGGAGTTCGAAATTCATGGGAGATATTGGCGAAAAACCTACTCTTGACCGCGTCGAGATGACGAAGTCGCTCGTTGGCTTTCTGAAGTTCGTCGGTGCGCTCCTGAACCCTCTGTTCCAGGTTTGCAGTCAGTTCGAACAATTCCCGGCGCTGGGTGTCGACTTCTGCGAACAATATGGAGTTGGCCAGGCCCACAGAAGCCGAGGTGCAAAGTTGTTCTATAAACTCCAGGTCATCGGATGAATATGGCCTGAGGTTCTGCTTGGGATAAATCTCCATAAAGCCGATGAGTTGGTCTCCGTTGACCAAGGGTGCGAAAACTTCAGCCCCGGTGGATTCGAAAAACGACTCGGCTTCCTGACGTATGTCTGAAAATGCCGGGTCCACCCGCACTTGGCCGTACTCCGCGGCCGCACCCAGCTCCTTGAGGCGCTGTATAAAAACGTGTTTACCAACAGAAGACAATTTTTGTGTTTTTCCCTCAGGATTCGTAGGCCACGCAACGATCAACTTGGATTCGTCCCCGGCTTCATCCATTACGTGCAACACGATCTTTGAAGGGTACAGAGAGTGACCCATAACTTCCAGCAGGTGCTCTATGACTCGATCTTGTTTACGTAACCTGGTCATGGCCTTGCTGAAACGATCGAGTTCCTTGCGCCTGTCATAGGCGCGCCTTTGAAAAAGATGGTCCAGCTTGGGTTTAACAGCGCGTAAGTAAAAATACCCAAGGATAAACAGCAGCACCAGCCAAACGGATTTTTCCCATATTCCCCTGTGCTCCAAAAACCCTGAGCCAACGAGCAGTATCAGGTACACCGGTACCAATAGAAACAATAGCAGTAACAACCACACGGCGGTCTTGTGAAAAACGGTGCGTATGTCCAGCAGCCTGTGACGGATAATGGCCACGGTGATGATTAGAGTCCCAAGAGGCAACAACAACGTTGGTAAAAGCAGAAGGGTATTTTCAGAACCCAGCCAACTAGGAAAGAGGGAGCTTATGGAACCAGTTGCAATAAGAAAAAAAGCCACAAGGAGATAAACGGTTTGAATACGTTTCAGGCCCTTACTTCCATGCAAAAGTCCAATCAGCACAAAAAAAGTAATAATCCACGAATAGATAAGATATGAAATATACAGGAACATCAAGGGACCAGGCAAAGGAGAATGGGGCGACAATTGATCTGCAATGGTGCCTGCCACCACCCAGTCAGTGAAAAAGAACAAAGGAAACAATATGCTGGCCCATATGACCAAAACACCCCAAAAAACTACTTTGAACCGCGTTACTCCTGAGAAACTCCAACTGAAAAGCGACATAAATACCAACGACAATACGCCCATGGACATGGCGAATTTCCCAATGAACAGAACCAATTGGTCGTCATCCAAAATGATAGTCGCCGCCACTGAAAATGAATATAATGCACCGCACAGGTAAAATAATACCCACCACTTTTTGTAATCACTGGGTGGAGACTTAAGCCAACCGATGATTGCGAGTCCAAACGAAACTACAACAGTTATAACATTGGAGAAAAAAAATACCTGTCTTGAAAAACTCTCTAGCATTTTTTAGTTATTCCAAAATTAAAATCCTCTACAAATTTTTTTATTCTTTCAGTGTCAAGACTAAACAAACTTCTCTGCATTTGGATACGATATTTTATAAGTTCCAGGTCAACTATATCCGCTAACAGGACCATTTCATCAGACACATTGACAATAACTCCCGACCTTACAAGTTCTTTTTGAAATTCGGCATTTGCATCAGCGTAACCACGAAAATCCATTTTTCCTAGAGAATAAGGCAATGGTTCCCACATGGACGGAGGTATGATATGCCTAATCCGATAGGATGCAGTCATACGCATATATTCCTTACGACTACAACTTAATGTAAAGCCATATTGTTCAGGCTCATCCCACCATGTTGTTGCTGGCAACAATCCTGGAAATTGAGTCATTAGGGATGATTTGGTTCCTGAAAGTAACTCCTTTGATATCTCCAAATTGAGTTCCCGTGATTCTTTCGTCTGTCCTGGAACTGGGTATATTATGGAGACAATAGGGACAATACCGTAATCCAGGCAACTTGAAATAACACTCTTCGCACTTTCTGTATTAAGCTTTTTTCCAAGCATCTTCGAATCTGATTCATCAAAAGACTCCACCCCGAAAAATATGGACTTGCAACCAGCCTCTGCCAGCATGTTCAGATCTTGATTTGACATACCGGAAGGATGGCCGAACCCACTGAAACTAATCTTCGGTCCGCTTTCAAGCAAAAGATTGCCAAACTCCTTGTAAAACTTTGGCGGAGTATATGAACCACCAAGTCGATACACAGATGAACCATGGAGCCTCCTGATTTCCACTATTTCGTCCACCACCCTAGAAGCACTCTTGACTCTCCATCGTCCACCGCTAGCCTCTTTGTGCACACAAAACGCACATCTGTTGGGACAACCACGGCTCTCATCAAGAACAAAAAGCTTTATGTGATCATCTCCCGAAAGGCTCGGATATACATCCTTGCTATATATGGGCAAAGGTAAGTTCTCCAAATCCTTGATGAAAAGCCTTTTGGTTTTTTCACCCCCAGGGAGAATAAGATTTGGGGATTCCTCCAACCGACTCTTTCCGTCTACCCAGTCCGCAAGGCAAACCACCGCTTGCTCCCCTTCTCCTATTACCAATGCATCAAATACGTCTGTAATATCATAAATGGCGTCTTGGGCTAAGAGAACCGTTGGCCCACCCCCCACTATTTTCAAACCGGGAAACATTTTGCGTAATTGTTTTGCGGCCTTTACACTGCCGATGAAGCCATCACCACTCCATAGCTTGAAGCCAAGCAACCCAACATTTCTGTCACTTATCACCTGTGCAATGGTATGAACGAGACTCGGTACGTAATCATCCAGATCTTGTTCCAGTGACTTGTTGACTTGAGCTAGATGCTTCAACATTTCCACATCCGGCCCTGATACGAGAGCTGGCAGCAACGACTTAAGTTGTTCGGTTCTCTGGACTGGCACAAGTTTCTCCATTGTGGAGACCGTGTTCATGTCAAGAACCAACACCTCA